>JAUMBK010000037.1:0-5829 GCA_032115795.1 Saprospiraceae bacterium | reverse complement strand
CTCGGTATCGAATTTTATTACGCTGCAAAAAAAGGACATGCCGTGGAAGAAGGATACCTGGTTACAGGTGCCTTGATCCCATTAATCATGCCTCCGGATATTCCTCTTTGGATATTGTCTCTTTCCATCATTTTTGCTGTAATTATCGGGAAGGAAGCGTTTGGTGGCACAGGCATGAATATCTGGAATATTGCCCTTTTATCAAGAGTATTTATCTTTTTTGCCTACCCCCTGACAATTTCGGGAGACCAGTGCTGGGTATCAGGGTATGAAAAAATCAGTGCCGGGGCATCTGCCGTGTATGGATGGTGGCACACTTCCTTCTTTAATGGTATTTTTGAATCGCTGGGTCTGAGTTTGTTTGATACAGCAACCAAAGTAGCGGATGGGTTTAGTGGGGCAACACCGCTGGCACTCGCGTACGAGGGTGGTTGGGCAAAGGTGACCACCATTTTTTCTGAAGGCCAGTTGTTGTGGGGAGCCGTTCCTGGTTCCATCGGTGAAACAAACAAGGTCTTTATCCTGATTGGTGCTGTCATTTTGATCCTGACACGTGTGGCTAGCTGGAGAATAATGGCAGGGATGATGGTTGGTCTGGTTGGAACTACTTTGATGTTGAATGCCATCGGAACAACGCCGTTCATGCAGGTTACCTGGAGCCAGCACTTACTCATGGGTTCTTTCCTTTTTGCAATGGCCTTTATGGCGACGGATCCGGTGACTGCATCCACAACAAATAATGGTAAGTGGATATATGGCATCATGATTGGATTTATTGGCATGCTGATTCGTGTAATGAACCCGGCATATCCTGAAGGATGGATGTTGGCCATCTTGTTCATGAATACTTTTGCCCCTACGATCGATTATTTTGTATTGGAGTCAAACATTAAAAAACGACTGAATCGTGCATAGTACCAATTATATTATCAGGTTTACCATTGTCATGACTGTGATAGTGGCGTTTGTTCTGGCCTTGATGGTATCAGGACTCAAGGATATTCATGCTGAAAACGAAGCGGTATACAATAAAAAAGGGATTTTATCTGCAGTCGCTGCCCAGTTGGGAAAGGACATTGCGAATATGCCCAATGAAGAAGTCCAGGATATCTTTAGCAAGCAAATTGAACAAAAAGTCTTGAATGCCAGGGGGGAGGAATTGACTCCGGAACAGATCAAGGCAGCAACGGGAGGGACGGCTTCCACAGCCGAAGGACTTGATCTGGCAAAAGAGGCCAAAAAGCCTGATGCGGACAAACTCCTTCCAGTGTATATATTTACTGGGGCAGACGGAAAGAAATACACCATAGTTTATGCACGGGGCAAAGGACTTTGGGATGAAATCTGGGGTTATATTGCGCTGGATTCTGATTTTAATACAATAGCAGGGGAGGCGTTTGATCATAAGGGAGAAACGCCCGGTTTGGGGGCAGAAATTAAAGACAATAAAAATTGGTATAGCCAGTTTACGGGACGGAAGTTCTATAATGAACAAGGCGAATTCACATCCATTGCCGTAGTCAAAGGAGGAATAAAAGACCAGGCACACCAGGTCGATGCCATCTCTGGCGCAACAATTACAGGGACAGGCGTTGCAGAAATGTTAAAACGAGGTATTAAATATTATGAGCCCTATTTATTGAAGAATAAAAAAACGGAGTAAAACAGCATACAATGGCAGAAGTAACTGATATTCAAGTAAAAAACGAAGCCGCTTTTTCCTTTGGAAAGGAGGAAAAGAAGTTAATTTTTGATCCCATTAACGACAATAATCCGGTCACTGTTCAGATTCTGGGAGTCTGTTCGGCATTGGCCGTCACCACCCTGGTTACCAAAGCAATCGTCATGGGAGTTGCAGTAATATTGGTTACGGCATTTTCAAATATGTTTACATCAATGTTGCGGGAATATATTCCAAAGCAGATAAGAATGATAGCCCAGCTTGTGATTATTGCATTTCTGGTGACAGTAGTGGAACTGGTTTTAAAAGCAGTAAATTATCCTATCTGGAAAGACTTATCCGTGTTTATTGGACTCATCATTACAAATTGCATATTGATGGGTCGTTTGGAGGCGTTTGCAATGTCAAACAAGCCATGGAAGTCATTCTTGGACGGGATTGGCAATGGATTGGGGTACGCCGTGATTTTGATCGCAGTAGCTGCGACCAGGGAAATTTTTGGTAAAGGGTCGTTTATGGACTGGAAGATCATCGGTCCCACTTCAGAATATGCGCTGAACACATCCGAGTTTTCTTTTTTAACTTGGTATACCGCAAACAACCTTTTGATATTATCCCCCGCTGCAATGTTCCTGGTTGCCATCATCATTTGGATCCAGCGTGGGGTGAACCGAAAATTAATTGACATTTCTTAAGAAAAAATAATTTGTCATGGGAGATATTTTAAATATTTTCGTTAAATCTGCTTTTATTGAAAACCTTGCCCTTTCCTATTTTTTGGGGATGTGTTCTTTTTTGGCAGTATCCAAAAGCGTAAAAACAGCCTTAGGTTTAGGTATCGCTGTCATCTTTGTGCAGGGCCTGACCATTCCAATGAACTGGTTGATTGACTACTACCTTTTGGGTGAAAACGGTATTTTTGGACTTGACCTCACCTTTTTAAGATTTATCATTTTTATTTCGACCATTGCGGCACTTGTGCAATTAGTCGAAATGGTGGTCGAAAAATTTTCACCCTCTTTGTATAACTCGCTTGGTATATTCCTGCCTTTGATTACAGTGAACTGTGCCATTCTTGGTGGTTCACTATTCATGATTACAAAAGAGTATGGATTTGCAGAATCTGTCTCATTTGGCCTTGGAGGGGGTGTTGGCTGGGCACTGGCAATTGTAGCCATCGCCGGTATACGTGAAAAAATGGCTTATTCAGTGATTCCTGCCCCTTTGAGAGGATTGGGCATGGCATTCATTCTTACCGGATTGATGGGTATTGCCTTCATGGGATTGATGGGCATTGATCCTGCTGCATTTTAACTATTACGATAATTTCAAAT
Organism: Saprospiraceae bacterium; assembly: GCA_032115795.1. GTDB lineage: Bacteria > Bacteroidota > Bacteroidia > Chitinophagales > Saprospiraceae > OLB9. The sequence goes on along the minus strand of JAUMBK010000037.1, from coordinate 2,814 downwards.
GTAAGAGAATATGACCTTGTTTGTGTTAATATCCTGGACGTCCGTAATCATGGCTGTTGTCGTATTTACAGCTGTCATACTCGCTTTGTCCTACATGCTTATTGTGGCGCGGAAAAAGCTGGTGGCGCAGGGCGATGTGCGCATCATAGTGAACAATGATGAAGATAATCCTATCCTTGTTTCACCCGGATCTTCCCTGTTGTCAACATTGGCGGATAAAAAGATTTTCCTTCCTTCGGCTTGCGGGGGTGGTGGTACGTGCGCTATGTGTGAGTGTCATGTGTATGAAGGTGGGGGAGATGTACTTCCCACAGAACTCAACCACCTGACTAAAAAGGAAGCAGCGGAAGGCATGCGACTTGCGTGCCAGGTTAAAGTACGTCAGGACATGCATATCGGCATTCCGGAAGAGATTTTTGGTATTAAGAAGTGGGAATGTGAGGTAGTTTCAAATTACAATGTCGCCTCTTTCATTAAGGAATTTGTCGTCAAATTGCCCGAAGGAGAGCACATGGATTTCCAGTCAGGTGGATATATTCAGATCGATGTACCTGAGGTTACTGTTGATTACAAGAAAATGGATATCACGGCGCACCCAAGCTACCATGGTGATCCAAATAAATTCAAATCGGAATGGGATACATTTAAATTGTGGGATTTGAAGATGGTCAATGAAGAGCCTCAATTCAGAGCGTATTCTATGGCAAACCACCCTGCAGAGGGAAACATCATCAAGTTGAATATACGTATCGCAACACCTCCATTTGACCGGGCCACCAATGGCTGGATGAATGTGAATCCCGGTGTATGCTCCTCTTATGTGTTCAGCCTCAAACCGGGCGATAAGTGCACTATTTCAGGACCATATGGTGAATTCTTTATAAAGCCTACTAAAAAGGAAATGGTCTATATCGGAGGAGGTGCGGGTATGGCTCCGCTGAGATCGCATTTGTTCCATTTGTTTCACACCCTGAAAACAACAGATAGGAAAGTTTCCTTCTGGTATGGGGGGAGGACAAAGCGTGAGTTATTTTACATCGATGAGTTTAGACAAATAGAAAAGGAGTTTCCCAATTTCCGGTTTTATGTTGCTCTAGACAACCCACTGCCTGAGGATAACTGGCAGGTGAAAGAAAGCCTGGATGCACCAGGTGATGGATTTAAAGGCTTTATTATGCCGGTGTGTGTGAAAGAATACTTGGCAACACACTCAGAGCCTGAGGAAGTAGAATATTATTTCTGTGGACCTCCAATGATGAACCAGTCGGTCATCAAAGCACTGGATGACTTGGGCGTACCGCAAGAGAATATATCGTTTGACGATTTTGGTGGATAAATAATGTAAGGGAAGGGTAACTTCCCTTTTTTATTTAATCAATCAGCTTTTCCTTTGAGGGCATGCTCGCATGGAAGGAAGCCCTGATTTGTCCTGCATATTGATCAAGCAAACTCCTGACACGCTCCTTGGAATGGCTTTGTACAATCATTCCAATGTGATGGTCCTTTTTTAATCGCCATACAATTTCCGGATCTGTAAATACACTGTCGTCGACTTCTTTACTTGATGTCAACGAAATAAGGATGCCTGCATGAAGTTGCTTGGCAGGGGGAGGAGTATACGGCCTCTTTGTACAGGCTGCGATTTCCAGCAAAGCCCATTCTTTCCAGAGATTGATTCCTGTGGCAAATTCGACCATTTCAGCAATATTGGCACCTCCCACTCTGGAGGCTGTCTCCAGGAAATAGAAGTTGCCATCCTGGTGTGATTTGATAAACTCCGTATGGCAGGCACTGTATTTCATGCCAAAGGCCTGAAGCACTTGTTTGTTTAGCAGTGCCAGCATGCTCGCGTCTTCTTCCTCATTTGACATGGAACTTGATCTGAAAATACCACCCCCATGTGCTACATCAAACGGAGGATCAATATATTGACTTGCTTGGGAAAAGACCACATTCCCATCAAAGGAGAGCGCATCCACATGATATACTTGACCGGGTCTGTACTGCTCAATGAGATATTCATGTCGTTCACTGCCAAGGTAGTCAAGGTGACTCCATAATGATGCTGCGTCCTCGATTTTTTTAATGCCTGCCGCAGAAGCCTGCATGCGTGGTTTCACCAGCCAGGGTGCGGGTACCGTTTCTATAAATGCGTGAATATCTGCATCGTGAAACAAGCTGGAAAACTGAGGTACAGGAATGCCATGAGCCGCCGCTTGCATGCGCATGGCCAGTTTGTCTCTGAAATACCTGGCTGTGGTTTCACCCATGCCCGGGATGCGAAAATACTCTCGCAGAAACGCGACATGTTCGACATCAAAGTCATCCAGAGCTACAAAAATATCAAAGGAAAGGTACCGAAGCGTATGGGCGAGGCCCTCGACCAGGTGTTTTTTGTTCCACTGGCCCTCTTCATCTTCCAGCATAAAATACACATCTGTGATGCTTTCCCAGCACCAGGAATCATTCTCCAGCTTCTTGCTCGTCAGCAAATACACTTTATGGCCTTGTGTGGCGGCACTCCGTATAAAATCATTGCCCTTAAAAAAGCGGGAAATACAAAGAATGTGTAACGGATTTGCCATGTTGCTGATCTTTCACCAAAAATAAGAATTCTGCGTAGCAATCAACCTTCTTTTTCCAGAAAAAAGGGGAGGGCGCAGCATACAGGGATATTTCATGACCATTACCCCACAAATCTCACTAAAACGAATTCTTCCACATCATACTTTCCACAGGCTTGTCAGTGCGAGAGGTGTATTTTGCATTTTGTTTTCTGTTGTAGTAGTTTTCGATGTCTCCGGCTACCTGGAA
>JAUMBK010000036.1:0-5711 GCA_032115795.1 Saprospiraceae bacterium | reverse complement strand
TCTTAGGCATGATTCATTGATGCAGTTTACATCCGATATTGTCATTGATGCTACCGAATTGGGTGATCTTGTCGAAAAACTGGGAATACCTGCGGATATAGGCATGGACAGCGGACCTGAAACAGGTGAAATGTATGCACCCGCTCAGTCTAATGATATAGTGCAGGACCTGACCTGGGTAGCTATCCTTAAGGAATACAAAGCAGGCGAAGATCACCTCTTGCCAAGACCGGCCGGATATGAGCCAGAAAAATTCAGGTGTTGTTGTGATACCCGTGATCCTTCCACCAAAGGGCAGCCATTGCTTGACTGCCAGAAAATGCTGGAGTATGGACGACTTCCCAACGGAAAGTATATGATCAATTGGCCCAACTGTGGCAATGATCTCTATTTGAATGTGCTGCGAATGTCGCCTGCTGAGCGGGCGTCGGCCTTACAGAAAGCCAAGGACCATACTTTGAAATTTGTCTATTTTCTTCAAAATGAACTGGGTTTTACCCACCTGGGACTGGCAAACGACGAGTTCCCCACGGTAGATAAACTTCCTATAATTCCCTATCATCGGGAGTCAAGGCGAGTAAAGGGAAAGGCTCGTTTGTTGGTCAACCACATTCTTCATCCCTACGACCAGAAAGAAGCCTGGTACCGAACCGGCATTGCTGTAGGTGATTACCCGATTGACCACCATCATAAGCAGAATCCCGAAGCGCCGGCAATCGATTTTATCAATATCAAAGCCCCGTCTTACAACCTTCCGCTGGGTAGTTTGCTGCCTCAGTCTGACTTGCCCTTGGTGGTCGCCGAAAAAAGTATCAGTGTATCCAACATTGTCAACGGTGCAAGCCGGTTGCAGCCTGTCGTTCTAGGTATCGGTCAGGCAGCAGGGACGCTGGCAGCACTGGCCAGCCTGAAAAAACTGGCTCCGGACAAGGTTTCCATCAGGGAAATACAGCAATCACTGCTTGACCAGGGTGCATACATCATGCCGTATATTGATGTTCCTCCATCCGATCCCGATTTTCAGCCTATCCAGCGAATTGGCGCCTCCGGCTTACTTCGGGGCAAAGGCATACCTTACAAATGGGCAAACCAGACATGGTTTTATCCGGACAGCCTGTGTCGAAAGGCAGACCTGACAGAGGGAATGCGGGTATTTGGAATAGATGTCAACCCAAAGCATGGTAAGGAAGAGGAGATTGTCACCATCGGCTCATTTACGGAAATTGTCAAAGTTAGCTCTGAGGAGGTAAAAACAAACGCTATTATTGACCTTCTGAAAAAGAATGAACCTTTTTTACCCTGGACGAATACATCCCCATTATCAAGAAGGCATGTTTCCTTCTTATTGGATATAGTGCTTCGTCCATTTTCCAGGTCGATTGACCTGAATGGGCACCTTCAGCAAATTAAAAATCACTCAAAATGACGTTATCTGCCCTCGATATTGGTATCCTTTTGTCATACATGGCCCTTGTACTGGGCATGGGCTTCTGGTATGCACGCCTGGCCTCCAAAGACCTCAGTTCGTATTTCCTGGGAGGCAACAAGCTGAAGTGGTATATGCTTGGTCTAAGCAATGCGTCGGGCATGTTTGATATTTCGGGTGCTATGTGGACGGTGAGCATCCTTTTTGTTTATGGCTTGAAAAGTGCCTGGATTCCGTGGCTTTGGCCGGTATGGAATCAGGTCTTTGTCTTCGTTTACTTAGCCATTTGGATGCGTAGGTCCAACGTTATGACGGGAGCACAGTGGATTACTTTTCGCTTTGGTGAGGGAAAAGGTGCCAGGTTGTCACACCTGATTATAGTGGTATTTGCAGTCATCAGTGTAGTAGGTTTTCTTGCCTATTTTTTTGAGGGCATAGGCAAGTTTTGTGTATTGGTCATGCCCTGGGATCTGGCAATGCCATCCATCGGGCTATCATCGGCCCACGCCTATGCCTTGCTGGTGTGTGGTCTGACCGCAGTGTATACCATTAAGGGAGGAATGTATTCCGTTGTATTCACCGAAGTACTCCAATTGCTGATATTGACAGTTTCGTGTCTGGCTATCGGCTATATAGCTTACACGTCTGTTACACATGAACAGGTGATGGCTGCTGTCCCTGCTGGCTGGGATAACCTCTGGTTTGGGTGGCAGCTGGGTCTGGACTGGACAAATACACCTTATCCGGCAGTCAATGAGAAAATCCTGGCAGATGGCTTTAGCTTGTTTGGAACCTTGTTTTTATTGATGGTTTTCAAAGGGATTTTTGCTTCCCTTGCCGGGCCGGTTCCAAGCTATGACATGCAGCGCATTCTGGCGGCAGGCAGCCCTTCTGAAGCGGCAAAAATGGGAATTTTGACCATAGTAGTATTATATATGCCCAGGTACCTGATGGTGGCCGCCTTCAGCGTGCTAGGTCTGGTCTATCTAGGACCTGAAATCCAGGCACTGGGCAGTCAGATTGACTTCGAGCAGGTACTTCCCTTGGCCATCCAGAAATTTGTCCCTGCCGGACTGAAAGGCTTGCTTCTGGCCGGACTGCTGGCGGCCTTCATGGGTACTTTTTCGGCTTTTGTCAACTCTGCACCAGCCTATATCGTGAATGATATTTACAAAAAATACATCCGCCCTGATGCTGATGAAAAAACATATCTGCGCGTCAGTGTGTATGCTTCGCTGGCTCTTGTCACCATCGGCATTGTCTTTGGCTTTTACGCTTCGTCTCTCAACCAGCTAACGCTTTGGATTACCTCTGCCCTGTATGGAGGATATGCCGCTGCCAATGCACTCAAGTGGATATGGTGGCGTTTTACGGGTTATGGCTACTTCTACGGCATGCTGGCCGGATTGATTGCCTCGACCGTAAAGCTGTTTTTCTTCCCTCAGTACGTGGATATCTATGTCTTCCCGCTGATTCTTTTTATCTCTCTGCTGGCCTCGGTCCTTGGTACTTTACTTCATCCCGTTGAAGATATGGATGCCGTGATCCGGTTTTACCGCCAAACCCGCCCCTGGGGCTTCTGGGGACCAGTCAAAAAGGCAGTCATGGCCGCAGATCCTCAGTTTGAACCAAACCAGGACTTTGGCAAAGATGCCCTGAACATCCTTGTCGGTATTGCCTGGCAAATGGCGCAAGTCGTCATCCCCATTTATTTTATGATCAAAGAGAATACACAGATGGTACTTTGGTGTGGTGTGCTGATCCTGACATCTGCCTGGCTCAAAAAGATGTGGTGGAACCCATTGCGCAAACTCGATCAAATAGAAACAACATGAGAATTACAGGTACTTTTCTCGACGAAATCAGTCACGATATACCCCACCAGAACTGGGGACCGCAAGAATGGGAGTCCGATTTCAGACACATGAAGGCCATCGGCATCGATACCGTCATCCTGATCAGGGGCGGTTATCGACGTTTCCTGACATGGCCCTCCCCTTACCTGATGCAGAACAAAGGGTGCTATGCGCCTTCCCAGGACCTGGTCGAACTCTTCCTGACTCTCGCCACTCAGTATGGTATGAAATTCTATTTTGGCCTCTATGACAGCGGTGAGTACTGGGATACCGGAGATATGTCTTGCGAAATTGATGTCAATCGCTACGTCATCGATGAGATCTGGCAGCGATACGGACACCACACCTCTTTTGGAGGCTGGTACCTGAGCATGGAAATCAGCCGGAAAACCAAAGGAGCCATCGAATCATTTTCAGCACTGGGGCAGCAATGCAAAGACGTAAGCGGAGGCCTGCCCACGCTCATCTCACCCTGGATTGACGGTAAAAAGGCAGTTATGGCTGCCCAGGCAACCCTATACAAAGACCAGGCAGTCAGTGTGCGCGAGCACGAAGAGGAATGGATGGAAATCTTTTCGGGCATCCATCATGTGGTTGATGCCGTTGCATTTCAGGACGGCCATATCGACTTCCATGAACTGGATGACTTCTTTTCTGTCAATAAAAGGATGGCTGACCAGTTTGGCATGCAATGCTGGACGAATGCCGAATCATTTGACCGCGATATGCCGATCAAGTTTTTACCAATCAAGTTTGATAAGTTGCGCATGAAACTCGAAGCAGCTGGCCGCGCCGGCTATGACAAAGCCATCACTTTTGAGTTTTCACATTTTATGAGTCCTCAGTCAGCTTACATGCAGGCAGGACACTTGTACAACCGATATAGACAATGGTGTAAAATGATGTAAAATACTCCTGAAACCATGCAACGAGAACTTTCCTCATTTGAATCCGAAAGCAGTTTATGGCAAGCTTTTCTTGACAATGTCCCGGGCAGTCTTGAAACTATTTACAGGATTTTTGCAAGAGATTTATTTAATTACGGTTTTAAGTTTACTAAAAATCATCAGATTACAGAGGATTGTATTCAGGAGATTTTCATTACGCTGCATCAAAAGCGAAGCAAACTTGGAAAGACAACCTCCGTCAAATTTTATTTATACAAATGTCTGCGAGTGGAGATACATAAACGACTTAAGGAGGAATGGAAAAAAAGCGGTGATACGGTAACAGATGACTTTTTTGACGGGGTATTTCATGCTGAACAGAAAATGATTCATGACGAAATAACCATGATTCGTGTAAGGCAAATTTCTCAGGCAATCAATGAGCTTCCTCGCAGGCAAAAAGAAGCTATATACCTTCGCTATTATGAAGGAATGAGCTATGAAAAAATTGCAGATATTATGGATACGGAGCAATCTTCCGCCTATAAAATTATTTATAAGGCAATTGCTACATTGTATGAAAAATTATCTATGCATTCAGGAAAATTATTTACTGCATTTCTATTGAAATTTCTTTACTAAACAGGAATTTATTCCGGGTGCATTTTTAAAATTTTGATTTTTTCAGTATTTCTAGAATCAGGCCCTGAAAATTTTAGTAAAAAAAAGGATAATATCAAACGTTTTGGTCATTTACTATTGATAATGATCTTAATGATTCACCTTTTAAGTAAGCTAAAATTAGGTTTATGAAGCATTTTAACACAAGCATTCATCGGAGCACAATGGTTTTTTCGTGCTACATTTTCTTGTCTGTACACCTGTTTGGACAGTCTGCACCCTGGCCCGTCACCAGGTTGTTTGATAAAAGTAAAGCAACAGAACAACTGCCTGTACTGATTGATAATGCAGGAAACAACCGGGGTGCCTGTTTTGATGGGGAAAATGTATATGTGGCATCGCGTCAAAACGGCAACCATGTGTATGTTTGGGATGCAGCTGACGCCACCGCCAACCCGACGGAACTGGATATTACTGGAATTGCAGGTGGCACATTTGTTTTGTCAGATCTTTCCTGTGCTAATGATCAGCTCTTTTTGTGTAATATGGTTTTTGTTGGAGGTGTTTTTAAGGTGTACACCTGGAAAGACCTGAACGCAGCTCCTTCTGTTTTGCTGGAATACCCGATGGCACCGGCCAGGCTGGGTGATGCTATGACGGTCATAGGCAATCCTGCCGCTAAGGCAAGCTTGGTTGTCAGTGGACATGGAACCAAAGATCTTTATATCTGGTCAATAAAAAATGATACAATCGTAGATGTCCAGCCAAGAATTGTCACGCTCGATAGTCTGACAAATGTCAACTTTTCAAGGGTACATGCCATTGAAGGAAGCCCCGGAGAATATCTCCTTAGTGGGCCTATACCGGGCGTGGTCCTTCTGGATAGTAATTTTCAGATCAAGAATCAATTGCCTCCAGCCT
>JAUMBK010000035.1:5747-18071 GCA_032115795.1 Saprospiraceae bacterium | reverse complement strand
AATAAAGGATTTAATATTTTACCTCAACGTTTTATTCTCGCAATATTCCATTTGGATATAAAGTATGCGATCATTAAGTAATCCCTGCTGAAAGCCGCTTTTCAAATTGGGGTAAATTCTTTTTATGCGGGAACCAGCCAACCGAATTTATCTTCAACCAATCCGCTTCGTATGCCATTGATCGTGTCGTAGACCCATGTACTCACTTGTCTGTTTTCCATATTCAGTTTGATGATGTGGTCCTTGTACTTGATTACCTCAACCGGTGCAATGACGGCTGCAGTACCTGTGCCAAACACTTCAGTAAGTTTTCCGGCATGCGACATATCTATGATTTCCTGGATCGTGATCGGCCTTTCCGTCACTTTGTATCCTTTGTCGGTGAGCAAGGCAATGACACTGTCCCGTGTGATTCCAGCCAGAATAGCGCCATCGAGATTCGGTGTCAGCACTTCATCCCCTGCGACAAAAAAGATATTCATCGTACCCACTTCCTGAATGTATTGTTTATGAATCCCATCCAGCCACATCACCTGGTCGTAGCCTTCCTTTTTCGCCATCATGGCTGGCAGTAAGGATGCGGCATAATTGCCGGCTGTCTTTGCCTCACCAACGCCTCCAACGACCGCACGAACATACTGGTCCTGGGCAAGAAGTTTTACTGGTTGGTTGTAATACGGACCCACCGGCATAACAAAAATAATAAACCGGTACGTATCTGATGCTTTTACACCAATGGTCTCATCCGTCGCATACATGAACGGGCGGATATACATCGCTGACCCCACCTGCTGGGGTATCCATTCCTTTTCCATGTCAATCAGGGTGTGGATGGCCTGAAGGAATAGCACTTCCGGCACATCCGGCATACACATCCTTCGCGCTGAGGCATTAAACCGTTTGGCATGCATCTCAGGCCGGAAAAGAAGGGCATTTCCTGCAGCGTCTCTGCTTGCCTTCATTCCTTCAAAAATTGCCTGACCATAGTGCCAGGCCATATTGCCAGGATGCGTAGGAATCGGGGCCACAGGGCGGATTTCGAGATTGGTCCACTGGCCATCGATATAATCTGCCACAAACATATGGTCAGTGTAAATCTTGCCGAAGGGTAGATTAGAAAAATCAACCTTCGAAATGCCGGAGGCTTCGGTCCTGGTCGTTGAAAAAGTATATTGCATTGGGTCAGGGTTTAGGTTCTGTCTCTCTCTGCCAACACGGCAAACAAAGTAACGAAAGTCAACCATTTTAAAGGCTCAATTGTTGCAGCTGTCCTTCTTTTGTCATTACTTTGCAGCACAAAATTAGAATTATTTTTTAATATTTTGATTTGAAAATAATTTAAAATTAAATTTTTAAAAAAGTCAAATTGGTTCAGTATTTTAAAATATTATTTTGATAAAAAGCCATAGTACGCAAGTATTTCTCATTCCTGAGCCAATCAAGGCTTCACGTATGTCGGGAAAGGGCAAGCGAGGCCTGCTCGTTGTTTTCAATGAAGAGGAGACATTGACGGCAGAAAAAGAGACACTGGAAAAGATGATTACCGCCATCAAGTACCAGTCAGCTGAGGACGTGTATATGGCATCCCTCGAAATGGGGAAGGATTATTCTTTGTCCGCCTCCGGTGTCACCTACCTGGATATCCTCCTGTTTGGCGTGCAGCCTGCACGGATTGGCCTCCAGGTGGAAGCAGTACAGGATAAAATTGTCTATTTTGAAAGCAGCCGGATGCTGTTGTGCCCGTCACTGCGAGAAATCAATGCCGTGCTTAGCAAAAAACAAACTCTGTGGCAACTGCTTCAGGCAATGTTTCTTACATCCTAAAAAGGCTGAAAACGTATTTTTATGTAAAAAAGTTCCACAAAAACAAAAAGAATACTAAAATCATTCACTCACAACAGAAATTGATATTATACTTTATCCACGATGCCATGTGGCAATAAAATCAATTTACGCTGAACGTCATAAACTAAATTAGACGCACATGGAAGCCCTTATTTTTGCAACCTCATCCCAGCATAAGCTGGACGAACTGCGCGCAATATTGAGTGAAACGCCCATCCTTGGCCTCCGGGATTTGGGTATAGTCGACGAAATCCCGGAAGAAGGCAATACGCTGGAAGAAAATGCGATTGCCAAAGCAAAATTCCTCTTTGAAAAAACAGGCGCTACCGCACTGGCAGAAGACACGGGCCTGGAAGTACACAGCCTGAACGGTGAACCCGGTGTCAAAACTGCCCGGTATGCCGGAGAAGAACGAAATATGCAAAAAAACATCGACAAGCTCCTGCATGCCCTTGAAGAACAAGAAGACAGGACAGCCAGATTCAGGACAATCATCGCACTTTACAGCAAAGCAGGTGTGTATACATTCGAAGGCATTGTTACGGGCACCATTGCCCATCAGATGGAGGGCGATGGCGGTTTTGGATATGACCCGGTTTTTATTCCAGACACATACAATGCAAGCTTTGCCATGTTGCCACAGGAAACAAAAAATGCCATCAGCCACCGTGCCAGGGCAGTAGAGGCATTGCGGCAATTTTTACACGAATGGAAGGAGGAATAGGTATAAAATCACGAAAGAAGATCGGAAATCAAAGCCAACCCAAAAAAAACGCTGGCAAACCCATTGGTCGTAAAAAACGCCCTGTTAACCCTCGACAAATCTGTTTCTCCGATAATCGCATGCTGGTACACAAGGAGCAGTAAAAAGAGCGCCAAACCAGACCAGGCAAGCAAACCCAGGTTTTGCGTTTGAACAGATAGAAAATAGAGAGTAACGGCCAAAGTCAACCCTGAAATCACGTGCAACAATGCAGATAAGCGCATGGACTTCCGAATTCCCAGCCAGACCGGTATCGAGTGCAGCTGCCTGTCTCTGTCAAAATCTGCATCCTGCAGGGCGTAGATGATGTCAAATCCTGCCACCCAAAGGAGCACTGATACCCCCATCATCACCGGCAATAAACTGAAATACCCCGCTACAGCAAGGTAGGCACCCACGGGTGCAAGGCCAAGGCCCAATCCAAGCACAAGATGGCACAAAGCTGTAAATCGTTTGGTATAGGAATAGCCCAGAATGACCAACAGTGCAATCGGACTCAACCAAAAACAGAGTGGATTGATAAACCAGGTTGTGCCAATAAAACATGCACTCATAATCAAGACAAACCGTAACGCAGAACCAGGGGATATGATCCCGGCAGGAATCTCTCTGATCACCGTTCTGGGATTGGCAGCGTCAATGTCCCTGTCAAGCCAGCGATTGAAGGCCATGGCTGCACTTCTTGCAAAGACCATGCAAGCCAGAACAGAAATCAGCTTGCCTGGCCAGTCAATCGCTTCCGCATCAAGATAACCCATGACAAATCCCGCCATAGCAAAAGGCAAGGCGAACACAGTATGGCTAAATGTTATCAGGTTAAAATACCTTTTCACAAATGAATTGCTGGTAAGTAATACAAAAAAGGCTGCTCTCTGAGAGAACAGCCTTTTTGTTTTATTGTTGACTTGCTTCGCGATTATTTCGCCTTGCCGTCCACTTTTCCTTTGATGGTCAAATACGCTTCACCACCTTCAATGTTTGCATTGATGGTCACTCGCTTGGTATCATCCTTTCCACCTGGAGCTCCTTTTCCTTTTGAGTCATAAACTACTTTAATTTCACCAGATTTTCCAGGTGCAATAGCATCTCTTGGCCACTCAGGAACAGTACAACCACAGCTTCCTTTTGCATTGCTTATGACCAAAGGCTCGTTTCCTGTATTCTTAAATTTGAATACATGAGTCACTTTTTCACCATCCATTACAGTACCCCAGTCATGTGTTTCTTCATCAAATTTGATTGAAGTCAACGGACCAGCTGGTGTCGCAGGAGCAGCAGTTGCAGCGCCATCAGGTGATGCCGTAACAGGCGAATTAGGATCAGCAGGCGTGGCAGCAACTGCTGTAGAATCACCTGAAGCTTCTGTACCTCCAGCAGTACTTCCTCCATCTTTACATGAAGTCACTGCAAACATGGCTACAAGAGCCAAGATGGCCAACAAATTGAATTTTTTCATTATTCTTACCTTTTAAAGATGTTGATGAAATAAATATTAATAAATGATTACAAAAATAGATCATATAATGTATTGTACAACGGAATTGATTTGCCATCATTGTCGATTAACAAGTAATTAACACAAAATAAATGGTTGGCAACCTCCTTCGTTCCGTTACCTTGCCACCAGCCAATCCAGGAATTGGGTTTTATCCTTTGCGTTCAGGCAGGCACTCCGGTACAACAATCCTTTCCGAGCGGCATCTACACCATATCGGACATGATGAATGGCTTCCTTTGAGTGGGCATCCGGATTAATGCTGATCATCACCCCTTTTTCCTGTGCATAGGGAATCCAGGTCCAGTCGATATCCAGTCGCTGGGGGTTGGCATTCAGTTCAAGCGCCACCCCATTGGCAGCGCAGGCATCTGCTATTTTTTTGTAATCGACTGGATATCCCGGGCGGGCGAGCAACAACCGCCCTGTGGGGTGCCCCAGGATGCGCGTAGCGGGATGTTCAATTGCCTTAATCAACCGGGACGTTGCCTTTTGTTCGTCCATTTGCAAAACAGAATGCACAGATGCAATGACCAGATCAAAACCGGCAAGGACCTCATCCGGGTAGTCGAGGGAACCATCGGTCAAAATATCACTTTCGATGCTTTTAAAAACAGTAAACTGCCCACCAAACTTTTTATTGATGGCATCAATTTCCTCCCACTGCCTGTACACTTGCTCAATCGACAGGCCTCCGGCATAGCCCGCCGAACGAGAATGATCAGATATGACAAAATAGCCATAGCCCTGGCTTTGCACATAAGATGCCATGTCCTCAAGGGAGTGCAAGCCATCGCTGTATGTCGAATGATTATGCACGATTCCCCGTATGTGCTCGAATGAAATCAAGCTGGCAATGCCTCCCTCAGATGGCAGCATAGAAAGCGGCCACTCCCTGCATTCCGGGGGGTACGCAGGCAGCCCCATCGTCGCAAAGATGGATGCCTCATCAGCCTTGTCCACAGGCATGGGACCCACACTATCTAGAAAAACCTGGCTTCCAGAACGTAAAAACAAAGAAGAAGCAAGATTTCCTGTAGCTTCGTGGTAAAGAAAAACGGGAACACCCCGAAATGCTGCTTGTCCCTCCTGTTCTTCCCCATCAGAAAAAGTGGGCCAGGATATCCCTGCCGGCGCATCCGTCAGTATTTCTATGCCGCACACTTCGGGCATTTTCCGGCGAACATCACCACACAAAGCAAAGGTAAAATCGATATAGGTTGCGCGCAAAAACGCAAGGAGTTCATGTGCTTCCTTTTCGACAGAAGCGTACAAAAACTTTCCCTGGGCATCCATGTAATATTCAATGCGACGGCGGATTTCATCCTGCGCTTTTAAGCCAAAGCCTTTAAAATGCACCAGCCGGTTTTCATAGCAGGCATACAACAATTCGCCGACTGTCAGTATGCCCATTTCTCTCCAAATCTGGCTTACCTTTTTCGGCCCTAAGCCTTTTATTTTCAACATTTCACGAATGCCTTCAGGGGTTTTTGCCTCCATTTCTGTTAACGCCGCAAGTTTACCGGTACTGACGATTTCCTGAATTTTTTCAGCGATGGTTTGTCCCACACCCCGGATAGCTGCCAGTTCATCCTTTGACATCAAAGCCAGGTTGCCTTCCAGCTTGCGAAGGCTTAAATACGCATTGGCATAGGATTTTATCTTAAACGGATTTTCGCTGTGCAATTCCATTAATTTGGCCAACATGTCAAATCTGGATGCAATTTGTTTATTTGTAAGCATGGGTTCAGTGGTATGGTCGATGGCAGGCAAACAATTTTCTATCAAACAGAGTAGAATATATACCTTTGTTCCAACAAATGTGTTAAATGAAAAGCAAAGATACCGCACTGGTCTTTATCTTCCTAACGTTGCTCATCGATGTCATCGGTCTGGGAATCATCATTCCTGTTTTCCCAAAACTGCTGGCCAACATGAATGGCATTCAAATCAATGAAGCCAGCAAATACGGGGGATACTTGTTGTTTGCATACGCCATAGCACAATTCATTTTCTCCCCGGTGATCGGAGCCCTGAGTGACAGGTTTGGCCGCAGGCCCGTGCTTTTGCTTTCGCTGCTGGGATTTGGACTTGACTACCTCATTCTGGCTTTTGCGCCCAGTTACTGGTGGTTTTTTTTAGGACGCATCATTGCGGGCATCACTGGTGCCAGTTTTACGACAGCCTCTGCCTATATTGCTGATGTGAGTACACCGGAAAACAGGTCAAAAAATTTTGGTATGGTTGGAGCCGCATTTGGTTTGGGATTTATCATCGGCCCGTTTTTAGGAGGCATACTGGGGCATATCAGCCTGAAATTCCCTTTTTATGCTGCGGCCGGCCTCAGTCTGGCAAATTTCGTATTCGGGTATTTCACATTGCCGGAGTCATTGTCTGTTGAAAACAGGAGGCCTTTTGATATCAAGCGGGCCAACCCTATCGGGACACTGCGTCAATTGGGCAAATACAAACAGCTTTCCTGGCTCTTTGTAGCAGCAACATTTTTATATCTTGGCTCCCATGCAGTGCAGAGTACCTGGAATTACTTCACCATGTATCGTTTTCACTGGTCTGAAAGCACCGTCGGCATTTCCCTGGCCATAGTGGGATTGCTTGTCGCGATTGTACAGGCAGGCCTGGCTCAGAAAGCAGCCTATTTTTTCGGTTTGGAAAAATCCATTGTCATCGGGTTTGGTCTCTATACTATGGGAATGTTTCTTTTTTCCATTGCCCCCAATACGTTGCTTTTGTTTGCCTGTCTGGTCCCTTACTCACTGGGAGGAATTGCCATGCCCAACCTACAATCCTATATGGCTGGCAAGGTAGAACCTTCGCAGCAGGGTGAGTTGCAAGGAGGATTAACCAGCGTTGTCAGTTTGACTACCATTCTGGGTCCAGTGATGATGACCAACATTTTTTATTATTTCACGACAGACAAAGCCCCGTTTGTTTTTCCTGGGGCAGCCTTTTTTGTCGGCGGATTATGTATGCTGGTCAGCCTGCTGATTAGCTGGAAACTTCTATTAAAGCGAGAAAACGCCCAATAAAACAGGAGGTCAGTTGCCTTTTCCTGCGAGGTCAAGCAAGAAGGCGTATTCCATGGCTGTTTCCCGAAGTCGCCTGAATCTACCTGATGCCCCACCATGCCCGGTTTCCATGTTGCAGTACATCAGCAAGGGGTTGGAATCTGTTTTGTAGGCACGCAATTTGGCCACCCATTTTGCCGGTTCCCAGTACTGTACCTGCGAATCCCAGTACCCGGTGGTAACCAACATCGCGGGATAGGCTTTCGCTTCTACATTATCATACGGCGAGTATGACATCATATACTCAAAATATTCTTTGTCTTTGGGATTTCCCCATTCATCAAACTCACCGGTCGTCAATGGAATACTTTCGTCCAGCATGGTATTGATCACATCCACAAAGGGCACCGCCGCCAGAATGCCTTTCCATAAATCAGGACGCAGATTCACAACAGCCCCCATCAACAATCCACCGGCACTGCCTCCATGTGCATACAGCTGATCCTTGGCCGCATATTTCTCACGCACAAGGTAGTCGCCGCAATCAATGAAATCAGTGAACGTATTCTTTTTTTTGAGAAACTTTCCGTCTTCGTACCACTTTCTGCCCATCTCCTGCCCACCCCGTATATGGGCAATGGCAAAGGCAAATCCACGGTCAAGCAGGCTGAGTCTGGAAGAGGAAAAATACGGATCCATCGAATAGCCATACGAACCATAGCCATACAAAAAAACCGGCCCGGTGCCATCGATTGGAAATCCTTTTTTATAGACAATCGACATAGGCACCCATTCTCCGTCCCGTGCTTTGACCAGTTTCCTTTCGGATACATAATTGGCCGCGTCAAACCCACCCAGCACTTCCTGCTGTTTGCGAACAATCAGTTTTTTCTGGCTCACTGAGTAATCATAGGTGGTGTTTGGTGTTGTCAGAGAAGTGTAACTGATACGGAGAAGATCCGTTTCAAAGTCTGGATTGATATCGAGCCCTGCTGTAAATGACGCCTCACCAAATGCGATCGAATGCCCCCCTTTCCCGTTCCAGGGCTGGATATTGATCTGGGTGATGCCTTCCCTTCTTTCTTCTATCACCATGAATTCCTGAAACAAACTAATGCCTTCAATAAACACAGTTGGATTGTAGGGCATGACATCCTGCCAATGCTCCTTTTGCGTTGCATTTTCGGACGTTGCCATTATTTTGAAGTTTTCAGCTCCGTCTTTGTTTGTGCGGATATACCACTTATCACCGTAATGGCTGATGTCATATTCGAGCTTTCGCTCCCGCTCTTGAAACATCCGGAATGTGCCTGTGGGATTGTCCGCTTCCAGGATTCTGTATTCCTGTGACAAGGTTGCTGCAGATCCGATGACCAGGTATTTTTTTGATTTTGTTTTATAGATGTAGGTGCTGAAAGTTTCGTCTTCCTCATGAAAGACGAGCACATCTGCGCTTACGGGAGTTCCGAGCGTATGTCTGTAAATCTGAAACGACCGCAATGCGGCATCTTTCTTTGTGTAAAAGATTGTTTTGTTGTCATTCGCCCAGACAACGCTCCCTGTGGTATTGGGGATGACATCAGTGGCCAGCGTATGGCTTACCAAATGCACTAAACGAATGGTGTATTGCCTGCGGCTGACAGTGTCTTCGCTGTAAGCGAGCATTGTATTGTCGGGACTGACAGCCAGGCCTCCCACGGCATAATAGGCAAAATCCCGTGCAAGGTCATTGACATTGAGCATAATTTCTTCTTGTGCCTCGAGGCTTTCCTTCTTCCGGCTATATATGGGATATTCTTTCCCTTCTTCGTACCGGGTGATGTAAAAATACCCATTTTCCTTGTACGGCACGGACATGTCTGTCTGTTTGATTCTCCCTTTGATCTCTTCAAAAAGCGTTTCTTCCAGCTTCTTTGTGTGCGCCATAACGGCTTCTCTGTAGGTATTTTCAGCATTGAGGTAGTTTAGGACCTCCTGCGTCTGCGCATCTGGTTCTTGTGCATTTTTTTGTTCGTCAGACAAGCGCATCCAATGATAATTGTCCTCCCATTCATGTCCATGGAGTTGGTTGGCGACTTTTTTCACGGGGGCGATTGGCGGCGTCGGTTTCGATTGACTCATACTGGGGCTTGATTGTTTATTTTGCGCCTGTAATGTAAATACTGGCTGGCATAATGTTCCGATGGCAAAGGTAAAGATTGCGAGACGGAAGTGTTGACAAAACAGGTGCATGCTGGATTTGTTTAGAATTCAGAAAAGAGCGGCAAAAGTACACTGTTTGTCTGTTTTCTTTATCATATTATCACAATTTAGCCGATTTTTTGATACATTGCCTTCTGGTATGAAACTAAGCACTTCGTATAGACAGATCATTTCGTTGTCCTTTCCAATCATGTTGGGAAGTGCTGGGCAGAATATAATCGTACTCAGTGACAATGTTTTTTTGTATCACTACAACCACACAGATTTTGCCGCTGCAGGATTGGTCGGCGTGTTTTACCTGATCATCTCAAGCATTGGCTATGGCTTTTCGCGAGGGGGACAAATCATGATTGCCCGCCGGAACGGAGAGCAAAATTATGCACAAGCCGGAATAGATTTTCAGTCGTTGATTATATTGGAGCTGGTTCTTGCCATCGTTCTCTTCCTGTTGTTGCATTTCTACAGCAGGCCTTTTTTTGAATTGTTTGTGGTCAATCCTGACATCCTCGAAAAGTGCCTTGCCTACCTTGAGCCCAGGAGCTGGGGAATTTTTTTTAGTTATATGGGGGTGGCATTGATCTCTTTTTATTCAGGCGTTGCGAGACCCAAATTCATCATGTACGATACGATTGTTCTCATCACCATAAACATCTTTTTAAACTATGTTTTTGTATTTGGGAAGTTTGGCTTCGCCCCGATGGGAATCGCCGGCTCAGCACTTGCAAGCACCATTGCAGAGATCGTCTCATTTATTGTTTTTGTTGTGTACATGTTTTGGGATAAGGTAAACAGAAAATACGGTCTTCTCAGCATCCACAGGCTATCTTCCAAGGATTTTTCAAATATGTTTTCGATCTCCATACCAGTTGTTTTTCAATCGTTTATGGGCATTGGGTCGTGGTTTTTGTTTTTTAGTTTTATTGAAAATATTGGCAGCAAAGAACTGGAAATTTCCAATTTGCTGCGCACCATCTATCTCATCCTTTCTATCCCCTGCTGGGGATATTCTTCCGGCATCAATACGTTGGTCAGCAACTTCATTGGCAACAAAAAGCGACAGGCTGTATTGCCCATCATTTTAAAAACAATCAAACTCAACCTACTGACCACCTTTTTGGTGTCCATGCCAGTCCTGATGTTTCCAGAATTTTTTCTTTATCCGCTGTTTGGAAGCCAGGATATGAGCCTCATCTTGTTATCGAAGCCATATATGCCGGTCATTTTCCTGATTTTAATGATCTTTGGCATTGGTGGTATTTTTATTAACGGCCTCATTGGCACGGGGTATACGGTCAGGGCATTGATTATTCAGGTTTCATTTACGTGCTTATATATTATTTATAGTTTTGCCGTAATCAAGATTTGGTATCACGGCCTTGGCTGGGCATGGGCCGCAGAAATTTTTTACTGGGCTGGCATTGCCCTGGTTTCATTTTTCTTTTTGAAATCAAACAAATGGCATGTATTTAAATTTTAAAATTCATTGTCAAACATACTAAAAAGTCTTTACGAAGGTAACATCAATCAGCATCAGAAGCTGCATCTTCAACAAAGACCTCACCGTCCTTAGGACAATCAAAAAAGAGCAATATGAAGAGAATCCATTTTCATGTGGACAACCCGAATCAGAGAGACTTAAAAGAGGTAGCCACGGCACTCAAAGAAGGAAAAATTGCCATCTTTCCCACCGATACAATCTACGCTCTGGGATGTTTGCTCACCAACAGGCAAGGTGTTGAACAAATTTGCCGGATTCTCGACAGGAAAGAAAAAAAGACAACCATGTCATTGATTTGTCCGGATATCAGCAACGTCTCGAAATACACAACACAAATTGACAATGCGGTATTCAGAGCCATGAAACGATACCTGCCCGGTCCCTATACTTTTATTCTGCCTTCCAACAATTACGTACAAAAATTTTTCAACAACAGTCGCCAGGAAATTGGAATCCGTATTCCAAACAATGCCATCGCACAGGGTATACTCAGCTTTTTGGACGTACCCCTGATTTCTGCCTCGTTGCGTGCAGATGACGAAATCAGGCTATTTCATACAGATCCTGATGAGATAGAAATGGAATTTCAAAATAAAGTGGATATTCTGGCCGACGGCGGACTCGGGGATTCGGAGGGTTCAACCATCCTGGACTGTACCGGTTCGGATATAGAGTTGATCAGACAGGGCAAGGGTCCCATTGATATCTAAGTGGCCTGCTAATCCACAATCATCGTTTGTGTGTCCAGTTGCTGTTGCCGTATATTGTCTGGCAAGGCACGGTATGCGTATTGCTGGTCTCTCAGCTGAGGGGTAAAACCGGCGTCTCGGATCGCCTGCTGAATGCCCTCAGAGGTAAAACGAAAAGCTGCCCCTGCAGCAGAAACGACATTTTCTTCAATCATGATGCTACCAAAATCATTGGCCCCGGCATGAAGACAAAGCTGTGCCACTTTCTTACCCACCGTAAGCCAGGAAGCCTGGATATTGACAACATTGGGCAGCATGATGCGACTCATCGCAATCATACGAACATACTCATCACCCGTGCACTGGTTTCTCGCCCGTTTTATGTTCTTCAAAATGGTGTCTTCGTCCATAAATGGCCAGGGTATAAACGCCAGAAATCCTTTGGCATTGGCCGGTTTTTCACTTTGCACCTCCCTGAGGGCAACAAAGTGTTCCATTCTCTCCTTGTTTGTTTCGATGTGTCCAAACATCATGGTGGCAGAGGTGGTAATGTCCAGCTGGTGCGCGGCACGCATGACATCGAGCCATTCCTGCCCTCCACATTTACCTTTGGAAATCAATCTCCTCACCCTGTCATCCAGAATCTCAGCACCTGCGCCTGGCAAAGAGTCAAGTCCTGCATCCCTGAGTGCCCTGAGGACTTCGGTATGGGTTGATTTTTCCAATTTTGTGATGTGTGCAATCTCAGGCGGTCCCAGGGCGTGCAATTTCAGCTGCGGATACAATCGCTTCAACGTCTGAAAAAG
>JAUMBK010000035.1:0-5737 GCA_032115795.1 Saprospiraceae bacterium | reverse complement strand
GATCAACATAATAAGAAAGACCCAAATCCGGGTGATGCCCTCCTTGTAAAAGAAGCTGGTCTCCACCAAAAGCAAAGGTTTCCTCTATTTTTTGCTTGTATTCTTCGATGGATGTAATATACGACTCCTCGTGGCCAGGCCTGCGGTAAAAGTTGCAAAATTTACAATTGGCGATGCATACATTCGTCGTATTAGAGTTCCTGTCGATGATCCAGGTGACGACATCGCCGGGAACATGATGCTGCCGCAATGCATTCCCCACAAACATCAACTCCGCTGTGGGTGCGTGTTCAAATAAAAACAAGCCTTCTTCGGCCGAAAGAAACTCCAGCCGCAACGCTCTTTGCAAAAGGTCATCTGTAATGTACTCCATAAAAATGCATGACGCTTGCTAAACAACAAGGCAGCGCCGATGGTTGTCCGAAATAGTCAATCTTTTCCATTTGCCGGCCTACGCAAAATGCCATCGCCATAGACAGCATAGAACCCATCCTTATTCATAAGGATGTACTTCATCGTAGGGTGAGCAAGATCCAATGGATAACCAAGAAGAGTGCGGTCTTTGAACACAAGAGAATACCTCTTTAGTCCGGTTGGTGTATAGTATGTGATAAATCTTCCATCAAATTGAAAAGCCAGGATATCCGATGCCTGAAAATGGTATTGGTACTGACCGAGGTTGTCAAAAAAATAAAAGCCCCGCGACGGATCACATAACAAAACCACATTCGCTTTCTCTCTGATTGCGGAAATTTGACAACCAGCCATCCCTACATCAGCAAGGTTGGAGGTCTCATTTATAATCGTTCCTTCCCGGTTGACTTTCACCAAACGCAACCTAACCGGATCAAAAACCCAAATATTCCCATCATTGCTGTTGCCACAGGCAGAAATATCAGGTGATATGCTCTCCAAACTCATCTCCCAAATGAGTGAAAGCGTGTTATCCAACACCTTTATCTGATTAAAATCGTCGTAAAACGCCAGGATTTGCAATGGGTTGCTTGCATCCAAACCTGTCACCTGCCCTTGCCGGTTATTGGCATAGGAATACATTTCTTTCAACATAGGAGACAGCCGCACAATCCTGTTTTTCTGATCTGCCACATAGAGTTGTCCCAGATGATCCACTTCAACCAGACGCGACTGCAAACGGACGTCCAATGCAGGTTTCGTTGCACCAGCCTCCTGCTCCAAGGTACTCTGTTTGGCAGGATTACATGCAACAATGAGCATCACAAGTAAGAATTGGAAATACTGGCCTGCTTTTGTGTTCATAGGAGATATTACGATCTGTTTGTAAAAATTCGGGTGTACGCTGAATCGAAAAACTGAATGGAAAAATCGCGGCCGTCCCAGACGCCGTATGAACAGGCATACATCCATTCACCGAGATTGATGTACCGGCTTTTGCCGTTGCGCAAGGTGATATCGATTGGCAAATGCCTGTGTCCAAATACAAAAAAATCAGTGGGCATGTTGACCAGGCTAGACTCGGCATATTGCCAAAGCCACTCCTCTTTTTCAGTTCCGAACACATCTTCATTGCCGGTATAGTTTCGGCTTGTGGAACTAAAAAAGCGCATCATAGATAGGCCTATATCCGGGTGAACCCATTTGAACGCACCCTGGCACACTGGATTTGCAAGCACTTTTTTTAGTAATTTATATCCCCGGTCTCCAGGGCCAAGTCCATCACCGTGTCCAATCAAAAAAGACTGCCCCATCAAATCCATGCGCACAGGCTGCCTGTGTACCGGAATCCCCATCTGGTCTGAAAGGTAACGGAACATCCACATATCGTGGTTTCCTGTAAAAAAATGAATAGAAATCCCCGCATCAGTCATTTCAGCCAGCTTTCCCAGTAGCCGCGTAAAGCCCTTGGGTATCGCATGTTTGTACTCGAACCAATAATCAAATACATCGCCGACAAGGAAGAGCATTTCAGCTTCTGGAGCAATCTTATCCAGCCAGGCAACGATTTTTTTCTCCCTCTCAAAAGAAGAAAGCAAAGCATCCATGCCTAAGTGAAAATCGGAGGCAAAATAGATTTTTTTGGACATAGCCGGTTGTTAGTCCACAAAGCGTTTGTCTGCCTCCATCACATGGTGGCAATTCGGGCAGGTTCGCAGTGATTCGGAACCGTAGTAGTGCCGGAATCTGGGAAGAAAATCCTTCTCGATATTATCCAGATGAAAATAAGATTCATGCAGTTTGTTGTTGCATGTATCACAAAACCACAGAAGGCCGTCCTGCTCATTTCCCGTGCGCTTTACCTCGATGACAAGACCTATGCTCCCTTCCGGGCGCATGGGGGAATGAGGCACGCGTGCCGGCAATAAAAACATTTCACCCTGCCGGATGGGCACATCCACTGCCTGCCCGTTTTCCTGGATCCGAACAGTAATATCACCTTCCAGCTGGTAAAAAAGTTCTTCAGTTTCATTGTAGTGATAATCCTTGCGGGCATTCGGGCCTGCGACGACCATGACGATATAATCACCGGCATCTTTATACAGATTACGGTTACCCACCGGTGGTTTTAATTCATGACGATGTTCATCGATCCACTTTTGAAGATGAAAAGGTTGGGAAATTGCCATACAGTTCTGTTTTCGAATTTATAATCTTTCTCCCCTATCCGTCAGAGAGATTTTCAAAGCCAAAGATAACGAAAATCATTGCAATGCTTTCAGTCTCTGCAGCACATCCTTCAAATCCACATTCTCCATCGATTGCGCAGCACGGGCATATGCCATCAGAATATCATCCTGCTTTCTGCCTTTTACCATCGCGTCATGGTATGTAATGTCCTCGCGGAATGTCACGAGACTATATTTGCTGAAATAATCAGGGTAGTTCTGCTCCAGCTGCAGTTCGATCTTTCTCTTCAACTGAAAAACCGGATCAGCCGTCGCATCGCGCATTTCATTTTCATTTTCTACAGCCAGATCGGCAATCGCATCGGCATCCACCTTCCTCACAGTCTGAAACTCATCAAACACCTTCGCCCAAGCTGGCCCAAATTTGTCAATGAGGCCATCAAGGACTACGACATCCTCAAAAGATGCATTCATCCCTTGCCCATAAAAAGGGACGATGGCATGCGCTGCATCTCCCAATAATAAAAACGTGCCATTGACCTGCCAGGGGTAACATTTTACTGTACCGAGTGAGCTTGTGGGGTTGGCTCTGAAATCGGCGAGTACATCAGGCATCAGTTCAGTCAGATCTGGAAAATATTCTGTAAAAAAATGCCTGATTTCTGTATCCGACCGGAGACTTTCAAAACCAGGGTTACCTGCTATCTGCAGAAAGAGCGTCACAGTAAAGCTCCCATCAAGATTGGGTAATGCAATTATCATAAAGCCGTGTCTTGGCCAGATGTGCAGCGCATTTTTATCCAATTGAAAGGTACGGCCTTGCCCTGCCGGAATTTCCAATTCCTTATAACCGGTAGTCAGGTATTGTAATGAAAAGTTGAATCGCAGCCTGGCAGATTCAGAAAGCATGGTCTGGCGAATCGCAGATCCAGCCCCATCCGTTCCAAAAAAAACATCAGCATCGACAACACGTACCTCTTTTGTTTGTGCTGACCTGACACGCATGGACTTATGAGCAAAATCGACATCAAGGCACTCAGTCTCAAAATAAAATGCAATCTTGCCTGTTCCTTCGGCTTTATCCAGCAGTAAGACATTCAAGCCCCCACGGGAAACAGAGTTGATCCACTCATCGTCACGCCCACTGTATGGCATAAATTGTGCATTGCCCTCCCGTGGATAAATTTTCCTTCCTAGCATCGGGATAATTAAAGGGAGGATATCGCTCTCCAGGCCGGCAAGCCGAAGTCCGCGCATCCCACGGTCAGAAAGAGCGAGATTAATCGAGCGCCCGGCAGACATATTTGTCTTGCGCATGTCGGCCCTTCGTTCGTAAACTTCCACCTGGAAACCACGCTGCGCAAGTCTTAATGCTAAGAGTGTACCACATAAACCAGCACCAACAACGACTACTTTTTGTTGCATTACAACCAATTTTATCTGAGGTAAATATACAACACTTAGTCCGTATGCCAACCAGGTTTACCGTATCAAATGCAAACCTGAAAAACGAAAATGAAACCAGTACAAAAAAGGAAAGTCAGTTGAAAGGATTAGGCTTTGACCGTGATCATGCGCGTAAGACGGAAGTTGAGCAAATGGGAAGATGCGACAGACAGACCTCCCAGCACACTAAATACAAGCATCCAGCCATGGTGTTCAACCATGCCAAGCAGCAACATACCAAAGCCCGCTAAGGCCATTATAAGTGGCAAGGGATTCCTGTGCCGGCGTTTAAAATCGCCCACCAGGGAGTAGGATGCAAAGACAAAACCCAAGCCAATCACAACCCAGTCAATCATATGATTATGCAACCATGTTCCGGCACTCAACAACCCAAACGAAATAAGGATCGGCACCGCAGAACAATGCACTGCACAAAGAAGGGAAGTAAAAAAACCAGCAGCATCTGCATTCAGCCCAAATGAAAACTTCATAGATAGTGGGTTATTGATACAAAGATACAAACCAAACCTCTAATTTGCAATAATGTTGCATTTACAAAAGCAAAAAAGCAACGGAACAGGGAAAAATCAAAGAAACCAAGGCGATATCCATGATTATGGGTATTTTTGCAAAAAAAAATCATGGGACTTCTATCAGGAAAAGTGGCCTTAATTACGGGAGGATCGCGAGGCATAGGCGAATCGATTGTACTTGCGTTTGCCCGGGAAGGTGCGGATGTTGCATTTACGTATCTTTCGTCAGAGCAAAAAGCGATGGAAGTGGCTGCAGAAGCAGAAAAACTGGGTGTTTCCGTATTGGCAATGAAATCAGATGCGGCAGATTACAGCCAGGCAGAACAGCTCATCAATGAAGTTGTTGCCCGGTTTGGCAAAATCGATATTCTCATTAACAATGCAGGCATTACCAAAGACACACTGATGCTGCGTATGACAGAAGAGCAGTGGGATCAGGTGATGGAAGTTAACCTAAAGTCTGTTTTCAACGTGACAAAACACGCCCTTAAACCGATGATGAAGCAAAAAGCCGGCTCCATCATCAATATGAGCTCCGTAGTAGGTGTTTTTGGAAATGCAGGACAGGCAAATTATGCAGCTTCAAAAGCGGGGATTATAGGGTTTACCAAATCCATCGCCAAAGAAGTGGGTTCGCGCAACATCCGATGCAATGCTGTTGCCCCTGGTTTTATCGAAACGGACATGACGCATGTACTGACGGAAGAGCAAAAGAAAGGATATATCGATAGCATTCCACTTAAAAGGCTAGGCTCTGGAGAGGATGTAGCCAATGCCTGCCTCTTTTTAGGTTCGGATATGTCCTTGTATGTTTCCGGTCAGGTTTTGAGTGTCTGCGGTGCATTAAACACATAACAAGCAACGTAATTTTATTGATTTTACTTGGAAACGAAGTATTTTATATTCTCACGTCTAAGCCAACCTGTGTATAAGTTGCCCAATCTAATCCTTAATTAATAACTTGCTCAAAAAACACGGCTTATATACGAGTTTATACGGTAATTCAAGTGTTGCTCTTGTAGTTTTTTGATAGTTGTTTGTTGCTTCCAAAATTATTTAAAATTGCCCTTACTTTAAACAACTATTTAAGTGGTTCCCAAATTTTTCAGAGCGCGGACCAGTAAAAATTTCTAAGTGGTTTGCAAAGCAAAGGAT
>JAUMBK010000034.1:0-5067 GCA_032115795.1 Saprospiraceae bacterium | reverse complement strand
AAGTACATAAAAAGCCATCTTGTCGTATGTAAAGAAAGCGCCTACACAAATGAAAATCCAGATAGCTATCATCACCAGAATGGAAAACTGGTTGCCGCGCACATTGCCAAGCCAGGAAAATAGCCGGGCGCCTCCGATAGCAACCAGCTGGAGGATCAATACAACCAATATTAATTCACTGGTACCAAAACCCAGTTCCTTTTTGGCAAACAAAGTGGCCAGATAGATGACCGTCTGCACACCGGCACTGTAAAAGAAAAATGCCAGCAGGAATGTCCGCAAATACTTAAGATGGCGAATGTTGGCAAATGCATGCATGATTTCCCTGTAGCCGCCAGACAGGATGTGCCCTTTCATTCTTACCCGCTGATCTGCCGGCAAATGAGCAAAGGTGTATTGCGAAAATCCAAGCCACCATACACCCACCAAAAGAAAGCCCACCCTGGCACCCATCTGACCATTTGGTAATAAAAACCAGGCGGGTTGCAAAATCATCAGCAGAATGCAAATCAGCAAGAGGACACTGCCGATGTAGCCAAGCGTAAAACCTCTGGCGCTCAATTCATTATACTTGTCTTCGGTCGCAATCAATGGAAGAAAGGAGTCATAAAATACAAGACTTCCTGCAAAGCCAATCGTCGCTAGAATAAACGCTCCGGTACCCAGCCACCATACCTCTGGACCATCAAAGAAAAATAAGGAAGAACACGAGACAGATCCTATCAACGTAAACATCCTCAGAAAAAAAAGTCGTCGACCACTGGCATCAGCAATGCCCGACAACAAAGGAGATAACAAGCCAATAACAATAAACGCAAAAGAAACTGAGAAGGAAAAGAGCGCCGTATTGCTGAAGGTAATTTGGCCGAAAGAGACCGTCTTCGGCGAATACTCCTCAAAATACCCGGGAAAAATGGCTGTCGAAATGACAAGGGCATATGCAGAATTGGCCCAGTCAAACATGGCCCATGCATGGACCGTCTTTTTATTGTTTAGTGAAATCGCCTCCATCAGCTTGGTTTGGATGTCCAATGTACAAAAAAGTTGTGAGTTGTACCTTTGGCTGTCAAAACATTGCTTTTCTTTATATTTGCGCACCATATATCTCTTGTATGAATCTATTGGTCTTATCCCGTAACCCGGCTTTATATAGTACGCAGGCCATCGTCGATGCAGGTCGAAAACGAAACCATTATGTGCGGGTGGTGGACCACATGCTGTGCGACCTGGTCACCGGAGGACAAAAATCGGAAGTGTATTACGCCCACCAGCCATTGCAAAAAATAGATGCAATCATACCCAGAATCGGACATAACGCCACCTTCCTGGGTGCTGCTGTCATCAGGCAATTTGAAAATAACGGCGTGTTTACGACCATCAGCTCAGATGCACTGCTGAAAGTTCGTGATAAACTGAGTTGTCTCCAGTTGCTGGAAGGAAAAGGGATTCCGGTACCCAAAACACTGTTGATCAGTCAGCCGGAGACCATTCCGTACATGCTACGGCAGATGGAGCCCTACCCCATCATCATTAAACTGGTCACAGGCACGCAGGGTGTGGGTGTCGTACTGGCAGAAAATCAGGCGAACGCAGAGTCAATGCTGGAAGCCTTTCATGCCACTGGCGAAAACGTCGTAGTACAAAAATTTATAAAAGAAGCCAACGGGGAGGATATACGTGCATTTGTCATCAACGGGCGGCTGGTAGCCGCAATGAAACGCAAAGCAAAACCAGGTGATTTTCGGGCTAACCTGCACCGGGGAGGTACATCCGCCACCGCCAGTCTGACCAGCATCGAAGAAGAAACAGCCATCCGTGCTGCCGAAGCTCTCGGCCTCCCTGTAGCTGGCGTCGATATGCTGCAGTCATGTCATGGGCCTGTCGTATTGGAAGTCAACGCCTCCCCTGGGCTTGAAGGCATCACTGCGACCACGGGCTTGAATATAGCCAAAGAAATCATCAACTATATAGAACAACAAATTTTGTAGTCAAGACTGCCAATGCGCTTTGTAACACATCTCTCTTCCTACCGTTCCTGAATCACCTTTCTCTTCATGCCTCACGCAGAGCCATCATTGCTATCTGATCAGGGTACATTGCCCTTTCAACTGCTGGCGGACTCCTTTGGGATCCAGAAAGGACACCACATACGCGTATACGCCCGGCGGCGCTATATCACCCGTGTTTTGTCGCTGGCCATTCCAACCTTCGGAGACATCCTCCGTTTCAAAAACCTGCTCTCCCCAGCGATTCCAGATTGTCATTGAATAAAATCGGATGCCTTCAAAGATGCCTACCGGAGCAAATGCATCATTTAATCCATCGTGATTTGGGCTGAACGCATTGGGCATGTACAGGGTGACTACAGGTAAAATGGAGAGGGTTGCAGTCGCCGTATCCGAACACCCGGATGGGTGCAGCACGATTTGCGTGATCGTAAACAATCCCGTATCCCGAAAGGCAAAGGTGGGATTTTTCTCCAGTGACACGCCCAATGTATCAAATTGCCATATATACGTGGATGAATTGACAGAAGCATCAGTAAAAGCTATAGTGTTGTTGAGCAAATTTGGCTCTTCCGGTGAAAAAGTAAAGCCGGCAGTTGGACTAGGCACTACTTTAATGAGGCCAGGCCACGTCTTTGACGTCACACAACCCAGGGGTGACGTAATGTGCAATGAAACGGTGTACGTTCCCACCTCTGGATACAGGTGTGTCGGACTCAGTACATTGCTTGTACCGCCTTCGCCAAACTGCCAGCTGAACGTATATGTGTCATCAATGGGCTTGCTGAGATTATCAAAAAAGATATTTGCCGGTGCACACCCGGTAAACGTATTGGGTTCGATGACGACCAGTGCCGGTACGGGAAAATAATCAATGGGCTTACGCAATGTATCTTTGCACTGATTGACATCTTCCACTACCAACGTGGCTGATTTCTGCCCCGGCTTCTCATATTGGAAGGAGGGATTCTGCACCGACGATTTGCCTTCTGCAAAATTCCAGGCCCACTTCTGAATCGGACCAGCACCACTTGTCGACATATCAACAAAGGCGATCGGACCCGCCACGCATGTATCGTAATCAAATGTAAATTCTGCCTTAATGGAAGGGTACAGATTCACCGTAATAACAGCCGTATCCGAACATTTTGCTAGCCCCGGAAGATCTTTGTTCAGAATCATGGTACCGGTATATTTTCCCAAACCAGGAAAGGTAAGACTGACATTACGCGAACTGAATGATTCTTTCTTTCCCTTGATGTCAAACTCCCAGTAGTAATTCTGAATGTACTTGATGTCCGTACTCAAATTGACAAAATCAATGGTAAATTCACCGCAAGAATTGATCGTAAACTGGTCCTGGTTTTTAATGGAAGCTTTCAAATCTGCCTGCACCGCCGTCTCACACGTGGTGACATTAAACTGAAAATCACGTCGTAAATTGCCAATCAACTTTCCCTTCCGGTATTCTTTCACGCATACGCCGACGACAAATTGTCCCAGCAGATTGGGAGATCCATAGATAATGCCTGTCTTTGGATCGATGGACACAACCGGATTTCCGCCCATGGGCCTGTTGAACGTAAAGTTTGGTGCAGCAAACGTCACTTCTTCATAAGGAGGAGGGCAGTTTTGGGGACTTGGTGTAACGCCTGTACAAGAAACTGGCGAACCGGGTGTGGTTGACCCGTCTGTTCCGCCGGCAGTGAGTGGCGTACAAAACTCATACACAAGGCTGTCACCGTCTACATCCTTTGCAGAATGGTCAAAGTCAATGGGCCTGTTCACACAAATAACCACCGGTGGAAAATCTTTGAATGTGGGACTGTTATTACAGCTGCGCTGCGCTTCCGGCGTAATTTCAGTGGTAAAGGCCGCTCCCGTTGTACCTGGAGATACCAGATTTAGGATTGTATTGTTTCGGCAGCACCGCTGGAATGAAATCAGGTAATTTTCATTGATCAATGGTAAAACAACGTCAAAAATATACTCACCACTCTGGACACCTACATTGACAGGGACCAAGATGCATGGATTATTATTTTGAATGTCAATATCCTGAATATTTCTGACTCGTACGCCCGCGACAGCCCGGTAAAAAGTCCAGCTATTGCCATTGCCTCTGTAAATTCCAAAGCTCGCAGGATCGTCAAATTGCGCACCATTGCTCTTGGAATCCCTGTACATGGTAAAGGTAATTTGAAAAGTGACCTCCTTTCTGATCGTATCGATGCCTTTGCACTTGTAGACCACATCTCCCCCAATGATATGCAACGCCTTCAATTCAGATGCGCTAAGCAACATAGCCAGAGTAAATACCGGCAAAATATAAATAAAGCGAGCCAATTGATTCATGTTCTTCATTAACAATTAGGTGAGCATCATGTTGCACGTTTGTATCCAATAAACAAACGAATTGTGTTCAAAGATACTGCATATTGTTTATTAACCTGAAAAAGCACAGCAATATTGCACTGAATCAACTTTCACTGGGATGTAAAGTACCAATATTATCCGATTCGCTATCTTTCAGTCCAGACCAGGTCGTTTTTTCATATTATTCAAGACTCTTTGCCTGACTATATCAACCACTCCTGTTATACGCTTGTCTCTTGTTTCCGTTTTTTTAGCTTCCTGAACCCATAATATCAGCTCCTTCTTTTTACCTGGAGGAAGAGAGTCCCAACCGGTACGCAATGCCTCCTCGGAGTGCATGACATTCGCCAGAAAATCAGGTAAAATTGGCTCTTTCACTTTCACCCCTACCCTACTTTTAACACCTTCCTCAGCAAGTTTCTTTGCTTGTTCAACATACTGCAAAATGGGCGCTTGCTGCATCTGATCAATAGATGTAAACCGCCACTGTCTCATACCGTGGGTTTTCCCTTCCTGGGCATTCATCAAATACCCGGCGTTGTCATCCAGCAGACTCCCCTGGAAAAACCAGATTCCGGTATATTGTGAAAAGGCAGCAAGACCTACCACATTCTGGTTATTCCATCGATAGCACGGGCTGCCCCATCTGATGCACTCTTCCATTCCGGAGGAAATCATCAACTGA
>JAUMBK010000033.1:0-8992 GCA_032115795.1 Saprospiraceae bacterium | reverse complement strand
TGTACTTGCAGGCCTTGTCGGCATGGTGATGGGGGGGATACAGTCCCTTTCGCGTGCCAGTTACTCATTCCTTATTCCGGAAAAAAGCCACGACACGACGAGTTATTTCAGCTTTTATGATGTGGTGTATAAAATGGCTATTGTGGGGGGCACGTTTCTTTTTGGGCTGGTGGACACCCTCACGCAAAACATGCGTTATTCCGTTCTTGTGCTGGCGTTGTTGTTTGTTGTGGGCATGTATTTTATGTCGAAAACGCGCATCGAGTCTGTAGTGCCGAAAGAGGTTTGAAAAGGCAAAGGACGATCTTTTCTAAATTGTTAACATTCATCGCATTACAGATTATAACAGTTTGTTATTTATCATCCTTTACCGCCTTTTTTGTGCCGGTTCTAAAATATTTTAAAAATATATATATTATATAATACATTGTATATTAATAATATACATGTTATGTTTAAAAATATATGTATATTTATTCTATAATATTTTTCATAATATATAATTGCAGTTATATTTGTACCGGAATAGCGTGAGAAACTATCCAGAGCCTAGATTATTTACCAGCCTGACTATTGTAATTACCTAAGATTATATTTTTTATGTATAAGATACATGTGTATATGTATCTTTCTAATATATGTGTGTTTTTTTACGTACATATATATGAAATTATACTATTAACCAACCTGTTTTGAGATAGATCCGAGTGTCTGGCGAAACGCCCGACGAAAAAAGGTAAACCGGCCACTGGCGTTAGGGATAATCCCTGTTGTCCTGCGGCAAAATATACTTATTTCATTAAACTCAAAATTTGGATCTCATGAATGGAACAAATTCGACACGTTCAGGCACTTTCTTCCGGCTTCTCTGGCTGGTTGCGGTGCTGTTGTTTGGTTCCGATACAGATGTGACAGCACAAACAGGCTCATGTGCCTGTAAAAGTGCTATCCAGGTATCGGTTGATCAGGTGTGTGAAGCCAGCATTTCTGCTGCTGCCATCTTGGCTACAGGCTCTACTTGTGGCGGAGCAGAGGCAGCTTTGGTGACTCTGATGAAAACGCCTACGGGGGATATCATCAGCCAGGGTACCGGTGCGGCTTTGTTTACAGACGGGCACTTGTATATCGGCAAAGCCATATACGGAAAAGTGACCAACGCGGCGGGCACCAACTCTTGCTGGACGACCATCACTATTGAAGACAAGATGGCACCCTACTGGGAAAGCAACCAGCCTATTGACATTGTGCTCACCTGCCCTTCAGCTAGTTCGTATGCACCAACGGCGTATGACAACTGTGAGGTGCCCCGGCGGTACATTTCCAATGAAATTATCACCTTGAACGATTGCAAGCGTCCCGACATCTTCAGAGGTCCGGATACATTGAAGCTGATTGAAAGGTATTATCTGGCAGAAGATGCTTCCGGCAACGTTTCCTCAACGCCTTGTAAGGTGAATTTGTGGGTGGTGGCGCTGGATGCCAATGATCTTATCCCACCTGCCAATGTGCAACTCCAGTGTGATGCCCAGTTTGCCACGCTGCCCAACGGAAACCCATCTCCGACACCACTGGTGGTAAACGGAGTGACTCTCCCTGGTACAGGAGTTCCAAAATTAAAGCCTTGGTTGCGGGCCACTTCCGGAAATGGAGGCGTAGTATTTAATCCAAACACCATATCTATGGCAGGGGGATCTACAGGTTCGGGGGTTCCTGGTTTGGGCTCTCAGATCTGCCTGACAGCGCAAGCCAACGGCAGCATCGCCTTTACATGGAATGCTTCCAAGTCGGGTGGGGGAAATGATTATTCTGCTGATTCAATTCGGTACACCATCAATGGCAGCAAGACAGTCGTACTTGCCAAAAGTGGCAGCCAATCACCGGTATGGGGCAATGTCAATATATCGCTGAAAAAGAATGATGTGCTTTGTATTCAGGTATTTACCGACAATGCCGGCGATTTTGCGCAGTTGGTCTTGTCAAATGTAAATGGTTCCACCGATGTGATGTTGCCGCCGGATATGGCCAATGCATGCAACATATATACAACCTACACTGATACAAAATATCCTGCCTTGTATTGTGTGACAAAAGTCTTCAGGCAGTGGCAGGTCCTGGAGTGGTCATGTGAATCCAAAATCACCAATTACATTCAGATGATTGAAATCATCGACTCCAAAGGACCTGTAATCAGCGGGCTTCCTGATGTTGACCGCATTTCAACCAACGGGAATACCTGTGCAGGCAATTACCTTCTCAGGAAGCCGGTGCTTGCAGACAATTGTGCGACTGAACTTTCATATGCAGTGACCTATCCGGGTGGCTATACAGGTATTATCAAGCTTTCTGATCCTGCAAAGGTGGTCAGCCTTCCTATGGGCTGCAACGAAGTCTTGTATACCGCCTATGATGCTTGCCAGAATAAAACGGAATTTTCTATGTTGGTGGTGGTTGAAGACAATACCTCACCAGTTGCCATTTGCGATCAGAATACAAACATCGGCTTGACCTTGGATGGCAAAGCCCTCGTACCTGCTACCTCTTTTGATGACGGCAGTTATGACGAATGTCAGGTGGGCAAGCTGCTTGTGCGCAGAATGGACCAAAATGGGTGCACGCCTTGCAAGACGCCTGAATTTCCCGGGTTTACCTTCCTGGGTGAATTTGTAAACGCAGGAAAAACGAAGCCGCATTACTACTACATTTCCAAGCACAAAGTTTCTCCACATGTGGCAGTAAAAACAGCATCGGCAATGGGGGGCTATGTGGTGGCATTGAACAACGCTGCCGAACATAACTGGTTGTATGGTAAAGTCCAGGACTGGAAGCTCGATGAAAATTACCTCATTGGTCTGCGCGACGGCAAGCGCATTGGCAAGTTTGAATGGGTGAGCGGCGAAGGTTCCACCTACAGAAACTGGGCTTCCGGTGATCCGAAGGATGTCACTGACGGCTATAATTCGTATGATTACGTACGCGTGCTCGATGATACGGGTAAGTGGGATGATTTTGGCACCTATCAGTGTGATGAAACCGACATGTTGTATGTGGTAGAAATCACCGATCCGTGCGGGTTTAACAGCTATGTCCAGTTTTGCTGTACAGATGTGAATACCACGGGCCACATGGTGCAATTCAGAGTGATCGATAAGGCAGGCAATTACAATGAATGCATGGTCAGTGCCTTTATTCAGGATAAACTGGCGCCTTCAATTTCGTGTCCAGTCAACATGACTGTCAATTGCAATGGCCCCTGGGATCTCAAAAACCTGACTCAATATTTCGGATGGCCGGTAGCAACAGACAATTGTACCTCCAATATCCGGATCACAACAGACTCTGTTATTTCTGTCAACAGCTGCCGCATCGGCACAATCACACGCAATTTTACCGCAACAGATCCAGGTGGACGGAGTGTAAAGTGCAGCCAGCACATCACCATTGAAGGGCTGGAGTCTCCGTTTGAAATGACAGCCAACAGATGGCCCAGGGATGTCGAAATGCAAGGTTGTGAAGATCCGACGGACGATGCCTTTGGTCCCGACAGGCTCGGCAGACCTGATTTGTCTGCAGACAATTTTTGCAGCCTGGTTGGTGCAGAATATGATGATGAAATATATACGTTCAACAACACTTCAGGCGAATCCTGTTTTAAAATACTTAGACGCTGGACTGTTGTAGACTGGTGTCAGCGAATCAATCAGCAGGGCGGCGGCCATGAATACGCCACCTGGAAGCATACGCAGGTTATCAAGGTGTATGATCCGGAAAAACCGGTGATCACCAGCAGCTGCGCGGCCAAGTCTGTCTGTACCTATGATCCGGAATGCAAGGATGGATATATAGAATTGACAGCGTCTGCGACAGACAAATGTACCCGGGAATTACGATGGTATTATAAAATTGATGCATTCAACAATGGCTCTTTCGACACAGGTCTCTCAAAATCAGGAAACGGCAACATAATGAATGCAAGTGGTGAATATCCCATCGGAACCCACAAAATAGTATGGACATTTGAAGACAGGTGTGGCAATGCCGCCAGTTGTGAGCAGTTGTTTACCATTGACAATTGCAAGGCACCAACTCCTTACTGTATTAATGGTTTGGCCACCAGCCTCATGCCAGTGGATACAGACAACAATGGAACGCCGGATGCCGGCATGGTAGAAGTATGGGCGAAAGACTTTGACAACGGCTCATACCACACTTGCCAGTATCCAGTCATTTTCTCGTTTGCTCCAATTAAGCTGGACAACAATGGAAAGCCAGTCTCACAGTCCAGCCGTACATTTACATGTGACGATATTGGCAAAGTCGACGTCCAGGTGTACACAGGCGTTGTGACACCGTCA
Organism: Saprospiraceae bacterium; assembly: GCA_032115795.1. Taxonomy (GTDB): domain Bacteria; phylum Bacteroidota; class Bacteroidia; order Chitinophagales; family Saprospiraceae; genus OLB9. Next base: position 4,640 of record JAUMBK010000033.1, on the reverse strand, counting down.
GGCAATCTGGTACAGGACCACTGCAATACGTTCATTACCATTCAGGATAATTTTGATGCCTGTGATGAGGATAATGGCCGATTTACAATCAATGGTACTGTCGTCACAGAGGCAAACATGCCGGTCAGCGACGTATATGTCAGCCTGGAGGGCAGTGAAATGAACATGATCACCGGAAAGGAGGGCACATATCAGTTTGAAGATATCAAGCAGGGAGGCAATTTCATGGTGAAGGTAAACAAGGACGGTGACTATCTGAATGGAGTTTCGACGCTTGACCTGGTTATGATACAACGACATATCCTGGGCATTGAAAAACTGGCCTCACCGTTAAAGCAAATTGCGGCTGATGTCAAGAAAGATGCCAAAATTGCAGCCTCAGACCTTATCGAGCTGCGCAAGCTCATCCTGGGTGTGCACGCAACATTGGAAGACAATACATCCTGGCGATTTGTAGACAAATCTTATCAGTTCCAGGATCCAGAGCATGCCACTGCTGAATTGTTTCCAGAAATTTATCCGGTGTCCGAACTGAAGTCCAATATGGCTATTGATTTCTACTCAGTAAAGGTCGGTGATGTCAATGGCAATGCCAGTGCGGGCCCGGGAGATGTGCGTACGGAGCCTCGTGCCAGCCAGTTGTTTGCGTTGGCCATAGACAACCAATCATTCCAGGCGGGAGACAAGGTGGTGGTGCCGGTCCGGATACAGACACCTGTTTCTGTCGCAGGCTTCCAGTTTACGTTCCATTATGACACCGAGCTGTTTAGCCTGGAAGAAGTAAACGGTGCTATGCCTGGCATGACAGACAACCATTTTGGCTTCAAAGGCATTGCTGATGGAATGTTGACAATGAGTTACAACCAGGCACAGGCCATGCTTCTTGCAAAAGGGGACTTGGTCTTTGAAGTGGTCTTGCGTGCCCGCGATAAGGGAAGTTTGTCGGAAGGTGTCTGGATTGATTCTTCGCTAACTCCGGCAGAAGCGTATACGGAAGAGTTGTCGGTTATGGGCGTACAGCTGAGTGTACTCAACCGTGCATCCGGAGAGCCTGTGCTCTATCAGAATACACCAAATCCATTTAAAACTGTTTCCCGCATCTCGTTTGATCTGCCTGCAGACATGACAGCAAAGCTGACGATTTATGATGTGACAGGGAAAACAATCCAGGTGTACAAGCAGGATTTCCTGAAAGGATTCAACAGCGTTGAGATCAATAAGAATGACCTGGGCACTGCCGGTGTGATGTACTACACACTGGAGGCAGGATCGTTCAGGGCAACGCGAAAAATGGTCGTAATAGAATAATCGTTTTATAAAGAATTTACTGTTTTTGGGATGGGACCCCGCTTCGAAACGTCGGAGGGGGTTCTTTTTTTAGGTAGGGTGCAGAAACAAGAAATACAGCATTTTTGAAAAAGTACATAAACAAAACGGCCGGACTTTTCTTTATGATAGAAAGCGATCAAGTATGAGATATCGAAAACTAGGCACGTCTGATCTGGAGGTTAGTGCATTGTGCCTGGGCACCATGACTTTTGGCCAGCAGAATACAGAAGAAGAGGGACACGCCCAACTCGATTATGCAGTAGAGAAAGGAATCAATTTTATTGATACTGCAGAGATGTATTCCGTTCCCGGCAAGGTGGAGACACAGGGCTCGACAGAGCGTATCATAGGCAGCTGGCTTACGAAGCGAGGCAATCGAAAGAACCTCATACTGGCTACCAAAGCAACGGGTCCCTCGCCCAATTTTGGCTATATCAGCCCAGAACTGGGTTTTGGACGAAAGCGGCTGACAGAAGCGCTGGAAGGGAGTATGCAACGCCTGCAAACAGATTATATTGATCTTTATCAGTTGCATTGGCCTGAAAGGAAAGCCAATTGCTTTGGTATTTTGGGCTATACTACCCACGATACTGAATGGCAGGATAATTTCGAAGAAGCGCAGGAAGTGCTGGATGGCTTTGTAAAGGAGGGGAAAATACGCTACTGGGGCTTATCAAACGAAACCCCGTGGGGTGTTATGCGCACCTCCTCGATTGCAGATAAACGGGGTACACAGCGGCCGTTGACCATCCAGAACCCGTACAACTTACTCAACCGAAGCTTTGAGGTGGGCTTGTCTGAAATTGCCATTCGCGAACAAATGCCGTTGCTCGCATATTCGCCACTTGGATTTGGCCGTCTGACAGGGAAGTTTTTGTATGGGACTGACACACCTTCAGACAGAATACACCAATTTGCGCGTCTCGCAAGATACAATGGTTCAAGGAGTCTGGAGGCTACAGAAAGATATGTAGCCATTGCGGAACAGGCAGGTCTGACTCCAGCCCGGATGGCTCTGGCATTTGTTCAAAACCGACCATTTACAGCATCGGCCATCGTAGGAGCGACCTCTATGTTGCAATTGCAGGAAAACATCAGCAGCATTGATGTCGTTCTGACATCCGACGTATTGGAAGCCATTGACAAGGTGCATGCCGATATTAGCAATCCTGCGCCATAATTTTGATTTTTCTGCCTAAATTGCAATGCATTTTTTGACCAGGCAGCCAGTTTTCAATAAAAAGAAGAGGAACTCACCACTTGATTTCTTAGTATCTTTGTGCTTAGGAGATATTTCCTTCTGGCATAAACAGACATGAGTTATGATACGAAAGAAAGTGGCTTCGCCTGAAGAAGCATTGCAAGGCATAGAAAATGGGATGACCATCATGCTAGGCGGTTTTGGCCTGTGTGGCATACCTGAAAATGCAATCGGACATCTGGTGAAAATGGGCGTAACAGACCTGACGTGCATCAGCAATAACGCTGGCGTAGATCATTTTGGTCTTGGCTTGTTGTTGCAGGGGCGGCAGATTAAAAAAATGGTCTCTTCTTATGTTGGCGAGAACGAGGAGTTTGAGCGCCAGATGCTCAGTGGCGAGCTGGAAGTTGAATTGATACCCCAGGGTACGCTTGCTGAGCGTTGCCGTGCTGCGCAATCAGGCTTTCCCGCATTTTTTACTCCTGCAGGATATGGAACTGAGGTGGCTGAGGGCAAGGAGGTACGTGAATTCAATGGGAAAATGTACGTAATGGAAAGGGCTTTTAAAGCGGATTTTGCTATTGTGAAGGCCTGGAAAGGTGATGACGCCGGAAATTTGATTTTCCGGGGGACGGCGCGGAATTTCAATCCCTGTATGTGCGGCGCAGCGACCATCACCGTAGCGGAGGTGGAAGAACTGGTTCCAGCTGGCACATTTGATCCGGATGCCATTCACATTCCTGGAATATTTGTCCAGCGCATTTTCCAGGGTGAAAAGTATGAGAAAAGAATTGAGCAGCGCACGGTGCGTCAGCGAGTAGCCACCAAATAGTTACGAGAATGGTTCGAATCATTAGTTTGTTTGCTTGTTTGGCATGGACGTTTTTCCTCGATGCTCAAAGCAGGCCTGAATTGCCTTTCATCACCGGTGATGCGCCCGAATGGATGCGGATGCTGGCTGAGAAAGACCCGAATGTACACGAGGTCCAGCAGCTATATGATCAGTATTATCGGGAAAACACCTTTGAAAAAAACACCTACACGCAATATTACAAACGGTTTATGCGCTGGGCCAGGCCTTACACTGGTGGCGACGGCAAGATACGGATGCCTTCTCCTGCCGAAGAGGCAGTGAGAGAGCGAGCAAGCCGCCAGGCGAGAAGCAGTGCCGGCAGAACAGCAAACTGGTCCTACGCAGGCCCGACAGAGACATGGCATACGGATGGGGCTACAAAAGTAACCTGGCAGACAAACATTTACAGCCTGGATGTGGCGCCTTCAAATCCAGATATACTCTATGCAGGGGGCGAAAGTGGCGGACTCTGGAAAACGACGGATAAGGGCCTTAACTGGGAATTAAAAACTTCTTCCATTCTCCACAGTGCATTTGGTGCCGTCAAAATTCACCCCACCAATCCGGAGATTGTTTTTGCTTGTACCGGTGGAAAAATCCTTCGATCTGTCAACGGAGGTCAGACATGGACAGCTGTCTATACGGAGAGCAACCTTTGGGTGAATGAAATGGCCTTTTCCCACACAAATACAAACATTGTCCTGGCCGCTTCGGAAACAGGCCTGCTCCGTTCAATTGATGGGGGTACGAGTTGGACAAAACTGTTTACCTCGTTTACCTGGACAGTCAAGCGCAAAGAGAATAGTGGTACTGTTTTTTATGCTGTACGCGATGCCGGAACCTCTTCCGAATTTATCCGGTCAGATGACCAGGGACTTAGCTGGACTGTCTACAGCGCCGGCTGGTGGGCACCCGGCAGCGGAGAAAGTATGACGGGGGCCATTATCGCCACTTGTCCTTCCCAAACTGAAAAGCTGTATGCTTACCTGATTGGGAGTGGTGGCACTCTCAATGGATATGCGGGTGTCTTTGTCAGCAATGACAATGGGGCCAGCTGGGCAAATACAAATCCTTCCAATGTTATTGGAGGGACATATACCATTCCGACGCACACTAATCTCATGGCGCACAATGGTACGGATGGATTCAATCAGGGGTTTTACGATATGGCCATTGTTGTTCATCCAGCTGATGCCAACCAGCTGATTGCAGGGGGAACCTCCTGGTTTAAGAGCACCGATGGTGGAGCTACCTGGG
>JAUMBK010000032.1:2172-4938 GCA_032115795.1 Saprospiraceae bacterium | reverse complement strand
AATGATTGGAGCATTTGTAATTCGGGGGCAGCTTCTGTATTTTTTAATTTATTTACCGTTGCTTCATTAAAAAACACAGGACTTGGGTTGAATTGATAAAACACAAACACCATGACCCCCACAAATAAGATAAAAAACTGCATCGGAACCTTGACCAGCCCATTGAAAATGAGTCCGAGTTGGCTTTCCCTTACCGATTTTCCCGATAAATATCGCTGGACCTGTGATTGGTCGGTCCCAAAATAGGCGAGGGCAAGAAACAATCCTCCGGTGATGCCGGACCCGAAGGTATATCTGCTTTCAGGGTCAAACGAAAAGTCAAGAATATTGAGTTTGCCCGCACTTCCTGCCAGTGAAAGCGCCTCTGTAAAACCGACCTGCTCAGGCAAATAGGACATCGTGGTAAAAAAGGCAAGAAACATGCCTGCCATAATGATAAACATTTGCTGCTGTTGTGTCGCGTTGACGGCTTTCGAACCTCCCCCGATCGTATATAGGACGACGATGCCTCCCAAGAGGCCATTTAATAAATTCAGATTCCATCCCAGAATTGTGGATAGGATAATGGCTGGTGCATAGATGGTGATGCCTGCACCCAATCCTCGCTGGAAAAGGAAGAGAGACGCCGTAAGTGACCTGGTTTTCAGGTCGAATCGCTGTTCGAGGTATTCATATGCTGTATACACCTTGAGCCGGTGGTAAATTGGGATGAAGGAAATGCAAATGATGACCATGGCAAATGGCAATCCAAAGTAAAATTGAACGAAGCCCATACCATCGTGAAACGCCTGCCCGGGTGTCGACATAAATGTAATGGCGCTGGCCTGGGTTGCCATCACCGAAAATCCGATTGTCCACCATTTTGCTTCATTGTCGCCAAGGAGGTAGGATTGCATGTTTTGCGGCCCTCGGGTTTTCCAGGCACCATATAATAGAATTGCCAAAATCGTTCCTATTAATACAATCCAATCCAGAAGGCTCATATATGACTCAGGGTTACGCCCATTTTTTCATGATCAGGTAAAACAGTATGATATACAAGGCATTCGCAGCAAGAACCAACGTGTAACTGCGTTTCCAGGTCTGGGAAAACTTACTTTTTTCCATTCTTGCCCAGGGAAATTATGTTTGAAAATAATCTGTATGCTCCAGATACGCCTGCGGGCAATTGCCTGAAAAACGACAATCCGGTATATATGTAAGTCCCCTTGCCATAAGATGCAACGAGGAGACTGCCATCCAGGGGTTTTTCTCCAGGGTCATTGCAAGACAAAAGAGGTGTAAACGCCTTGTCCCATTCAGAAGGAAAATAGAGACCTCTTTCCTGCACCCAGCCCTCGAAGTCGCGGAGTGTGATTTTGTTGGGATGAGAAAACACAGGATGCTCCGGAGCCAGAATGCGCATTTCGGCTTCCTCTACGGTGACTCTTCCTCTTGATACAGTCAACGGAAATGGTGCCAGATTTTTGCCTGCCACCCCATTGGAAGTGTTGTACTGAACGACCATTGTTCCGCCCTCATTCACATAGTCGAACAGCGTGTTTTGCTTAAATTTAATTTGCTCCTCAGTATTGTAGGCCCTGACTCCAAGGATAACAGCATCGTATTGACGCAATCTTTCTTTTTGGATATCATCGATGGATAACAAGTCAATTTGGCAACCTATTTGCCTGAGTGCGGAAGGCACTTCATCGCCTGCACCCATGACATAGCCAATTTTTTTTGCGCTGTTGCGGATGTCCAGTCTGGCAAGTTTGGCTGATGCTTGCATCAACACGGTCTGGAAAGGGATATGGTCGTACTGGATGTCAATGATCTCCCCCTGATAGGATTGGCCTCCGACCGAAACAGAAGGGGTCGCTGTGATTTCCTGACCTGACTGTGTGGGAGTAACAGAAAAGACAAAGTCCTGACTTTCTCCTTTTAATGTGTGTGTAAAGCTGTAGGAGGCCGGCTGGCATTTCCATCCTTCAGGAAGGGGCAAAGACACAATTCCTGATTGATTTTGTTTCCAGCTATGGACAGTGACGGCCACATCTTTGGCTTTGTTGTCGGCAAATACATACACCTGATCTTTGATTTTTACTGAAGCGGGTGGCACAACTTCAAGCGGGCGATATGTTTCTCCGTTTTCGGGACTGTTGAATTTGTATACGATGTCTTTTTCAAATGTGAGGATGCTGTTGTCAAACCTGATCGTAAATATCGCTTTCAGGCTGCGGGGAGATTGTGGTTTGCCGATGAGTTCCTGTTTGGCCACATGATACAGGCCCAGTGAACCTTTATCGGTCAGCCAGTAGGGTGCAGTTAAGGAAGTATTTGCAGGAACGGACAATTGGCGGCTCCATTTTACTGGCTCATTGACAGAGAGAGGTTGGGAGAGGATTGTGTCATAAGAAAGTCCCACTGTTTTCAGTTCAAACAGGCCTGTATTTTCGGCCAGTTGTGAGATGACTTCAAATTCGACAGTCAGATCTTCACCCGGGGTTATTTTATGGACGTTTGTTTTTGCTTCCATAAAAAGCCCTGCACAGGCTGCGATGAGGTTTTTTACTTCGTCGGATTTGGTTTTTTTCCAGAATGGATCACTGGTATTTTGAATAGCGGCATATATTTTAAGCAACAGGGGAATGGAAGCAGACGGCTTTCTAAAGTTGTATTCCTGAATGACTTGCTCTACCAATGGCTGGACATTTTCGCCATTGCCTACCCTTGTCCAGGAAGTATTGATACTTTCAAAAATGTCTGATTTTGAAGGGGGCATAT
>JAUMBK010000032.1:0-2162 GCA_032115795.1 Saprospiraceae bacterium | reverse complement strand
CCTTTCAACAATTCCAGGTAGTCCAGTGTAGATCCTCTTGCGCCGGTTGAACCGAAGCCCTGGCATTTATGCTTGCTGCGCGATTCAGCGGCAATTTCTGTGTTTGATTTTCCGAGAAGGGGATAAAAGACACCGACATCGACACTCATCAGGGCTGATTTATCTGCTTTTTTAAATTTTTCTTCACTGCCATAAAACCACCATGATGTATTGAAAAACAATCGTCTGGGCTGCCAGGGGCTCACAAACGCCAATTGTTCGGGGTACACGATTGGGTCTGCCGCCTGCTCAAACATTTCGTATGAAAGTCTGGCGGAGGCAGTATGGTGGCCGTGTGTTTCGCCGGAAGTACGGTGATCAAACCGGTTGATGATCACATCAGGCCGTACATTCCGGATGGCCCAGATGACATCGGCTTTTACTTTGTCTGTATCCCAAATCTGAATCGTTTCTTCTGCATTTTTGGAATAGCCAAAGTCGTTTGCTCTGGTAAACATTTGCATTCCATTGTCGACCGAGCGTGCCATGAGAAGTTCCTGTGTACGCAACACACCCAGCAATTCACTGATTTCAGTCCCAATCAGATTTTGGCCACCATCTCCTCTGGTCAAGGACAAGTAGGTTGTGTGTGCCTTCTTTTCATTCGCCAGAAACGAAATCAACCTCGTATTTTCATCATCAGGATGGGCTGCAACATACAACACGGAACCAAGGAATCCCAATTTCTGCAATTGGTGGTAAATTTCTCCTGATGTCGGCTTTTTTGGTGCCTGAGCCGTCAGCAAAGCGGGAGCAAGGATAAGTCCAACGAAGCCAGTAAGTAATGAAATAGGAAAAATTTTAATTTGTGAAAAACCGGACATTTTCGTTATATTTTACATGTAAAGATGAAAAAAAATAAAATATAATTCTTTTGAAATTTCAATTGGATCACAGATATTTGAGACTCAGACTTACATACTCATGCTGGTACTCATTCTTTCATCCATGGTTTTTGCGCTGCTTGGCGTGCATACCTTATACACGGCCCGAAGGGCAGGGAAGCGATTTTATTAATCAGGAAATCAGGATTGCTCTCCCGTTTGGGGCATTTTACAATCCTCACCTGTTTTCTTACCGCAAAGTGTACATTCCCCCAATTCGTCCTTTAAAAGAGGATTGTTGCTGGCGCAGGTTCCTCTGAACTCCTGGCCTGTGACCCAATGTCGTAAATTGATTAGGAGAAAGGCAGCACCAAAAAACATCCCGATGATTGCCAGCATATAGAAAAACTCATTCATGTCCGTATCCTTTGATTTTGAAACAAAGGTACCTTTTATATTGTTGCCTTTTTTTTGGTACGCAGAAAAAATCCAAACATAAGGAGGAATTGAACTGCGGTATTTCCCTAAAAATTAAGCATGAAAGGAATGGATACGGAACAAAAACGCATTGATAAAAAAGAGGCCTTTGCCAGGCTACTCGCCATTATGGACGACCTCCGTACCAAATGTCCTTGGGATATGAAGCAGACCATGGAGTCACTTCGTATCCTTACCATTGAAGAGACGTATGAGCTGTCGGATGCCATTCTTTCCGGAAAAATGGACGATGTAAAAGAGGAGTTGGGAGACCTGATGCTTCACCTGGTTTTTTATGCACGGATTGCGGAAGAGACCGCTGCGTTTACCATTGCAGATGCCATCAATGGAGTATGTGAGAAACTGATTGCACGACATCCGCACATTTATGGTGACGTTGTGGTTGCCAATGAAGATGACGTAAAGAAAAACTGGGAACAGCTGAAACTTGCTGAAGGGAAAAAATCAGTTCTGGCGGGAGTTCCTTCGGGCTTGCCTGCCATGGTAAAGGCATACCGGATGCAGGAAAAAACGGCACAGTTTGGGTTTGAGTGGGCGAAAAAGGAAGATGTTTGGCAAAAGGTACTCGAGGAAGTGGATGAATTTCGTGCCGCCGAACAATCCTCTTCGCTGGCGCATCAGGAGGAGGAATTCGGCGACGTCTTGTTTTCATTGATCAATTATGCACGCTATGCCGGAATCAATCCTGAAACTGCGCTTGAAAAAGTGAACAGGAAGTTTAAGTACCGTTTTGAATACATTGAAACGAATGCTGGCAAGCCATTGCAGGAAATGTCGCTGGAGGAAATGGATGCTTTATGG
>JAUMBK010000031.1:0-11439 GCA_032115795.1 Saprospiraceae bacterium | reverse complement strand
CCAGTTGACAGATACTTCCAGTCCGGTGTTTCGGATGGAAGCCGCATTGGTCAACACTACCCCATCTCCATCACCGATCACTGCAGGAACCTTTACATTGATCAGCAGGTCCCTTGATTTTTTATCATAAAAGCCAATTTCTCCATACAATTTGCCACCCAGCATCGCGTATTCTACGCCAAAATCCACTTCTTCGGTTGTCTCCCATTTCAAATTGGGGTCCTTTATCTGTGTGATGGCACTTCCGGGAGTGGCAACACCTCCGCCAAACGGATATGCCAAATTGGGAGTCACCGTGACTGTAAAGGCATCAGAAGGCACTCGGTCGTTGCCAACACGTCCCCAGGAAGCCCGTAATTTCAAGTTGTCAAACAAAGTGTTGTTTGCCATAAACGACTCATTGGTAACAAGCCAGCCGGCACCCACGGAAGGGAAAAAGCCCCAGCGATTATCGGGAGATATTCTGGAACTGCCATCAGCCCGCAATGTTCCTGTAAATAAAAATCGGTTGTCAAAGTTATAATTGAACCGGCTGAGGTATGCGTTCCTGGCCCACTTATCTCCTGACCCGTTGTTGGTTGAGGTATTCGCATTGCCTGTAGTAATGTACCATAGATCTTTGTTGGCCGGCACATGCAACCGCGAAGCAGATGCCCATGAAAGGTTGTAGGCCTCAGCAGTAGTACCTGCCATGGCGGTGAGGTTGTGTTTGCCAAATTCAGTGCGGTAGGTTACGATGTTGTCCCAAACCCAACGGAAACTGTTGTCGTTGCGCACATGCAATGAACTTTGTGGATTACGCTGGTTTCCGCCAGGCGAAAGGAATGTCACTTCGTCATTGAAAAACTGGTAATTATATCTCCTGTCAGCATCTTGTATCAGGTCAGTTCCGACTGATGACCTGAAGCTGAACTTTTTCCAGGGCTGAAACTCCAGGTAACCCGAAGCCTGCATTCTGTTCTGGATACCTTTGTTGTCATTATTGCTCAGATCGAGAATGGCATTTCCCACATTCTGATACACTGACGTATTTCCCTACCGTCCATCGACCTTTCCAGGAATGATGGGTGCCGCCCTGTACGCATTATTGTATGCTGCTCCCAGATTCACATCCCTGTTGTGTGATTGGGTAAACGAAGCATTGATGCCAACTTTCAGGTGTTTACTTAACGTATAATCGGTATTTGACCGGACATTAAAACGGCTGAACTTGCTGTTTAATACAATTCCTTCGTCTTCCAGATAACCAAAGGCAAGAAAATGTGTCGTTTTTTCTGAACCACCACTAATGGACAGTGCATGGTTTGTTGTGAATGCGTTGCGAAGGATCTCTCCATACCAATCCGTACTGACCGTACCTGCATTGACCAGCGTGCCGCTCGCTGAGGAGGCATAATTGGCATATTCCTCTGCATTTGCCATCTGAACGAGGTTGGCAGCAGACCTGAATCCTGTAAACTGACTATATTGAACTTTCGTGGCACCTGCATTCCCTTTCTTTGTTGTGATGATGACCACACCATTTGCACCACGAGCCCCATAGATGGCTGTAGAGGAAGCATCTTTCAATACATCCATCGTGACGATATCAGCAGTATTTATATTGCTGATATCATCCGTAAGTACCCCATCCACTACAAACAGGGCAGTAGTTCCTGCAAGAGCTGTACCTGTACCCCGAACGCGGATATTCGGTGATGATCCCGGACGGCCGCTGGAGATGATCTGAACCCCGGCAACCTTCCCCTGCAAGGCCTGTGTGGCTGTCATAACAGGTTGACGAGCGAGTTCCTCTCCCTTTACGCTGACAGTAGCACCCGTGATGTCTACCTTGCGCTGTGCACCATAGCCAACAACGACGACCTGCTCCAGAAGCACGTCTTCGGCCACCAATGCGATGGATACACCTGAAACCAGTACAGCTTCGGTAACCCGAATTGTCTGGCTGGCATAACCAATAAACCGAATCGTGAGAATGTCATTTTTACTGGCAGCAAGTGAAAATGTACCATCAACATCCGTAATCGTACCTCTGCCTGTATCACCTATTGAAACCGAAGCACCTATGATTAGCTCTCCTGTACCCGCATCTGTCACTTTCCCCTTCAACTGCCTTTCCTGAGCAGATAGAAAAGAAAACGCAAAGAGCAATGAGATCATTGCAAAAAATCGTGTGGCCATAATGATTCATTTACACATGCCCTAGTGTACACACAACGTACACAACTACGCCATTTCACACAAGGAACCAAACTATTACACTGCAATAGTACTAAAATCGAGGGTATTTTTGAAAATTATCTACTACGCCATGACTACGCCATGATAAACTTTATGACAGGCTTACAGGAGGATGATTACCCCTCAATATCGGGTAATAAGAAAATCAGTTAAGTTGGCATCCATTGACAAGCCGAGTTTTTTTCGCAGACGGTACCGCTTGTTTTCCAGGCCACGAAGGCCGATATTAAACAGAGGCGCGATTTCTTTTGATGCCAGATTCATTTTAAGATAGGCGGCCAGCTGAAGATCGGCGGTGGTAAGTGATGGAAAATCTGCTTTTAGTTTTTTAAGGAAGGATTCATGTACTTCATGGAAACTTTGATCAAACAGGTTTTTATCTTCTTCAATCGTAAGATTGTCATTGATCTGCCGCATAATCAGTTGAAAATCCCTTGCGGTCAGCACATGATCACCTGTTTTTCTGATGGCCGTAATTTCCTCTTTGATTTCCTGAAGCAAGGCGTTCTTCTGGATTAGATGCATAGTCACATTTGCCAAATCCTTGCTTTTCGCAAGATTATCCTGAATTAGGCGGTCATTTTCCATCTGAATCTTATGTTCTCGCAAGATTCGTTCATTCTCCTGCTCCATCCGGCGCTTTGCCCGTTTGAGTCGACGATTGAACAAGTTTGTAAACCACCCGAACACTCCTATCAGGAGGAGAATATAAAATAGAAAGGCGAAAGCACTTCTGTACCAGGGTGGCAAAACTTGTATTTCCAGTGAAAACAAAGCCTGGCTTCCAGCCCGCATCACCCACAATGTGTATTGCCCCGGTGCAAGGTTGGCAAAATCTGTGTATCCTAAACCAGAGCATGGCTTCCATTCGTCAGAAACGGGAAAAAGCCTGTATTGATAGGATTTTCCTTGCATGTAAGCGGCATCGTAAAAATGTAACCTAAAACTATTTCTGTTATACCGAATCTCGACTTTTTCGCCAGTTCGCACAGGAATACATTCTCCCGTTTCTGTCATATCAATACGGCCTGGCTTGAGGGGCAATAGATTCGATTGTCTTCCGGCGGTATCGTTTGTATTAAAAACGGCATACCCTTCGTAAAGGCAAAAACCCACATTTCCATCATTCAAAGCGGCTATGCTTTGATAATCTCGGTTTGCTTTCAACAAAAATGCCTGCCGCCGCTCCCTTCCCGACATCCAAACCAGTGAATCAGAATAGACCTTAAACCAATTTTTATCCTTAGAATTGGATGTCTGTCTGATCAAAAATGGCCGGGAAGGAGTATTTATCCAGGTTGCCTTTTGAAACATGCGTCGTAGTGGATCAAATACAGAATGGTTCTTCCCATCAAAGACAGCCACCTGCCCTTCAATGGTTGCCAGGTCAAGATTCAAACTTTCGGGCAACCCTCCTTGTAGACCGGTAAAATCCTGCTCCTTGACAACCTGAGAAAATGATTTATCAATTGTCAGTAAAGCAATTCCCGTATTTGGGCCACTAACCCAGATTTGCCCACGTTGATCAATAACTAGTTTTTTTACAGGCTGGTTATATCCTTGCACCTTGTGAGAAAATTTCCAGCCATGCGCCGCTTTCTGAAAGACAACAAGCCCGGTATAGGTGCCCTGAAGAAGGAGGTCTTCCCTTCCGGGTACCCTACAGAAATACCAGCCACCGGTGATAGAACATATTTTCTTTGCCGCTCCTTGCGCAATTGTAAAGGTCCCTTCATTGTGACCGCATAGCAGATGATTCGCCTGCCGGAACAAGTGCCAAACCTGACCCTGGGTGCCCTTGACAAGGGTAAACTGCCCACCATCCGACCTATAAAGCCCCTGGTTTGTCCCAACATACAAGTGGTCCTCGAATTGGGCCATAGTGTACACTGTTCCCAATGTACCTGAAAAATCACTAAAATAATGAAGGGGGTCATGCACCCTGACAACGCAAAGCCCCCGGTCCAAACCAAGCCAAATCTGGCCATCCTGGTCCTCGAACATAGAAATAACTGTATTGTTCTGAAGCCCATTGGCCGTATGTAAATGATGTTTCAGTTGCCCGTCAGAGGAGAAAATCAAGACACCATCCCGAATCGTGCCCAGGACAAGGGAACCATCGTGCATAGATAGACTTCGATTGATCTGTACGTCGACAAAATAGGATGTTCGTTTGCTGTTCCAGACAGCTATATTCCCTGATGAAAGAGTAAAAATTCCGTGCCTGCTGGTTGCAACCAATAAATCGTCAGCACTTCCCACCTTTGCGGCTGTGATGCCGGTGACAGTTTTGTCAGAAAAAAAGGCGGACCCCGCCACCATTTCAATGTGATCATCAGGAAACAATTCATAGATGCCAAAGCCAAGCGACTGTATCAATAGTTTGTCATGGACTTTGTGTAAAAACATAATGCTGCCAGGAAGACCCACCTTCTCCATCTTTTGCCCATCAAAGCGGAGTAATAACGAAAATGACTGGAAATAAATATGTCCTCCCGCCTCTACAATATTCCAGATTTCTTCTTTTTCTATCCATGCCTTTGGAATAGAGGGTGTCAAATCTGTGTATGAAAATTGATTGCATTCATCAGCCTGCCAATACCCAATTTCACCGTAAGCCCCTGAATAAATACGCCTTCCTGAAGCATGCACCGCGCGGACAATCTTACCAGAAGGGAGGCGGTTAAGTTGCCATGTGTTACCATCAAATGTGAGCAATCCATCCGTATTACCAACATACATTTTCCGGTCATCCGATTGCGTAACTGACCAGTTCTGATTGTGTGCTCGGTACTGTGCCACTGTGTAATTTACAAGAGCAGGACCATGCTGCGCGAATACAATCAAGCGCTGCATCAGGCAAAAAAATACCAAAAACCAAAATATTGCTCTTTTTTGGAAAAACATACACCAAAATTAGCAGATTTAACACCACTATCCCAAAACAGAAAAAAAATATTGAACTGAAGGACAATCCGGCTCCAGGTTTTACGACAAAAGCATCGTAAGTCAATGCCGATTTACGTATGTTTGCGGCATGTATCGTTTTTTGCTAAAACCTCTCCTTTTTTTATTTCAACCGGAAAAGGCACATGGCATCACAATGGCCCTTTTCTCCTGGGCATGTGCATTGCCGTGGGGAAAAAAAGTAGCAAAAAAGGCATTTACCTACCATCACCCATCACTCGAACAAACCGTTTGGGGATTGAAATTTTCAAATCCCGTCGGTCTGGCGGCTGGCTTTGACAAGGATGGCAAGTATCTCAATGCACTTCCGTGCCTGGGCTTTGGCTTTATAGAAATTGGCACCATCACTCCCCAACCGCAGGCAGGAAATGATAAACCTCGATTATTCAGGCTTCCAGGTGACAAGGGCCTCATCAATCGATTGGGATTTAACAATGATGGCATGGTTGCCGCAGCAGAACGATTAAAAAAATATAAGCGGAGAGGTGTAATTATCGGAGGAAATATCGGTAAAAACAAAAATACCCCTAACAGCGAAGCATCAGATGATTATCTTTCTTGCTTCCACACCCTACATCCCTTTGTTGATTACTTTGTTGTGAATGTCAGTTCGCCAAATACACCAGGTCTTCGGGAACTTCAAGACAAAGAGCCTCTGACAAAACTGCTTACACAACTCATGGATGCAAATAAAGCACTGGCGAAGGCGAAACCAATCCTGCTAAAAATAGCGCCAGACCTCTCTACAAGTCAATTGGATGATATTATTGACATCCTAAAAACGACACAAATCCATGGAGTGATAGCAACAAATACGACCCTAGACAGGAGTAAGCTACGCACTGAAACTGAAGGTATAGGTGCAGGAGGCTTGAGTGGACAGCCTTTAAGAAACAAGTCTACAGAAATCATTCGCTACCTGCATCAAAATTCTGGAGGCTCCTTTCCTATCATCGGCGTAGGCGGCATTGACAGTCCTGAAACCGCAATGGAGAAACTGGAAGCGGGTGCCACTCTGTTGCAGGTATATACGGGATTAGTGTACGAGGGACCTTGCCTTATTAAAAACATCAATAAAAAGCTGGCTGCGATCAGGTCTGGCGAGTCATGAGTGTTTTTATGGCTTCTTTAGATATGACATATCTTTGAGATATGTCATATCTAAAGAAAGAAAAAAAGCTTTTTCCCAATACATGTCAAGCCCTTTAAGACAACTTTAACAACCTCAAACCACTATTTCTATTTTTTTTTGGCTTCCTTCACCTGAAACCAGCTTCACATCTTTCCAAAAGACCGGAAATCTCGAATCCCCACGCCAAGATAAAATGCACAACGCACGAACGCAAGCAGCTGCCCATCACGCATTTCAAATGATTCAACAGTCGTCTTACCAAGGCCAATGACCATGTCCAAATCATATTTTTTATTGAATTCAAGCAGTCTGGCATTGATGGACTGTTGTGCTTCTACCAGTTTTTCATCTATGGGAAAGCGCATTTGTTTTTCCATTTCTGAACGGATCTTTCCCTCCCCAAGCCAGGCCGCAGCTCTGTGCAACACATTTTTCGTCTTTACCTGTACATCCTGAATGGCAATATGCAAGATGTTTTTCTCACTATCATACTTGGGCATTCCATGGATGATGACTATCCCAGTAAAGCTGCCGGACACCTGCGCTGAAATCGTCATTCCCTGTGGCGTAAATTCGGTAGTTACTCTTTTGACCGTCACATTCTTGCCATCCGATTGAAATGTCTTTCCACCCAATGCAGATTGCAGGGATGTAGTAAGCTCTGCAGAGCGGATATCGGCAACCAACCTGAAGACTGACGAATCCCCCACACCCTCAGACCATGACACTTTTGGCAATCCGGCAGCCAAAGCACCAACCGTAGGTTTGTATGTCGTAAATGTGGACTTGGCTTTTATGCCGATCTTTCCAGTGGCAAATTGCCTGCCATTCGTAATCCTGTTAAGTATAAATCGCTCCGGCTTGATAAGCAGCCAGGCATTCATAGCCGTGTCAAGAACCATAGGTTGGTGAAATATTTTCATCGTTTCCCACATTTTCTGACGAAGACTGAAGCTCTCTCGAACAGTTTCATCAATGCTGCGCTCTATATTTCCTTTACTTCTGGCAACCACAGCATCAGAAATGGTCTCAATTGGCATCGAGAAACCTGCCATGGTTAGTGTAGGCTTCTCTGTCCACTTATGCGCACTCAACCGTGTCTTGGTTTTTACCTGCCAGAGACTATCCACATCTACATCACTGACAAAACTCATTTCCATGATTCCTTTGGCCCGAAAATCAGTGAGAAATGTCTTTTTTATCACCTGAACTGCAACTGGCACAATTACGAGCACACTTTTGCCCTGCAATTCAACCGTAGCATTGCCCGCTTTCGCAAGAGCCACCTCAATGCCATATGATGAAAAATCAAAAGGACCTTTCAATGCCTCGGATATCGTGCGGTTGAATGTATCAGTGATTCCCCCTTTGTATAATTTATAATGGATGACCAGGTCAGTTGCGTACGTTTTAACCATCGTGTCAGAAATAGAAGCCCTGGGAACCGGCAATGAAGTGCTTCGGGATGAACTACACCCAATGGCAAATACCAGACTCAGAACGTAAAATATACATAAGCGCATAAAAGATTGTTTCTACAAAGATACTTGCACTAATTTCACATTATGATAAAAATAGCGAATTTATTGACTTTTATATTATTATTTTTTGCACTCTGTTATAGATTGATATCTATTTTTTTACAAAAAAGTAGGTTATATTTAGAATCGTCGTATATTTGTTTTTAAAATATATTATTCACAACGCAAGACAACGATGAAACTCCTTTACACATTTTGCATAACTGCCTGCCTGTCAGCCTCCTCGATTGCCCAGAATAGCGCCAATCTGGAATGTAAGGCAAACCTCACAATCGATCCTGTGTGGGGTGACGGTGAAAAAATTCACTATATTTTTACCGGTACAGACACCACGGGTCTGAATGTGACAGTCACGAAAGTGAAAGTTGTTGAAGGAAGAAAAGAAAAGGTAAAAAGAAAAAAGAGCAAAGATTGCTACTCGCCAAATCCTGACGATTGCTATGTAGAGGTAGTGGAAGAAATACCACCGATCACCATGAATCTGTACACTTTAACAGGGCCTGACAAAACCCAGGAATACGAAATCAGGAAAGAGAAGACAACCATGGTTATCAAAGAAGGGGGCAATAAAGAAGTCAATATCGTTTGCCCTAAAAACAGATCAGCCAAGCTGATTCAGCGCGTGCAGGCAGCATTGACAGAACAGGGCTACAGCGTTGAGCAAACAGGCAAGCTGGATGATATAACAAACAACGCCATCACCGCCTTCCAGAAAAAAAATGGGCTGGCATATGGCGATCTTACTTTGGAAGTACTGGCCGCATTAGGTGTGAAATAATAGGTTAGCAAGCAGTTTTGGAGGCTACCTCTCCGGCAAAATATCCTGCGCCGGGCGTACTGTAAAAAACGGGTTGGTGTTTCACCACCCGTTTTTTTTATTCCGCAATTGGTGGCTGTTGTTTCGTAAATCTTATCGTCATACCAGGGCCCAAAGCCGGATAATACGGTCATCACCGGCCGATGCAAGCAATTTCATTTCCTCGTTCCAATGCAATGCATTTACTGAATTTACATGGCCTCCTCTTTGGACATCCAATGTACAAATGGGTGTAACATCCGCATAATCCCAGATTCGAATCGTCTTATCCCTTGAGGCAGTCGCAAAACAGGACATGGCATTCATCGGGCAGATAGCATTAATTGTAAACCAATGTGCTGGCTGGTTACTAATCAATTGACCGCCAGGAAGATGGTGGGCTTTCAGATGGGCATCCCGGCCACCAGTCAGTAATACCTCCCCCATTCCAGCTACTGCAAATACACTGTTGTCATGTGCTTTCCTCCAGACACCAACAGGTCGCCAGCCAATGACATCTGTGATGTATATATTGCAATCACTGGACCCAGTATACAGAAACCTGGAGTTGTCCAGCCATGACGATCGAAGTCCTTGTGCAGACAACTGCATGGATTGCAGCGGCTTTAGGCTATCAATATGCCACAAACAAATGGAACCATCACCACTCGTAGTGAGCAAATGATCCGCATCTGTTCGTATGATGGAAAAGACGCTTCCCTTGTGAAAAGCTGTTCTTGCAAGGATTCGTCTTGCTTCCAGATCGATCCAGTAAAGATGCCCCTGCATGTCCCCTGCAACGATTAGATTTTTATCGGTAAGCAAACACAAACTAAAGAGGCGACTTTCTGTCTGTGCAAGTAAAACTCCGTCTTCCTGGCTGCCATCAGCACACCAACGGGCTAACCAACCATCGCCGCCTGCTGAATACAGCCACCGTGCATCACCAGCCAGGCAATACACGGCACTACGGTGGCCGCTCAGTTCAATTCTTTTCTCAACTTGTAGCCTGTCTGCCAATCTTATACTATTTTTACGGTCGAAACATCACCTGTTCCTGTTTGGTTTAGTAATCTTCTTCGTGAGCGTGATAAAACTGTCCAATGCACTTCCTGATTTAAAATTTGGCATCTGGGAAATAACAGAGCCAGCCTCTTATTTCTCGTCAGCATTGACACTCTCTGCAACGGAAGAAACTGAAATGAACGCCCTGCAAGGAGGCCGGCAACTTGAATGGCTCGCAACACGGTACATTCTACACCTGACAGAAGGAAGCCCCATTCGAAAACCTACGGCGAAGTCAGTGACTGGAAAGCCTTATTTTCCGGAATCTGACAGCCACCTCTCCCTTAGTCACAGTCATCATTGGGCAGCAGCCATGGTGGCTGGCATGCCATGTGGCATCGATATTCAGAAAGTAGTGCCGAAAATTCACCGGATAGCACAAAAATTTCTCTCGCCTGACGAATATACATCATGCCCGGAGGGGGATGCAGAATCTCACCTTTTCCTTCATGCCATGTGGGGCGCCAAAGAAGCCATGTACAAGGCGTATGGAGCGAAGGAACTGGACTTTAGGCAACATATCAGCGTTATGCCATTCCAGCAACAGGAAGATGGCTTTCCAATGGAAGGACTAGTCAGAAAAAATGGTGTGTATAGAAAATATACACTATTTTGCAGTCAAATTCAGGAATACGTCCTTGTTTATGGTGTGGAACAATAAATGGCTGTGGGCACTGTCCCTTTTCGTCTTGTTTTCGGGTGTTTTTTATTTGATGAAAAAAAATGACCCGCAAGAATCAGATACAACCACCGAGGTGCCAGCATATGAAACGGAGGAGTTTACCAGTTTCTACACCCGCTTTGGGGAAGACAGGGTATTTCAATTGGAGCACATACCATTTCCACTGGAGGGCATGCCCGCCGCCAAGGACAGCATGCCTCCCGCACCAGAAAGCTTTCGCTGGGGGCGTGAAGAGTGGGTCGTCCACAAGCCATACAACGACATGGATGGAACATTCACAAGGCAGTTTATGTCGGTAGGAGATATTGTGACAGAAATCATTGCCGACAAATCAAATCGATTTTCAATGGAGCGCAGATTCGCAAAAATCGGAGGTGAATGGCATTTGATTTACTACCGCGAAATGGGCATATATTGAAACTTATTACAAACAGGCAGCGTTTATATATGATTTTACCTTAAATAACCGACTAAGGATTCCCATACAAAACCTATTATTGAATTATTTGAAAAGGCATTCGATTATGACCAAACATGTTTACTTCCTCGTATTTTGCATGCTGACTACCACATTCGCGTCAGCGCAGTCATTTTGGACCCGAAAAGCAGAAAATACAATGCAGCTCAGGTCATCAGAAAGCAGAACAATCATTCCCAATGTGTACCTGACTTACCACATGGACATGGAGGCAATGAAACGCTACCTGACCCAGGCACCGAAAGAAGAACAACTTTCCCGCCTCCATGACGGACTTGTTATGGATATTCCAATGCCTGACGGCAGTGTGGAAAGGTTTGCAGTAGTGGAATCGCCGGTAATGGAAGCAGGGCTCGCTGCAAAATATCCTTCGATTAAATCCTATAAAGGAGTTTCGCTCCAAAATAAAAGTAACTGGATGCGTTTTGCCACGTCAAACACGGGTTTTCATGCAGCCATCTTTACATTGGAAGGGGAAAAGTACATTGACCCATATTCAAGTGAGCATAAAGAGGACTATATCGTTTACAATGTCAA
>JAUMBK010000030.1:0-4904 GCA_032115795.1 Saprospiraceae bacterium | reverse complement strand
ATTCCAGCTAAGTAGTCTGGCGTGGGTATCCCAGGCAGGATCAGCATGTGGCATGACAAATATATCATCACAACAGGTAAGATTAGCAGGGTCTTTCCAGTTTGCACTGCTACTTCCACCGTATGCCTTAGAAGGTATACCCGCATTGTTAAAATATCCTACAGCAATGGAGCCATTCCTTTTATCAAGTGTCCATCTGGGTACCGCCCTGATAATAAAAATATTATTGTCAGGCAACTGAAAATCAGTGACACTGTAATTTCCAACCACACCCAATCCCTGCCAATAGGTGATTCTGTCACGAACTTCATCAGACATAAAAAAAGAAGGTATGATAAACACACCTGTTTTATACTGAACACCATTGTGCGTCAAATCAACACCATCCTTTACTTTTGTCGGATTGACATACCAATATACCGGCAACCTGAAATTACGGACCAGCTCATATACCATACCGTATGGCTTTAATCCATTGCCCACTGTTTGCGGTGTTACCCCCATGTTCACAAGATATGACCCTGTTTTCACATCTATTTGCGCCTTGACAACCGTAATGGAAAACCAACATATTGCTGTCAAAAGAAATAAAATGCCCTGAATTCGTGATCGCTTTACCATATTATGTAATCTATTCTAAATTGAACAAAAAGAAAAAAGAGACAATATGTACCATATCGCCCTTGTTAATTAAGATTGAGTGCAAAAACCAAACCAAAAAAAGAAAATTAAACGAATCGGATTTTGCTAATGACTACATTCTTAATCATTTAACTTCGCAAAAAACGCAATTTTTTGGAATTATTAACTTATCCAGGGAAGGCAATTTTTTTCAAAACTGTGTGGCATTCCATTTATAAATCATATATAAACAGAAATTTTGTTCCTGTATTTTATCCTAGAATTACTAATGTATTGTCTATCTTATCATTATATAGTATTGAAATAATTAATCCGTGAAACCGGATAACGGCTGCTTTGAAAACTGGACAACCATAGACAAATCATAGACATAAAAAGAGGGTGTTCCACCCTTCGTTTCGTGTAAATGGAAGTTTTTTCTCATATTGACAAAAACAACCACATTCAAAATCGACATTGTCAGACATTTATAAATTCCACACACCCGTTTTGATAGCAAGGATGAGTATACAATATCCAATAGCCAGTTTCTTTACAACGGTGCATACCATGTTGTTTCTTCCCTCCGTCAATGACGCACCGCAGGTTTCCATAATTCCCAGCCGGCATCATCCGTATCACAGAGATATTTGCTAAAAAAAGTACCGGCATCCTTTGGAAGTACAGGCTTACCTCCTGGTTCCCCGCTGAAATTCGAATCGTAAAACTGAACGATTCCTCCACAAATATGGCTAAAATTGACAAATACCAAGCCTTCCGTATCCATGGCCAGAGTCACATCGCCTACCTCCGGATCCTGGTGAGACGAATGACACCTCACCTCTACCTTGCTTCCATTGGAAAATGCCAGCTGCACATGATCGCGCAACCGATAACTGATACGCTCAAAACCTGCCGCATCATTGATTGCTGGTTCGGCAATCCGACAATCCGAACAAAAAACTTCTTGCCCACGCATCTCTCTGACCATGGCTTCAATCCATGCCTTTGCCTTTATCGTGTCCCGCATCACCGAAGTATGACCATTGTCCAGACTCCGCATTCCCTTAAAAGGACCAAAAACAACTGGTCTGCCCTGACTTACTGCCCCACAACAGGAAAGAATCGCTGCATAAAACAACAAAAAACGTACTTTTGCCAATGACATCATTTTTTGAAAGACTGATTTACTGTCCATGCACAAAAATACAGGGTTTCTTTTTCATTCACCTTTCCAGAGTTTCACATTATGGCTTATTTCCAAAAATACCGCGCCTTTTTCTTTTTTTTTCTCCTGGTTTTTCTGTGTAATCTTCTTTTCCTGTATTGGCTCACCTCCTACATTATTGTAGTCAAACCAATGATCATGGCAAGCTTAATCGGATTTTACATCAGCACCGCCAAATTCCAATCAAATACTTTTCTGCTGGGTCTCATCGCCGCCCTGCTGGGCGATATTTTCCTGCTCTTTCCTGGTGACAGCTTTTTTGGCCTGGGATTAGGCACGTTCCTGATTATGCAACTCCTGTATTGCATAGAATTTTATAAAAACCTCCTAATTACACCACAGAGGTTATTCTTCCGGGCCGTCCCTCCCTTTTTGGCCGCAGGCCTGTTCCTTGGCCTCACCTGGCAAAACCTGGGCGCGTGGCAAGGAGCCATAGCTGTTTATGCTATTGCCATTTCCACCATGGCTGCCCTTGCCCTGCTGCGAAATGCAAATCAAGTCGCATCCACGACTGTCGCAGTGGGTTCGCTAATGTTTATGATGTCCGATTTGTTACTCGCCTTTACCAAATTTATTACACCCTGGCCAGGATCCTCCGTACTGGTGATGTCTACATACATGGCCGCCCAGTTTTTGATTGTATTTGGTATTTCGCAAGCCTCCAGCAATCCGGGCGGCAAATAGCCGTCTAACGAAGTTTTTTTAGCCTTTTGCCCGCCTCAGCCAGCGTTTCCTCCGTTTTGGCAAAACAAAAACGAATCAACGACTCGTTTTGATGCCCCTCAGCCGAAAACACGGACAACGGTATGGCTGCCACTCCCACTTCCCTGATCATAGTATCTATAAACACCGTATCAGGCAAATCGCTGACAGCACTGTAATCCACTACCTGAAAAAAAGTACCATCACAGGATAGCGGGGTCAATCCGGTACCTTCCAGCTGCTCCCTGAAAAAATCCCTCTTTTGCTGATAAAATGACGGCAGATATGCATAATGGCTTTCATCGTTGATATATTCGGCGAAAGCAGCCTGCAAAAATGAGTTAACTGAAAATACACTCCACTGATGCATCTTTCTGAATTCTCTCATCAGCCAGGCTGGCCCGGCACAATAACCCACTTTCCAACCCGTACAATGAAATGTTTTACCAAAAGAAAATACAGCCAGACACCTGTCCCTGATTACCGGATGCGACAGCAAACAAGAGTGTTCCCGACCATCATACACTAAATGCTCATACACCTCATCACTTAAAATACGGATATCCGTGCCACTGACAATGGAGGAAAGGATTTCTACATCCTCCTTGTCAAGCGTCGTCCCGGAAGGATTATGGGGTGTGTTGACGATGATCAACTTTGTACGGTCATTTATACTCGCCCTCACCCATTGCCAGGGAATCCTGAAATCCCCCCGCTCAAGCAGAACTGACCTGACCTTTCCCCCTGCCAGTTCAACTGATGGCCTGTAACTGTCGTAGGCTGGCTCAAACAAAATAACCTCATCGCCAGGCTGGATCAGCGCCATTATCGCCGTAAGTATTGCCTGCGTTGCACCTGCTGTTACCGTGATTTCCTCATCCGGATCCAGCTGAACGCCATACTTCACATCCATTTTCTTTCCTATGGCCTGTCGCAATGCAATGACACCAGGCATAGGAGCATATTGATGGTGACTTTCCTTTATCTTGCTGCCTACCAGTTGCAATAATCCATCTGGTGGGTTGTAGTCCGGAAATCCCTGTCCAAGATTGATCGCATGATACTGATTCGATTTCGCTGTGACCTCCGTAAAAATGGTCGTCTGTGCCGAAGACAGCCTCGATACCAAAGATTGCATTTGTATCAGATATCAAATTTAATACCCTGAGCCAGTGGCAACTGAGTACTGTAATTGATAGTATTCGTCTGTCGGCGCATATAGGCTTTCCAGCTATCAGAACCCGATTCCCTGCCACCACCGGTCTCTTTCTCGCCACCAAAGGCACCGCCAATTTCCGCACCACTTGTACCTATATTGACATTCGCAATACCACAATCCGAACCGGCAGAGGACAAAAATCGCTCCGCTTCCCGCAAATTGGTCGTCATAATGGCAGACGAAAGTCCCTGAGGAACATCGTTTTGGATAGCAATGGCCTGGTCTACTTCTCCGAAATACTTCATAAGATACAAAATAGGTGCAAACGTCTCGTGTTGTACAATCGGCATCTGATTTTCCGCCTCAATGATACACGGCTTAACATAACAGCCGCTGTCGTACGCCTTGCCTTTCAGAATACCGCCTTTGACCAGCATCTTGCCTCCCTGCTGCTCCGCAGCCGTCAGTGCCGATAAGTAATTGTCCACAGCCTGCCTGTCTATCAGTGGCCCCGCATGATTGGATGCATCCAGAGGATTGCCAATCCGCAGTTGAGCATACGCCTTCACCACTTTGTCCCGGACCTGTTCATACACACTTTCATGCACGATCAACCTCCGGGTAGTAGTACAACGCTGCCCACAGGTACCCACGGCTCCAAAAACAGCACCCGTCAACACCAGGTTGAGGTCCGCAGAAGGCGTAACAATGATGGCATTATTTCCCCCAAGTTCAAGAAGACTGCGCCCCAGTCTCTGTGCCACCACAGATCCTACCATCTTTCCCATTCGCGTGCTGCCCGTGGCCGAAATCAAGGGAATCCGTCTGTCAGTAGTCATCCACTCACCCACCTGGGCATCGCCGGTAATAATGCTGCTCACCCCTTCGGGTACTTTATTTTTCTTCAAGGTTTTATGCAGAATTTGCTGGCATGCCACCGCACACAATGGCGTCTTTTCACTGGCCTTCCAGATACACACATCGCCGCAGACTAAGGCAATCATCGCATTCCAGGACCAAACGGCTACCGGAAAATTGAACGCCGAAATAATACCCACGATTCCCAGCGGATGCCACTGCTCATACATGCGGTGGTGAGGACGCTCCGAATGCATGGTCAGGCCATACAGCTGCCGCGACAGACCCACAGCAAAATCACAGATGTCAATCATTTCCTGGACCTCACCCAGGCCT
>JAUMBK010000029.1:1931-3844 GCA_032115795.1 Saprospiraceae bacterium | reverse complement strand
ATGACGTTCCAGAACCGACTACCGGTCTTGTCAATACTTTTGGTGTTTGCGGAGGAGTGACCGTAGAATGGCTGGGTGACCAGCTCACTGGCTCTGGATGCCTGGAAAATGTAAACAGAACCTACAGGGCTACTGACCAGTTTGGTTACAGTGCCACTTGCCAGCAAACCATTCAAATCCGCGACACAGAAGCACCTGAAATACTTGGTTCTGCAGGTAAAACAGTATCCTGCGCCAATCAAGTAGCTTTTGATGATCCTCAGGCGCAGGACAATTGTGACAATTCCCCCGAGATCGTCATCGTATCTACCATTTCCAACCAGGGAAGTTGTGCAGGATTGTATACGATGACCCGAACCTGGAGGGCGATCGATGACTGTGGAAACCAATCATCAACCGTAAGCCAAACGATTACAATCAACGATCTTGTACCTCCAGTAATTGGCGCTCCCGGAGCGAATGCATCCGTTTCATGCATTGAATCCGTTGTGTTTACGCCTCCAACGGCAACCGATGGATGTGATATGTCGCCCAATATCATCCTTGTATCAGATATTACAAGCCCGGGAAGCTGTGCAGGCCTCTATACGAGGACTAAACGGTGGAAAGCTGTAGACTGTTCCGGAAACCAATCCGAAACAGTGGCGCAAACCATCAGCGTCATTGATAATACACCGCCCACAATCTCAAGCCCCGGAAGCAATGCGACCATTGCCTGTGGCAACAATCCTATATTTACACCTCCCACAGCAACCGACAATTGTGACAATGCTCCACAGATTGTATTGATCTCTGATGTAACAGTCGCGGGTAGTTGCCCTGGAACGTATACGCAAACAAAGACATGGAAGGCCGTCGATTGCTCCGGAAACCAGTCGTCATCTGTGGCACAATCCATCACTGTGATCGACAATACACCACCAGCCATCAATAATGCAGGCGGCAATACATCAGTTTCCTGCCCCGCTTCACCTGTTTTCGCACCACCTACTGCAACGGATCTGTGCGGAGGCAGCCCGGACATCGTGCTGGTTTCGGACGTGACTATTGCTGGAAATTGCCCTGGCACATATACGCAAACAAAAACATGGAAGGCCGTCGATTGCTCCGGAAATGAGTCGTCAACCCGAAGCCAGTCAGTAACAATCGTGGATAATACACCCCCAACGATTGGCAATGCGGGTCCGGCAAAGTACCTTTCATGTGCCTCTGGCTTGTCTTTCGACCCTCCCTCTGTGTCTGATGAGTGTGGCGCTGCGGTATTGGTCCTTGTATCTGAAAACACAGCGTATTCAGAATGTTCCGCTGGTTTCATTGGGACACCTTATTCCATCACCAGAATCTGGAAGGCGGTAGACTGCGCTGGCAATGAATCTCCTACGAGGAGCCAGACGTTGTACTTTGAGTGTTGTGTGGAAGACAACCCCCCTATTTGTCTGACAAGTACTTCCAAACCCGCACAGGTAGGAGGTTTAATTACTGTAAAGACAGCTGGTGATACGGTCACAATCCGGGTGACTTTCAATAAGACCTTTGTTGACAATACGTATGGTACAGGTGCCATCGGTTGGTCTAAAGGCCACACTTTCTCCAACCTGACAGGTTCTGACAAGTTGCAACTGGCTTTGTTTGATAAGGGTGGTGCTAAAAAAATGGAATTCGAGGTAGATTATATCAGCGCTTCAACGCTGGCACCGTCAGGCTATAAGTGCCTCGGTGTAACAGGTGGCGATGGTAGCATGATATTGGGAAGCGCATCGCAAATTTATAGCGCAGAAACATCCCTCGACAGAAATATGAATAAATTTGGGTACGTCCTTCTCACCAATTCACCAGCCACAGACCAGAATTACACTCCAAACGGGTCGTATCCAAACTGGATTTACGATGTTTGGTATGAGGTAAAGGTAAAA
>JAUMBK010000029.1:0-1921 GCA_032115795.1 Saprospiraceae bacterium | reverse complement strand
GGTTGTAACTAGCATCCACGCCAGCCCTAGTAAAACAGGGAACAACACAGAACCAGTCGTAGAGTGTCCTCTGGTATCTGTTGCAGTGACTGATGAACAATGCACTCAGGCATGCTCAGGTGGAATCAATCTGACCGGCACCTCGGGTCGTGCTCCTTACGCATTCAAGTGGAATGACGGAAATACGTCAGAAGACAGAACCAATCTTTGTCCGGGCAACTATTCTGTCACTGTCACAGATGCCAACGGGTCGATTGCCAGTACGAATATGACGGTGATCGCAGCACCGGTAATCCCGTGTCCGGAAAAGAAAAATGAAATTTGCTTTGAAAGCGCTACCAAACCATCGATCGTAAACGCAAGGAGTACGTGGACTGAAAAAGGGGACACCATTACCATACGAACCACCCTTTCAAAAACCTTTGTTGACAATACGTATGGTACAGGTGCCATCGGTTGGTCTGGCGGTCATAAATTTGGCGATCTCACAGGCTCAGACCAGCTCACAATCGCCCTCTATGATGCAAACAAAGCAAAGAAACTGGAATTTGCCATGGATTATCTTAGTTCCGCATCAGGTACTCCATCTGGATTCAAGTCTCTCGGAGTGACAGGAGGTGATGGTAAAATGATTTCAGGCAGTTCTGGCAATGTATACGGTGTAGTAACCTCTCTAGATGTCAATTTTAACAAGTTTGGTTACAAGCTGACCACAAATTCACCGCTGACAAACAGCACATATGCACCCAACGCGACCTATCCAAACTGGATTTATGAAGTTTGGTATGAAGTAAAAGTAAAAAAGAGTGCCTTTGGTACTGCTGGTTTTGGCTATCCTCTCATTACGAATATGCATGCCAGTCCAAGCAAGACAGGCAGCAATACGGAAGTCGTGGTGCAAGTGGACTGCGCCGATAACAGCAATGAAAATATAGTCGAACAAAGAAGCAGCAATGGTGCTTACAATGCGGAAATGTCGGATTTGTCCATCCAACCAAACCCTGCTGCAGGCTATGCCAACATCGCATTCTCTACAATGGAAAGCGGCATGACACGGGTCATTCTTTACACAATGGAGGGAAAAGTGATTCAAACAATCTTTTCAGGCCATGCAATGGCAGGACATAGCTATTCTCTCCAGGCAGAACTAGTTGATGTGCCTCCTGGTATGTACCTGATTCAACTGCAAAATGGTAGTAGCAACGTCATCAAGAAATTGATGATTGGTCAATAAACTTAGGAAGTGATATAAGAAAAAGGGGGCGGTTGCCCCCTTTTTTATTTCACCCAGAGCGCTGGGATTAAATAAACCACTTCAGATAGCGGAAAGGAAGCGTAAAATAATGGTTGGTTCTGATCTTTACAGCCAAGGTATTGTTACGTGTTGAAGCGTAATTTAAATTTCTCCCATGGCATCAGGCAAACAACATGAGAAAAGCAAAGCCAAGGCGGCTTCTGAACAGACAGAAAAAGCAATGAAGCAAGCAGAAGGAACTGCGCATGAAGAACTTCGTAAGTTCATTCATATCAAAGGAGCGCGATCAAACAACCTGCAAAACATCGAAGTAAAGATTCCCAAAAATAAGCTGGTGGTAGTCACCGGGGTTTCAGGATCGGGCAAGTCGTCATTAATCATGGATACATTATATGCCGAAGGCCAGCGAAGATATGTGGAGAGTTTATCTTCCTATGCACGGCAGTTTTTGGACAGAATGAAGAAGCCGGAAGTAGACTTCATCAGAGGCATCTGTCCCGCCATTGCCATTGAACAAAAAGTCAGCACCAGCAATGCCCATTCTACTGTGGGATCGATGACAGAGATATACGACTACCTACGGCTATTGTATGCACGCATAGGAAAAACGATTTCTCCTGTTTCAGGTATTCAGGTTAAAAAACATACTACTTCTGATGTAGTCGA
>JAUMBK010000028.1:0-3530 GCA_032115795.1 Saprospiraceae bacterium | reverse complement strand
GTTTTCCAACGGGAAAGACGCCATTGAGGTGATCAAGCTGAAAGATGTATATGAAGATTTGGAGGTGATTTCAGACAAGTGCGAAGACGCTTCCAATGTGATTGAATCCATCATTATCAAATACGCGTAAGTGATCTCCCTTGTCCTTGTTTATTTGACAAGGAAGGAGAACAGTAAAATCGACTTGACATGACCTTACTTATTGTAATCATAGCATTGGCGCTGATATTTGATTATATCAACGGCTTCCATGATGCAGCCAATTCCATTGCGACTGTAGTTTCAACAAAAGTCCTAACACCCTTTCAGGCTGTCGCATGGGCTGCTTTTTTTAATTTTGCCGCCTATTTTATCTTTCGGGATCATGGAGTGGCCAATACAATTGCCAAAACTGTAAATGAGGGAGCCAACGCTGCCGGGGTACCCTACATTACGCTAACAGTCATTTTGGCAGGCCTTATTGCGGCGATCTTCTGGAACTTGCTCACATGGTGGTTTGGCATTCCTTCTTCCTCCTCACACACGTTGATTGGTGGTTTTGCGGGAGCTGCGATTGCCCATACAGGATTTGAGTCAATCAATTCAGGTAAGATCATGCAGATTGCCAGTTTTATCGTTCTGGCCCCAGCCATAGGTATGCTTATCGCGTTTATAATATCCCTATGGTTTTTGCACGCGTTCAAAAAAAGTATTTTCCCAAAATTACTTTCCTTGGTCATTATTGCCAGTGTCTTTCTGTTTCTTACAAAGACGATTAAAACAGATCCCGAAAAAATCAAAATGGTTTACGACTATTCATTTGCCAATATTCTCTTTGACAGCCACAACTTCAAGCTGTTTTTGTTGGGTTTCATTGTCGTCATCATGGCATTGTTTACATTATTCCTGAATTCTCTCAACTACATCCAGTCGGAAAGGTGGTTCAAGCGCATGCAGCTGGTTTCCTCTGCCGCTTTTTCTATCGGACACGGTGGCAACGATGCTCAAAAAGTTATGGGCATAATTATGGCAGCCATGGTAGCCTACAATCCTCAAATATATTCACTTGATCACATGGAATGGTGGGTTCCCATTACGTGTTACGCAGCCATTGCGCTTGGTACACTGAGTGGCGGCTGGAAAATCATCAAGACCATGGGTACGAAAATCACCAAAGTGACACCTTTTGAAGGGGTCGCAGCAGAAACAGCCGGCGCAATTACACTCTTTATGACAGAATTTCTCAAAATTCCTGTGTCCACCACACATACTATTACCGGATCAATCATAGGTGTGGGTGCAACCAAGAGACTTTCGGCTGTTCGCTGGGGTGTCACCATCAACTTGCTCTGGGCCTGGATTCTCACGATTCCGGTGAGTGCGTTGATTGCAATGTTGATGTATCTCCTTCTGACCGCCGCAGGCTTGTAAATTATTGGAAAGGAAAAGTGCCATAAAGAGAACATTGTCAACCAACTGCGATTGAGCATTGGACTTTCAATCAAAAAACAAATTTATTTTGTCGCAAATCCTTGACAAATCCATAAATTTTATCGTATATTTGCAGTCCGTTACAAAAGATGTAATGTCATGATCGCGGGATGGAGCAGTTGGTAGCTCGTCGGGCTCATAACCCGAAGGTCGTAGGTTCGAGTCCTGCTCCCGCTACAAAATGAAAAGCCCTTTGCACTCAAATGCAAAGGGCTTTTATGTTCATAACAATGTGACTATTTAGGAAGAATTAACCTACAATCATTCTTCATTATTTATTCAAAAATAAAAGATTTTCAAAGATTTAAATCACCATATATTTCCAAAGTAAGTGTATTTTTTCACTAAAAATATGCCAATATGGAGAAAACATGAGTATCACTTTGAAATTGGAAATTTTCTTACTTCATGCGGCAATGTGATAAATACATACTTTTACCAATCATAAGAAATTGTTACTCGCGGAGGCATTGAATAAGTTCTTCATTCTAGCCTGGTAAGCAATCGAATACAAATGGATTTTCTGCACTCATTTACCATGTAATGTTTATCTTTACCTTCTATCAATAAAGCACTGAACCCTCGTGCAACAAAACAATCTTGACTCATTTTACGAGGATACATATGAATTTTCCCCTTCAGGCCTTTATTTCGCGCACACTTTACCTGACATTCATCTCCTTTTTATTCCTTTTTATCCCGTTTTTACATTCACAGCAGAGTCAATATTCGCTGGTCGGATACTGGCACAACTGGAACGACGCTGCCGCGCCTTACATTTCCCTGCCTTCTGTCGAACCAAGTTATGATGTGATCCATGTCGCTTTTGCCTTGCCACAGGCGGGGACGGACTACGCAATGACATTTGTGCCAGACCAGGTATCAGCGGCAACATTTGCAGCACAGATTGACGCATTACAAAGCCAGGGCAAGAAAGTCATTCTCAGCATTGGGGGAGCAACCGCGCCCATTTCTCTCGACACTGATTTTGAGAGAAACACCTTTGTCTCCACAATGCAAACGATTCTTTCCACCTATGGGTTTGACGGAATTGACATAGATTTGGAAGGCAGTTCTGTAACCGTGACTGGCGGCACTATCATTAGCCCTGTTGATGTCAAAATCATAAATCTGATTCAGGCAATCAAGCAACTTATGACGGACTATCGAGTGGCGAATGGAATAAAAATGTGGCTAACCATGGCTCCTGAAACAGCATTCGTTCAAGGTGGCATGGCCGCGTATGGAAGTATCTGGGGAGCATACCTGCCCGTCGTTCACGCATTGAGGGATTCTCTTGATATCCTCCATGTCCAGCTCTACAATAGTGGCAGTATGTATGGCATTGATGGGAATATTTACTCACAAGGTACGGCTGACTTTGTCATTTCGATGACGGAAGCCGTGATCCAGGGCTTTAATACAGCAGGGGGATTTTTTAAGGGACTCCCACCTGAAAAAGTTGCGATTGGTCTGCCCGCCTGTCCTTCCGCCGCGGGAGGTGGATATATTTCTCCGGCAACATCCATTGCTGCGATCCACTATTTGCGGGGAGTGGGGCCAAAGCCTGGGAATTATACACTTGCTCAGTTTGGCGGTTACCCTACCCTACGAGGCATGATGACATGGTCTGTAAACTGGGATGCAGTAAGCAATTGTGCCGGTACCTACGAATTTGCCCAGGTTTATAAACATACCTTTACTGATTCAACATACTTTTCATTGAAATTTACAGGCCAGGCGAGCCAGACTCAACCCAATATTGACAGGGTGGTCATCCCGATAGATGCCCCAAACAAACCAGTGGATGTTGGCCTTGATTTCACAATGGAATGGTGGATGAAAGCCTCTCCCGGGATCAATACTGCCACTGCGTGTACCCCATCACAATGGGGATCAGGACATGTTGTCATTGACCGGGACGTCTTTGGGGCAGGTGACCAAGGGGATTTTGGGGTTTCTATCTGTAACCGAAGGCTTACTATAGGTGTTCAGCGTGAAAATTTGGTGCATTGTGGCATAGCCGGGTCTGCCATTGTGGATGACGGCGTCTGGCATCA
>JAUMBK010000027.1:0-12896 GCA_032115795.1 Saprospiraceae bacterium | reverse complement strand
GGCAATCGCCTGCAGGCCGGCAACGCCCGCCCCAAGGACCATGACTCTGGTGGGAGGAATGGTACCTGCGGCTGTCATCATCATGGGAAACATATTGTTGTAATGGTCTGCTGCCTGCAATACCGCCTTGTATCCGGCAAGCGAGGCCATGGATGATAGGACGTCCATCGCCTGCGCCAGTGTGGTTCGAGGCACCATGTCCATGCTGACCATGTTGATTGGGTATTTGTCAAGGACAGCGGTAATTTCCGGATTTTGGTAAGGAGCAAACATCGAAATATATAGTGCTCCCTGCTTCATTGACGACATTTCCTGATCTCCCAGGGGAGCAATGCTCACAATGATGTCTGCGGTTGAAAGCACATCGGCCCGGGAAGTGACCTTAAACTGATTTTCTGCATACATTGCATCAGTAAAACCCGCGGTTGTTCCGGCGCCAGCCTCAATCCAGGGCGTAATGCCCAGTTTTTCAAGCTTACCAAAGGCAGAAGGGGCCATAGCCACCCTTTTGAAGTGTGATTCCTTGACAATTCCAATTACCATGCTTCGCAAAATTGTATACTGCGAAGGTACGCAATTTAATCAAGGTAGAAAGGAAGAACCTGGAAATAATTGGGGGTGGTGTTGCTCAATTTTTCAATAAAAAGCGATAAGGATCTTCAGACGTGTCGTAGACGTCGAGATTGTATTTTTCGATTTTATCAATGAGTTTGCGTGCATACTGGTCGTCCGTGGCATATCCGCAGGCTTTCAGCCCAAAGGCCCAGGATTCGTAATCCTCCCTGGCCAGGTCAAACAAGGGCTGGTAGCGGGGCGATTCCATCAGAAAATTCGAGCGATCGATGTAGGAATCGATGTCTGCGGAATACGCGCGAAAACAAGATTCAATCAACACGCCCTGCCCGTTGGTGTCGTCGTCTTTGTGATAATACGTCTTGCCCGTCCAGTAATTTTTGCATTTGATGCCAAAATGGTTGTTGGCCTCCCTTGCCAGCTTGCTTGTGCCGTAATGCGACTCATGCAGGCCTTGCGCCAGGGTAATGCTGGCGGGAATACCAGTGCGGTACATCTCCACTACCGCCAGATCCTTGTAGGTTTCAATGTACTCGTCGGCAGCTGACTCCGGATTGAAATCAAACGAAGCAAAGCCAAGTGCTAAGATGACACAGGCAATTCGCAAAATTGACATATTAAAACTTCTTTTATTATATCATGAGGCAAATCCTGTGCCAAACCTCGGCTTACGGGCAGGAATTTAATGCCAGCGACTGCAAATTGCCCCCATCATCCACGGTCACGCGGTAACAAATGCCATTGTCGTCTTTCACAACCAGCCCTTTGGTGTAGGTCTCAATGACCAGATCGTGGTTTATGGGTTCGATGCGCGGTGTGGCAGCAGCACAGGCGGTAGACTGCATAAACAGCGATCCGGACGTGCCAATGCGCAGGCGCCAGCACTGGCCACCGCTGTCTTTTAAGACAACACCTTTGGTCGCGCTTTCAAAGGCCAGGTCATTTTTCTGCAGTTGCACCGACGTTTGGTTGTATACGTGGCAAACGATCCGCTCTGTACTGATATTTCCAATGGCACTGACCTTGATTCTGAAACAGTACCCTTTGGGAGACCGCAACACCACGCCTTTGGAGGCACTGCTGAAAAACATATCTGCATTCTGTACGAGTGTCACCTTGCCCGGGCTGTTGCCATCGGGCACAGGAAAATCGAGCTGCAATGTAAATAACCCATTGTCAATATCCGAAGCGAGAATGCAGCCCGACGGCAGGAAGGGATACACGCCCCAACAGCCATAAAAGCCACTGGGATAACCAGAGCCATTGTTTTGCACATAGGTGTCGTAATAGGCTACCCGTTTGATGGTGCTTGCACTTGCCGGATTGTTGACATTGAAAATCTGTACGCCATCCTCGTAATAGGAAACAAACAAAAGGCTGTCCTTGCGGTGAGGGTTATGTGCCCGGTTGTTTGAAGCGATGGGAAATTCCAGCGGCTCCTTAAAACTGCCCACAAATTGAAGGGAGGCATTGCCCGACACCCGACGAAGCATGGTGATGGGCTCGTTTCTGGGCACTTCGATGGTTTCAAACAGGGTGGAATCGTCTGCGTGCAACCAGCTGCTGTGGTTGTTTTTGCCCACATCGTAATAATAGTCATTCAATTGTGTGATGGCAAGCGGATTGGTCAGATTCCAGACGCGGGTTCTGTATTCATAAATGTGGGATGCATAGCCAATGTTGTTTTCGACGTACATGTCATGGATGTACGTTGTCACAAAGCTGTTGATCAGGACAGGGTTGGCGGGTGTGCCATTGTATGTGGTTCCATTGACTGTTTCTGTATCGAGCGTGTACACCAGCATCCTGTCCTGGCCACTGGCATTTTTTGAGCCCATGATGTACATACGGCCCTGACTTTGTTCGATGAAGATCGTGTGTGCCTTCGTAAATACATTTGTCTGCGAGGTGACAGTCAGGTTGTCCATGTTGATGATCTTCAAGCCACTGCTGCAAGAGCCGTCACAAATCGAGTAGACATAATTCTGGTAGGAGCTGAACTCTCGCCAGCTGGTGGTGTGTCCGTCCTGATGTACAAGAACCTGCACGGGGTTGCTGCAATCGGTCACATTATAGATGTTGATTGCCTGGGTGCTTCCAATGATGGCAAACTCCTGGCTGGCCGGGTTTGTGTACCCAAACACTGCGCTGTATTCGTTGCCGGGCATGTTGGTGACCTGGGCCATTTTTTTCATATTGAAGGCCTGGCTGGTCATCATTGCCGGCAGGAAAAACAGGAGGATGGAAGCAGAAAAACAAACTTTCCTTACTTTTGCTGACATTCACATATGGATTTGCATACAAAGATACTCGCTGAGGGCAGAAGCATACTGGAAAAAGATAAAATTCTTCTTCCCCTGATGGCGCAATGCACACCTCAGATCCTTCAGGGAGACGAGCAGGTGATGCCCTACCTGATTCGTTCGGTCATTTCGCAGCAGTTGTCAACTGCGGCGGCACGCACCATTTACCAGCGGTTTGTTCAGCTGGTGGGAGACCAGGGCGGCTGGCAGGATCGGATCAGGCAACTTCCCGGTGAGACACTTCGGGCATGTGGCTTGTCTGCCGCCAAGTGCAGGTATGTGCAAGGCATCGTTTCCGCCTTTGAGGCAGGCAATTTGCACTCTTTACCTTGGCAAACGCTGTCTGACGAGGAGATTCTCGCACACTTGCTGCCCATTCCCGGCGTCGGAAAATGGACAGTTGAAATGGTTCTGATTTTTTGTCTGAACAGAGAAGACGTTCTTCCCATTGGCGACCTGGTCATTCGCCAGCAAATGGTCAGGCTGTATCAACTCTCCGGAACAGGCAGTGCCCTGCAAAAAAAGTTGCACGACGTAGGCGAAGCCTGGAGACCCCATCGAACGCTGGCGAGCAGGTATCTTTGGGCATGGAATGATTGTGCGAATAAGAAGAAGGTGATAAGTTTGAAATAGTCTGGCAGCGAAGAGGCGGTTATTGGAATATACTGTTTTTAAGAATGGCTTTCTGCCCCTTTATATCGGGTCTTGTATAAGGAAAGGGCGATAGAAAATTGGGTTTATCTTCCCTCGATATCGATTTAATGCGTATTTTGGGTTCCAATTTTATGGACATAACTCTACCCGACCTGAAAAAGAATCGCTATTGTATGAAGACGATCTCCTTTTGCATATACAAACAGGCATGTCGCTTAGGGCGCGGTTGTAGTCTTCTCCTTTTTTGCTTCTTTAGCTTTGGAAATGCCGTTGGCCAGGTGTTTTTTCACGATGAGGCGCCATACCGCCAGGATAGTGAGATCGACAGCCTGCGGAATGCGGTCTACCCCCTGATTGATTCACTCACCGCGACCCTCGAACCCTTGCGAAAAGGCGATTTGTTTGAACTTGCCGGAAACATCATTTTTATCCCTGATGGTTATTTTGATGTGTATCTTTATCAGCACAAGGGCTGGGCAAATCAGTACAAAGGCATTTTTGGTGAATACAATTTCGGCTCTGCAAAGTTTGTCATTAACGACACACTCTATTCAGTTGGCGGCGAAGGCTACTGGACAAAAAACCAGGCGATCATTGCCTTTTTAGGTGACAAAGGGGGATGGGAATTGCTGAAATTTTCTGAAGACCTGCCCCATGGCATTCCTTACCAAACGAAGGATGG
Source organism: Saprospiraceae bacterium (assembly GCA_032115795.1). Classification (GTDB taxonomy): domain Bacteria; phylum Bacteroidota; class Bacteroidia; order Chitinophagales; family Saprospiraceae; genus OLB9. The sequence continues at coordinate 8,684 of JAUMBK010000027.1, read as the reverse complement.
CATTTGCATTGCGAATGCAGGCGCGCTGGCTACGGTCGATTTGCAAACAGGTAAATACAGCCTGGGAAAGAACGAAGACCAATGGCTGCCAAAGCATGTGCAGTATTTCCTGGAAAACGATGCGTGGCTGGTATGCTGGGATTCATTGTATTTGTACTTCAGGGACAAAGCAACGGGCGAGGTATACTCTATGTCGGGTGGGACGACGCCGTTTTTCAACCTCAGCAGCACAGACTTCGTACATGTGAGACATGACTCGGTGGTGGTGCATACCAGGGAGGGCATTCGACAGTCCTTTTCAATCAGGCCATCATTGAAGACAGCATCACTCATGCAGGATGCCGCATTCCATTACACAAAACCCCTCTCTGTCTGTGCTTTTTGCATGTTGGCAGCAGGTTTGTTTATCTATCGGAAAAAAGCACTACGCACAAATCAGAACAAGTCGCAACTCCTGGAAGCGAGGGTTCAGGGCACGACGATGGCCGCCATTCTGCCATACAGGGGAAAAACGCTCGATTTGGTACAGATGGATGCCTTGCTCGGTATTGACGGAGAGATCAATGGGGATGCAAAAAAGTATAAGAGGGCTCAAATCATCAGAGAAATGAACGAGATCTATCAGGCAGAGACAGGAAAATCCCTGATAGAGCGGGAAAGAGATGCTGACGATGGGAGAAAATATGTCTATAACATCATTGGATAAAACGTGTCTGGAAATTCATCTATTCCTTTCTGCACAATGCTGCGCCGAAGAAATCAGGTAGGCAAAAACATTGTAGCGTGCTTTGTGGTATGTGCATTGTTGTTCCTTTGCAGCAACAGCGCGCACGGGCAAGTATTTTTTCAGGATAAGTATGGCAAAATGCGTCACCCGGAGATGATGACCATGTTCAGAAAATCTCTTGTTTTGATGGATACGCTGGAATGCAGGAGAAAGGATTTTTACAAAATGTACATTATGTACTGTGGTGATGATGTTGTTTTGTTTTCTGATGGATATTTTGATGTATTTCTGTGGAAGGATGCCCGTTGGAATAGGGTAAGCAGAGTGCGGCGTGGGGGATATAATTTCAATGGTAAAAAATTTATCTGGCGCGACCGGATCTTTTCTTTTGGGGGTTATGGCTACTGGCGGCATCATGGGGATGTGATCGAATTTGACAGAAAGTCGGGAAACTGGGTAAAGCTGGAATTAAGTGAAACGCTGCCTTTTGCACCCGCCATGGTGACGGATACCGGCTTGCGAGTCATTTCTGACACAATCTACGATGTCAATTTCACTACGCTGGCAGTAGAAAAACACCCTTCTGGCGTCCCATTCAAGTTGGATAATAATTCTGTGGCCCGGGGCTTGAAACTGGAAAGTACTTCGTGGGCTTTTTTATTGCTGGGTAAAGAAAATTATTTGCTTGACAAAAAGAATCAGCAATTGTACTACTCAGATTTGAACACGACGGAGTTGATCGACAAGACTTTTTTTTATAAATATTCACTGATTCAGTTTAAGGGAGATTCGCTGCTGAAGTGGTCACTTGATGGGCAGTTGATCCAGGCCATTGACATCAGAAACCTGCTTCAGTTTTATAAGTCCGTTGATCTGCAGGTAAAGAATACATGGGCAGGCAGTGTGTTGGGCTATATTTCGGTTGTTGTGCTGCTGGGTGGTGGTTCGGCATACTGGTTTACACGAAGAAGAAAGCGAAAATCACAATCCACCATGTGGCAAAATCCAATCATTCAGTTGCTTCTCAGTGCTGCAGGTCCCCCTTTGAGTATGGAACAACTGGACATACTACTGGCACTGGAAAGCATCCAATCGATGGAGTACAGGAAGTACAAACGGGCGCAAATCCTCTCTGAGGTCAATGAAGAATATAAGCACAAGCTGGGCAGGGAACTGGTTGTCCGGCTGAAGGATCCGGAGGACGGCAGGCGGTTTGTGTATGAGGTTAGGGTGTGAGGCATCCATTACATTGTCATCATACTTCGAAAGGCTACTTTTCATTATATAAATGCATTTGCATAATCCTCTCATTATGTGTGCATTACAAATCCAAACCAAAAAGAAACCGGTTTAAACTGAAATTGCTTTAGCCTCAAAAGGATTGCGCCTATGTTTGGGAAAATTTTTATTGGACTAATTCAAAAAACATCTTACATCTTAAAATTTATATGAATTGATGGAAAAGGTATTTGACAAAAGCAAATTCCAGGATTACGCAAAAAAAGGCATGGCAGGGTTGGAAGGAAAAATAGCCAGCGACATTGCGTATGTTGAAGCATTTGGCAAAGCCTATCAATCATTTCTCGCCACTCCTGGAAACCAGGATGTTCTTGCTCATTATTACCATCAGGATTTTGGTTTCGGGGATTTTGCTAAGGAATTTAGCGTTTCAAGAAACATCAAAGCCGGACACGAAAATAAGCTTCTGTTTCTTTCAATTTTATTTGATGGGATTTCAAAAAATAGAGATATTGATTCAGTGGCATTACAGATGAAAAATGAAAAAATAAGTGCGCTCTCAATAGAGAGAGTGCCTATTCTTCCATTGTCACTCGTTTCCAAATGTTACATGTTACATAAGCCGTATGAGTATTATCCCTATGATTCATTAGCCGGAAAGGCGATTCGTTATACAATAGGAAAATTTGAAAATTACGCTATGTATCAAAAAGCATGTGGAGAATTTTATCAACATTACAAACAGGAGATTGACAAGTTGATAGAAACCGAAACCCCTCAAATGCAGACCCATGACGCAATTGTATCCTGGAAAGAAAAACATGGAGAGGAAAAGCTGCAAGATCTTCTCAGATGCAGATTGACCGATAAAATTCTTTGGGTTATAGGGTCTCATCATTCAAAATAAAAGAATGATATATAATCTAAATTAAGAATAATATTTTATTTTATTTAAATAACAGAAATTAAACAACTTGATAATGTGTAAAATTTATAGTGGTTCCTCAGGTTACAATGTAATTGGAAGAGTTGATAATGGCAAAGTATATAGTGGCTCATCGTCATACAATATAATAGCTAGAATAGATGGGAATAAAGTGTATAGTGGTTCCTCTGGCTTCAATGTTTTGGCTAGAGTAGATGGACAAAAGATTTACAGTGGTTCCTCAGGTTACAACGTAATAGGAAGAATCGATGGTCAAAAATGTTATTTTGGTTCATCAGGATATACAGTAGCAGCAAGAAGTGAGGGTTGCGGAGGTATGAGCTTTGCTGCCGCAGCCGCAGCTTTAGCCTTGTAAAATTTGTAAATATAAATTTTTGATAAAAAGAGATTATTAACTAATTTTTAAACCTTTATATTATGAGTGTAACTAAATCAGAGGCAATTATGTTTTTAGGTCTAACTATCTCACAGTCAGACAAAAATCCATCCAATTTCAAAAAAGAGTTTATGTTGACTGCATTGAAACATCCTTCTTTCAAAGATGCGGTTTTGGAAGCTGAAAGTTGGGAAAAAAAATTTAATGCAGGAATTTTGAATTATCATTCTGCAATGAATTTGGTGAAGTCACTTCCCAGAGAAGAGCGAATGGAAATTATAGTTATTGCTATCACAATAGCTGCTGCGGATGGGGAATATCACGAAAATGAACAATTAATTATAAATAATATTATTTCGCAATTTGATGATATTAGTAATGAAGACGTAATAGCGGAGATAAAAAAACGAATTTAAAATTTTTCGAGATTGGTGAAAGGTTTCTTTCACCAATCTCGAAAAAAAAAGTGCAGAGGGAAAATCTAAATCCCAACAGCAATTTATGGTAAAATTAAATTAAACAGATTGTTCATATGGAAAACAGGTATATTTCAGAGGTTTATTACAATGAAATAGGTGATTTTGCCGAAAATTTACTCTCTCTAATTGAACAACTAAAAAATAATCCAGCATACGATTATGAAGAAATAATAAATGCAGTCACGATAGAGATTTTAAATTGTTTTAGAATTACAGCAGACCTCTCAGATCTAGATAATAAGGAGGGCCAGGCAGTTGTTTATATTCATTCTAGACTAACTGGTGCGACTTTCGAAGGTTACATTGATTTTATCAATCGATATGAATTCTTGTTGTCTATGTTCTACAATACAACTAAATTTGATTCATTGAGGCAAAACATAAATGAAATTGGACAATATGGGGATTTTTCAACTCTCTGTGCTTTTTTTCCACTGGATCCAGATTTCAGGAAAAAATATCTAAACGTCTTGTATAGATTTGCTTCAATGGTTATAAAAGCTGATGGCGTTGTAACGAAAGATGAAGAAGAGAATTTAAAAAGAATTTTAAATTTTTCAAATTATGCATACCAATCAATTAATAATGAAGAGGAATCTCCCGTAATTGAAAATAATTATATTGCTCAAGACCAAACTTTGGAAGAAGCTTTAGAAGAATTGGAATTATTAGTTGGTTTAAATAAGGTAAAAGAGGAAATTAATACGCTCATTAATTTTATAAAAATACAAAAAGCCAGAGAAGAGGCAGGCTTAAAATCGTCAACAACATCATATCATATAGTCTTTACCGGAAACCCTGGGACTGGCAAAACTACAGTTGCCAGAATAATAGCCAAAATATTCAGACACCTTGGCATCCTTGAAGGAGGGCATCTTGTAGAAACAGACCGATCAGGTATGATTGCTGAATACACAGGTCAGACAGCAGTCAAAGTAAACAATAAAGTGGATTCGGCAATCAATGGAGTACTTTTTATAGATGAAGCATATTCACTTGTTGGTGAAAATCAAGATGATTTTGGAAAAGAAGCAGTTTCTACCCTTATAAAAAGAATGGAAGATGACAGAAATAGATTAATTGTAGTCCTTGCTGGATACACAGATGAGATGCAAAAATTTATTGATACAAATCCAGGCTTCAAATCCAGATTTAATCGTTATTTAGATTTCTCAGATTATACGCCTGAAGAATTATTAAAAATCTTCCATAAATTATGTGATAAATTTGAGTATAAGTTTACAAATGAAGCAAATGATAAATTGATTCATTTGTTCTCTGAAGCATATCAAAATCGTGATAATTCTTTTGGGAATGGCCGCTTAGTAAGGAATGTATTTGAAAAAGCAATTGAAAGACAATCAAATAGGATTTCAGGAATACCAAAATTGACCAAAGAAATATTGGTAACTATTATTGCAGAGGATATCGTATATTAAAATGAATTCCTTTGGCAATCTTGTTTGGTCTGATACCTAAATGCTTCTCCCTATAGCTTTAGGAATCCTTCGGAAAATGGCATGTACTTTAAGCCTGAATAGCTTGAATTAAGGCTGCCGCAGGTGAAACCTGTGGGAACAAAAAGATAAAACCAAGTCCCGTTGCGATGGCATGATACCAGGCAGAGTACATTTTCACACAATAAGTCCCAAGACAGTAAATTGCCATCAAAACCTTCATGATTTATAACAGCATAAAAAAAACATATCCATTCAAACTTTTCCCTACCTTTACCCCAAGGAACTCAACAAAGCAACACTACATTTTTATATCCTGTATCTGGAAAGTCGATTATTACCAAACCTGCAGGGAGTAAAAGCGCTATCAATCCTTTGATGGCGCTTTAATGAGGGTCAACATGACCGCGAAAAACTTACCTCTCTTTTGTTTTAAGGCATTTCCGGCATGCAGGGTACATTGTACGCCGTGAAAAACGCACCTATGAACCTGCTTTGCTGTGTAAATATCACATCTTCTATCTGCCACTTTGCCAGTGTGTTGGTTCAGACTGTTCGTAAGCGTGGTTTGCCATTCTCATACGGGATTCTATTTTCATGTATCACTTCCTCCCTTGGAGCACAGACTTCTGTCAATCCCGCAGGGGGAAACCTGGAGGGCAGCGGTGGCAATGTCTCCTATACCATCGGCCAAACCGACTACCTCAGCCTGGATGGTCCAGCAGGAACCATTTCGGAAGGGGTACAGCAAGTCTATACCGAAGATTGCTTGACCTCAGTCGCTATCTTGGGCGACAGTGCTTTTTGTGCCAGCCAGGGCCTGCGTCTATCAGCCTCAGCAGGAACATTCTTTTTGTGGAGTACAGGGGCTAGCACCCGGCAGATTGTGGTCAATGCTACAGGAACATACGCAGTGTCCGTGACAGACAGCCAGGGCTGTACCGCCACGGCATCACGGCAAGTAGTGGCATGTGATTGTGCTATACCTGTGATTGCTGCCATTGCCCAGCCCGCCTGTGGCAGCGATGGTACCGGCTCAGCCACGCTCACCAATCTACCTTCGGGCTCCTGGACCATCGAGCAAACAGGCACCCAGTCAAACAGCTATGCCGGTATGGGAAATACATTCACTGTCACTGGCCTACCGCCCGGTGTCTATCGGTTTCAGGTCAGAAGCAGCTGTGGTGCCGTTTCAGGGCAAACACCACCGTTTGGGGTGATTATCGTGCGGTGTTGAGAATTTTATAAAATATTACAATCTAAACAAGGAATTAATAGGTATTTATTCAACCAGTGTAAAAGTTAGGACAATCATGAAAAATCCATCAGGAATTATAGAAAAAAACGGGCAATTAATAAACCAAGCATTGCTTAATAAATTAGCAATGTCAAAAAGTGTCTTGACATTATTGTTTGTTGTTTTTTACACTGTGTCTTATTCCCAAGCGTTTGAAGTATGTAATGGGCCAGATCAGAATTCCTGCAAATGCAGCACTGCTCCTGTAATTTGCTCCATAAATGATCTGGACGGATATAATTTTCAGATGTCCGCGTACCAACACCCTTCTGATGGACCCACACCTATGTGCAATCCAATGCCTTCAAACTCAGGCGGAACGGTATCCAACAATCCCTCTTGGGTATCCTTTATTGCCTGGTGTGAAGAATATACATTTGAGTTATCTTATTCAAATTGTTCCGGAATTGGTACAAACAGGGGAATACAAGCTGCGATTTATTCTTCTTGTATTCAGCCTCAAAATAATGTCGTTCAGGGAGGTTGTTCTGCAGATTGGGATTGTACACCCACCCCATGTTACGGTTGTGGTGTTACGAATGGTACTCGGGTTATGAATATATCGGGACTGAGACTTGGAGTAAAATATTATCTACTTGTGGATGGATGTGGTGGCTCGGCCTGTACTGTCACGATAAATGTCATGGGGACAGGGGGGACTTGTATGCAGGAAATTGCATCATGGCCAGGTGTCATTCAAGGACCTGAAAAAGTAAAAGAAAATGAAACGCATGTTTATAAAATTCCTGTACCGCAAGGGGGAACATATTTCACAATTTCGGTAAACGGTGTTGTAATAGATACCCTTGAGGCGACAGAAGGCGTGGATACAGTTTCTACTTTAATTACCTGGAATACACCTGGAGAGTATACTTTATGCGTTGAAACATACAATGCATGTGTAACAGCCTCATCCAATCCTGTCCCGCTTTGTAAAACAGTTACAGTTGGTTGCATACCCAGTCCAGCACAAAGTCAGCCTACCGACCAAGCCGTTACCTCTGGTGCGCAAGCCATCTTTGGCATTTTTGCTACTGCCGACAACCTAACCTACCAATGGCAGTCCGACATCGGCTTTGGCTTTCAAAACCTTAGCAATGCAGGTCAGTACAGCGGAGTCTATACTGATACGTTGCGCGTCTCCCAGGTGACGCAGAGCAACCATAACCAGCAATTTCGGTGCATCGTCACGTCCAATACAATATGCAGAGACACGTCTGCAGTAGCGGTGCTAAGTGTGACCAGTGCTCCAGGCACTGGCACCGTTCCAGAACTCATGTCGTACCAGGGCGTCGTACGCGATGCCGCCAACAAAATCGTGGCCGGCAGAACCGTAGGCCTACAGCTCAGCATCCTCCAGGGTAGTGCCCAGGGTACAGCTGTATTTGTTGAGCGGCACACCCCCACGACCAATGCGAATGGCCTTTTCAGCCTTGACATCGGAGCTGGTACTGCCGTAAGCGGTTCTTTTGCCGACATAGACTGGGCCGCTGGACCGTATTATGTCAAAACACAGATAGACCCCAATGGAGGGACAAACTACACCATCACCGGCTCGCGCCAGTTTCTGAGCGTACCGTATGCCTTGTACGCCAAAACCAGCGGCAGTGCTATACCGGGACCCCAGGGAGCCCCGGGCGTGGCGGGACCGGCTGGCCCGGCTGGTCCGATGGGACCACAGGGAGTAGCGGGGCCTTCGGGGCCTGCTGGGCCTCAAGGTGAGAAATGGGAAGCAGGAGTCAATGGAGAAAATGGGCAATCAGCCTATCAGATTGCAGTGACCAATGGATTTTCTGGTTCAGAATCGGAATGGCTGGAAAGTCTGAAAGGACAAAAGGGGGACCCTGGGGAAGGAATAATGTCTGGTACAAATAAAGGAGAGATGCTATACTGGGATGGAAATGCTTGGGTAAAAGTTCCTGCAGGGGAGCAATTGTCCATACTGACTTTTTGTGACGATATACCCACCTGGACACAGGATGGAAACTGTCCCAGCACGATTACGGGTTTGGATTGTGGAAGTATTTTAGTGCATGGGTTTTTAATTACAAATGAAGTAACAAAAGATGTGTATTTCAACATATCATATACAGGGACAAGAAGATTAGATTATAGGAAAAACTGTATCAATTCATCTGGTGTAACAGGCCTAGAAGCATCTAT
>JAUMBK010000026.1:0-6589 GCA_032115795.1 Saprospiraceae bacterium | reverse complement strand
GTATCAAAAAAACTTTCAGGCGCATGTCCACCCAGGGACAGGTTTGGTTTTTTCAACCAGCGGAGAAACTTGGGCTCCTCATGGTTGAAGACCTCCGCTCCGTAAGCGATCAATTCAGCAATTAACAGTATGAGCTCACTCTCCTTGCTATCCAGAAGGGCATGCTCTGATTTTTTTTTGTTGTAGGTGGTTTGGGCCATGTGAAAAAGCTGTAGCAGAGATTTGATGGGCTTGTGAAGCTTTTTGCTCAATGCATCGATCGCGTCATAGGGAATGCCCTTGCGGATGATCAGTACCCTTTCCATGGGGCTTTTCCATTCAAATACGGCACTTTCTGCTGCGAAGGACCAGGTATGGCTTGACATATCATATTCTGTTGGCATCGGTCGATTTGGCAGGGAGGGATGGAATTCTTTTTTCATACTTTTGGTTATAATAGCAATTATGCTACAATAATACAGCAAAACAATTGCAAAAACCGTTGTTCAAGCAATTTTTTTGTCTTTTTTGAAAACACAAGGCGCCACTTTCTTTTGGTTTTCCCTCAGCAACGAAAAAAACAGTATCTTTGCACCCGATTTCGACTCTACTATGGCAATCGTGTACCTTACCCGGGTGGAAAAGTTTAATGCGGCACATAAATTATGGATTGAGGAATGGTCCGCTGAAGAAAATATATCATTTTTTGGAAAATGTGCTAATAAAAATTGGCATGGGCACAATTATACCTTGTATGTCACAGTCAAGGGAACGCCAGATCCTGTCATTGGCTTTGTCCATGATGCCAAAAAGCTTTCCAAAATTATACGCGAACATGTCACTGACAAACTGGATCATTCCAATCTCAATCTGGATATTGACTTCATTCCCAAAGGAATGATGCCCACCACAGAGAACATGGCGGTACTGATCTGGCAACAAATTGAGCCACATATCCATGGCTGTGCGTTGCATTGCATCAAATTGCAGGAGACTGATACAATTTATGCCGAATATTACGGCGAAAAATAACCACCATGGCCTACCACAAGCAACATTTTTATGACGAAGAGGTCACCGATGCTCTGAAGCAGAGGTATGCTGACATCATCCGGCTTACGGGCGAGGATGACCAGCGAGAGGGTCTTGCCAAAACACCTGAACGGGCGGCAAAGGCCATGCAATTCCTCACACAGGGCTACCAACAGGACGCAGGTAAAATCCTCCGGTCGGCTTTGTTCAAGGAAGAATACAATGAAATGGTGGTCGTCAAGGACATTGAGATGTATTCCCTCTGCGAGCATCACTTACTGCCCTTTTACGGAAAAGCCCACATTGCCTATATTCCCAATGGCTACGTGGTCGGCTTGAGTAAGTTGCCCAGGGTCGTCGACGTCTTTGCCCGGAGGCTGCAGGTGCAGGAACGCCTTACGCATGAGATTCTGCATTCCATTGAAGATACCTTAAAACCTCAGGGAGTGGCAGTCGTTATCGAGGCAGCACATATGTGCATGATGATGCGGGGCGTCGAAAAACAGGATTCTGTTACAACCACATCCGCTTTTACAGGCGCTTTTCGCAACATAGAGACGCGCACGGAATTTCTTAGTTTACTCACTTCCAAACACAAATAACATGACGGCATTTGTCTTTCCGGGACAAGGAGCACAATTTGAAGGCATGGGGCTCGACCTCTATGAAAGCAGTGATGAAGCAAAGAAGGTCTTTCTTGACGCCGACCGGATTTTGGGTTTTGCATTGTCAGAAATCATGTTTCGTGGCAGTGCTGAAGAATTGAAACAAACGCAAGTGACACAGCCAGCGCTGTTTGTCCATTCGATAGCCACGTTGCGCAGCAAGCAAACCACCCATCCGCAGGCGGTGGCAGGGCATTCCCTCGGAGAGTTTTCTGCATTGGTGGCCAATGGTACGCTGCGTTTTGAAGACGGTTTGAAATTGGTCTATGCACGTGCAATGGCCATGCAGGCTGCCTGTGAAGCGGCGCCTGGCACCATGGCAGCCATCCTGGGTCTTGATAATGACACAGTCGAACAGGTATGCGCTTCTATCGACGGCATTGTTGTGCCGGCCAATTACAATTGCCCGGGCCAGCTCGTGATTTCCGGTTCAGTTGATGCAGTGCAGCAAGGCATGCAAAAGCTCACAGAGGCAGGGGCAAAAAGGGCCCTACAGCTTGAAGTCGGTGGTGCGTTTCATTCTCCACTGATGGAGCCAGCCCGCAAAGAGTTGGCACAGGCAATCATGGATACCCAATTTCAGCTTCCTGCCTGTCCCGTCTACCAGAATTTTACTGCCACTCCGGAGACGGATCCCTCTGCCATCAAACAAAACCTCATCGACCAACTGACTGGAGCGGTACGTTGGACGCAGACAATTGAAAAAATGGTCGCTGACGGATTTACTACGTTTACAGAAGTAGGTGGCTCGGGAAAAGTGCTTTCCGGATTGATTAAAAAAGTGCACCGGGAGGCAGAGACAAATACGCTCTGATGCAGATGACATTGAAAGCGGGAACGATACTCATTGCGGAACCTTTCATGCTGGACCCGAATTTTAGAAGGTCCATCGTGCTCCTTTGTGAACATACCGACAAAGGCACGACAGGCTTTGTACTCAATAAGCCGCTGGATATGCAAATTCATGACCTCGTAGGTGATTTTCCGGAATCGAAGGCGGCCGTCCACGTAGGAGGACCTGTCGGCATGGATAGCCTCCATTTCCTGCACAATGTGGGCAACATGCTGGACAACACCATGGAAGTCTGCCCGGGAGTGTATTGGGGGGGAGATTTTGAAAAGTTGCGGTTTTTGATGGAAAACGGTGTCATCAGGGACGACAATGTCAAGTTTTTTGTCGGCTACAGCGGCTGGACGGAGGGACAACTTGCTGAAGAGATGGAGGAAGGGTCCTGGCTGGTCGATGAGATGGATGCCAACTACTTATTCAAAGTAAAGCCGTTTGTCATGTGGCAGACGGTGTTGCACAATAAAGGAGACAGGTTTACAGTCATTGCGCAGATGCCCGACGTAGTTGGTTTTAACTAACGCCAGGGCCCGTCGATCTGATGAAAGCCATACAATAGAATAGCGCAAAATACCATTGATTTGTATTACGTAAGGGATATAGCAGTAAAGTTTGGAGAGCGGATCTTGCTTGATGACGTCAGTTTTATGATCAGTCCGAAAGACCGCATTGGCTTGATCGGCCGGAATGGGGCAGGGAAGTCAACGCTGCTGAAAATCATCGCCGGTCAGAGCAGGCCAGACAGTGGTGCCATCGAATTTCCTCTGCGGACGACAGTGGGCTACCTGCGCCAGGAATTTGAGCTGAATGAATCAAAGACGGTGCGCGACGAAGCCATGTCGTGCCATGAAGAAGCCATAGATCTCCAGGTACAGCTCGACCAGCTCAACCAGCAAATTTCGGAAAGGGAGGACTATGAAAGCGACGCATACCACAAGCTGCTTGAAGAGCTCGCTGCTCTGACAGGACAACTGGAACATTTCAACCTGAGCACCCTGGAAGTGGATACGATCCGGATTCTGAAGGGCCTGGGATTTAAAGACGGTGATATGCAGCGGCAGGTAGCCGAATTTAGCGGAGGCTGGAAGATGCGCATTGAGCTGGCCAAGCTCCTCTTGCGCAAGCCAGATGTCCTGATGCTCGACGAACCCACCAATCACCTGGACATTGAGTCCATCATCTGGCTGGAAGACTACCTGACGACCTATCCCGGTACGGTCCTCGTTATTTCCCATGATATTCAGTTTCTTGAAAATGTCTGTAGCCGCATCCTTGAGATCGAGTGGGGGGATATTTATGATTACCGGATGGGTTATAAAAAATTCCTGGAAGAAAAAGAAAAGCAACAATCCATCCGGCTTAATGCATACGAAAACCAGCAGCGTGATATCGCGCAGAAAGAAAAAACCATCAACCGGTTTATGGCCAAAGCCACCAAGACAAAGATGGCACAGAGCATGCAGAAGCAGCTGGACAAGGTAGAGCGTATAGAGATTCCAGTTGAGCAGGGCAAGGCAATGCAGATCCGCTTTGCAGAGGTGCCCCGGTCTGGTAGAGATGCCGTGCGCACGGTGGGCTTGTCGCGTTCCTTCGACGGCAAAGTGGTGTTTGCCAATGTCGACGTGACCATTGAGCGCGGAGACAGGGTGGCCTTTGTGGGTCAGAACGGCCAGGGAAAGACAACGATGGCCAAAATCATCGCCGGTGCACTGGCGCCAAGCAGTGGCACGGTCGAACTGGGTTCCAATTTGCATTTGTCATACTATGCCCAGAACCAGTCCGAGTTGCTCGACCTGAAAAAGACGGTACTGGACGTCATGGAAGACAAGGCACCAGAAGAAATGCGTACACGCGTGCGCAGCATCCTGGGGGCGTTCCTGTTTTCGGGCGATGATGTGGAGAAGAAGGTTTCGGTTCTGTCGGGGGGCGAGCGGGCACGCCTTGCCATGGCGTCGCTGATCATGCGTCCCTGCAATTTTTTAATCCTCGACGAACCCACCAACCACCTTGACATCTATTCCAAAGAGGTGCTGAAGCAGGCATTGAAAGAATACCAGGGCACCTTGCTGGTTATTTCCCATGACAGGGAATTTCTGGAAGGACTGACTGATAAAGTTGTCGAATTCCGTGACGGCAATACCCGAGAATACCTTGGCGACATCAACTACTTCCTCGACAAGCGGAAGCTCGACAACATGCGCTCCATTGAAGAGGGCAAATCTTCACCAGGGGCCAATGCATCGTTGTCCGGAAAGAAACCAGAAGGTGAAGAATTGCGTCGACTGCGAAAACAGGTTCAGCAGGCCGAGAGAGACATCACCAAAATGGAGACGGAAAAAGCTACGATGGAGAAGCAGCTGGCTGATCCCGAGTTTTATACCAATCCCCGCTTTGTTGAGGTCAACAAGCAGTACGCCCAACTTCAGGAGCAGCTTGTGGCTCGCATGACGGAGTGGGAATCGTTGAGCGAACAGCTGGAGGGGTAGGGAAGAATTGGAGAATGCTTGCAAATTAGGAATTCAATTCCTAATTTTACAAGATGAAGCTAAAAAGAGACATTGCCCCTAAAATAGCGGAAGCATTATTGAAGTTTCCGGTGGTTGCCGTCATTGGTCCGCGCCAGTCTGGTAAAACGACACTATGCAAAATGCTCATGCCTGAATTTAGGTATGTAAATCTTGAAGACCCGTCAAACCGATATTTTGCTAAGAATGACCCAAAAGGTTTTTTGGAAACGTATTCCAACGGGGTCATCATCGATGAAATCCAGTATGTTCCTGAATTGTTTTCTTATTTACAGGTCTATACCGATCAACGTGAAGTCAACGGTGAATATTTGATTACGGGTTCTCAACATTTCCTGATGTCAGAACACATTTCACAATCGCTGGCAGGCAGAGTGGCTGTGTTTCAATTATTACCGTTTTCAATTTCAGAATTAAAAGCCGGTAATTATGATTTTGAAAGTTGGGAGCACTATCTTTTATCTGGAGGATATCCTCGGAAATGGCTGAACGACATAGATTCTTTTGATTTTTATGATAATTACTTAAAAACCTATATCGAAAGAGATGTCAGAATGTTGAAGAATATTTTGAATTTGGATTTATTTCAGAAGTTTATCAAATTACTTGCGGGAAGGGCAGGTCAATTATTTAACCAAAGTAGTCTGGGGAATGATTTGGGGTTGGATAATAAGACGATCAATTCCTGGATGAATGTATTGGAGACATCATTTATAGCTTTTCGATTACAGCCTTATCACAGCAACTTCAACAAACGAATCATAAAAACACCCAAAGTATATTTTTATGATACGGGTTTATTGTCATATTTGTTGGGAGTTCGCACTATCGAAGATCTTGACATCCATTTTGCCAAAGGGCAGCTTTTCGAGAATTTTATTTTGGTGGAAAAAATGAAGCATGCATGGAATTTTCGAACCTATGAGCAGTTCTATTTCTGGCGTGATGTAACCGGTAGTGAAATCGACTTATTAATTGAGAATGGTCAATCACTTTGTGCTTTGGAAATGAAATCCGCAAAAACCATCAACAGTGAATTTTTCAAGAATTTGACGCAGTTCCAAAAAATGAAAGAGGATGTAAAACCCTTTTTAGTGTATGGTGGAAATGAAGTTCAGAAAAGAACTGATGTCACCGTCCTTGGTTTTAGTCAGATAAATACGATGATACCTTGATGGGGTGGGGGAATGGACAGAGGATTTATACAATTCATTAGCGACTCAGCTTTGATTCCAACATAAATAAAAACCACACGAATGCGCTTCCAAACATGCTGTCCAGCATAGCGTTTTGAACTGGAGAGATAGACCAAAACACAGCTGTTGGGCTAAATACAAACAACCCCAACAAAAATGAAACCCAGACAGAGGTGCATAAAAAACAGCTGACGAGGTTACCCAGCCATCGCATCAATCCCAGTTTGGAACCAGCTAAACCATTTCGTAACCACGCAAATATCTGTGCCTCAGTGACTATTTGTGTAATACCATAAATGATCATGATCCACAAAAAAACCTGCTCGTAAAAGGCGTCTTGCATAT
>JAUMBK010000025.1:0-5962 GCA_032115795.1 Saprospiraceae bacterium | reverse complement strand
TACGACTGTAGAATCTTTGTATAAAGGAGTTGTTTTAACTAAAATAGAATTTCCGTACGGTTCATCTGTTTCAGCGTCGACGAACTTCCATTTAGGAACAATAAATTTCCATCTGTCAGGTAATGCAAAATGGCACCGGCCGCCACCTGTCCCAATACCAGCTCCTCTACTCCAAATCCTTTGAGATTGGACACCCCAAATTTGTTGAGCAACTTTTCCCGCGTGTAGTCCGGCATAAATACCCATTCATCCAGGCCATAATGGTAAAATCTGTCTCCAAAAGTGCGGTTGTAATCCTGAGCGAAAGCGCGCGAAAAAATAATCTCCGAAGGTTGAAATCCATCAATGAGCTTTTCAATGTTGGCAGGTTTGCCTTCGCTGGCCATAAAGATGCCGGTAGAAATATCGAGAAATGCAACCCCCATGTCGCCCTTGCCGGTAAAATGCACAGCCGCCAGGTAATTATTTGATTTCCTGTCCAAAATGGCATCGTCGGTCGTAATGCCAGGCGTCACCACATCTGTCACTCCCCTGTCAACAATCTTTTTCTCTTTGCTTGGCTTTTCAAGTTGCTCACAGATGGCCACACGGTATCCAGCCCTTACCAGTCTGGGCAAATAAGAATCCAGCGAATGATATGGAAATCCTGCCAGTTGGATGTCTGCCCCTCCATTGTTTCTCTTGGTGAGGACAATGCCCAGAATCTCGGATACTTTGACCGCATCGTCGGAAAAAGTCTCGTAAAAATCACCGACTCTGTAAAGAAGGATGGCATCAGGGTGCTTGGCCTTGAGCTTGAAATACTGCGCCATCAAAGGCGTGATCTTCGCGTTTTCGTCTGGCGGATGTGTCGCGTTTTTTGCCAAGGCTCACTATTTTGGGTTGGATGGAAGAACAAAATTATATAAATAATTTTGAAATATGAACAACCGCCCGTGTTTGGATACTGTTGGACTGTTTTATCTGATGCGGACCGACCAGGTAATGCTGGCCTGGGCGACGATTGCTCCATTGCGGTCAGCGCCTGTGGCAGTGACTGTTAGCTCGGTGCTTGCTCCTTTTTCCGTCACCTGATGAAGCGCTGCTTCTATGAGCGCACCGTCATCGCAAGTGAACAGACAGTCGGTGGAGGCTTTTTTTAGAAAATCCATCTCAAAATGGGTAACCAGCATGGAAGCGGGGCGTTTTTCCATCAAGTGCGCCAGCAGCAGCGCCCCTGTTGCCAATTCAGCTGCTCCTGCCAGTGCGCCAAAATAAATTGACCCAAAGGGGTTCTTTGTCCGCCAGGAAAAAGGCAGTAGAATCCTGCATCTGCCTTGGTCAAGGACGTCCATGGAGACGCCCCAGAATGCGAGTGAAGGCAGTCGCATGAGCAAATACCAGCGGAAGCGCCAAGGCTGCAGCATCCACTGCCAGACAGGTTTTTTAACAGACATGGGCGTATTATTTTGCCGTTCGCGGTGTCCAGATAATTTCTTCTACTTTATGGCTATGAGCAATGTAGCGTCCAAGTATAAAAAAGTAATCAGACAAGCGGTTCAGGTATTGGATGATGAGGGCATTGACCGACTTTTCCTTGTCGAGGGCGATGACTCTCCGTTCTGCCCTGCGACAAACAGTGCGGCAAACGTGAGCCTGGGCAATCAACGGATCGCCGCCGGGCAAAATAAAATTGCGCAGGGGCTCAAGCAGCTGATCCATCGTATCCATGGCGTTTTCCAGCAATTGGATGTCTTCTGCGTGGATATCCGGACTGACCAGCGGCTTGTCCGGATCACAGGCAAGAGCACTGCCTATGGAAAATAACCTACGCTGGACTTCAGTCAAAAAATAATGCTGCGTGGCCTCCTGCAACGAGGCATTGAGAAGTCCGATATGGGCATTCAGCTCATCGATGGTACCATACGCCTCAATACGGAAATCGTCTTTGTATACGCGTTTGCCGCCAAAAAGTGACGTCGTGCCCGCATCGCCAGTTTTGGTATAAATCTTCATGGTTTGTATTTTCAGATGTGATATAAATCTCCCGTATATTAAAGGGAATGATCAAAGACAATCTTCCCAAACTGCTTTCCCGCCGCCATGCGTGCGAAAGCAGCTGGAGAATCCTGCAAGGAAAACACTTTATCAATGACGGGTTTGACTTTGGATTGATTCACAAACTCCACCATATTGTGAAAATCGGCCGGTGAACCCATGGTTGAACCGAGTATGGACAATTGCTTCCAAAATACGACTTGTGGATTGAGTTTTTCAATGGGGCCTGCTGTTGCTCCGTAAAATGCAATCCGGCCGCCCGGCGCCATGCATTTGATCAACTGGTTGAAACCAGGACCACAAGCTCCATCGATGACGACATCGATGCCGCCGGTTTCTTTGATACAAGCCGCAGGCCAGTCCGCCTGAGAATACAACCAACCAGCCTTCGCGCCCATTTGCAGGGCCTGATCAATTTTGGATTGTTGGGATGAAGTGACATATACCTCACAGCCCAGTGCTATGGCAAACTGCATTGCCATAAGCGCGACACCTCCACCGATGCCCGTTATCAATACTTTTTCTCCTCCCATTGCAGCTGCCCGACTAAATAATGCTCTGTAGGCAGTGACGCCAGCCAAAGGCAGGGCCGCCGCTTCCAATGAGGTGAGGTGCGCCGGCCTGGGAGTAACATGTGCGGCAGAAATGCAAATCTTATCGGCAAATGTACCGTCATCTGGCACACCCAACACCCGGAATTCGGACGACTGGTGTTGCTGTCTGTTACCCCACTCTAAGCCCGGATTGATGATGACATCTTCTCCGTTCAAGACACCACATCCGTCTGATCCCATGATGGCACCCAACCTAATGCCCGGATACAAGCCTTTCGTAATCCAGATGTCGCGGTGATTGAGGGCTGAAGCACGGATTTCAACAACGACGCGCTGTTCCAACAATTCAGGTTCAGGCAGCGCCTCCAACCGAGGTTGGTTGCCCTGCCCCACAACAATGGCTCTCATGGTTTTCATTATCCCCTGTTTCTTAGTACAACGGATGTCGGCAAGGCTTTGTTTCGACCTTCATGCACCACACCAGCACCGACATAAACATATTTCCACATAATTTGAGGTGCTTTTATGCAAAAAAGCCGGACATGCGAACATGCCCGGCAAACCCAGAATCATTTTTATAAACACATTACTCGATCAAAATCATTTTGCGGCTGGCAGTAAATCCATCAGCTTCAAGCTGGTAGTAGTACACTCCGGAACCAGAAAGCTGTGATCCGGAAATTGTCAGCGTATGGTATCCTTTTTCGAATGTTGCCGTTTGAACAAAAACCTGCTTTCCTGTTATATCAAGTACACGCAGAGTAACTGAGGAAGATGTAGCAAGCTCAAAAGGCACAGACGTGCCATCTTTGAACGGATTTGGCTCGTTCTGGTACAGAGAGGTTGTCATCAAGCTACCTCCCTCACGTGGCTGGAGTGCAATGGCTTTTGCAGATGCTTCAAGATCATACAATTCTGCAGGCATCACCTCATTGGCAAGAGAAATGGCATTTGTATTTCCCTTTTCTAATGCCGTAAATACAAGCGTAAATAGGACTTCATCAGCACCAATTGCAGTTCCTTTCGGATCATCATAACTCATTCGAATGAGTGCATCCTGTCTATTCACCTGGTCAGGTCGGATAGCCCACTTTCCGGGGAGAATGTCATTCAAGGTGAGTTTATCAGCAGCAAAATGCAATGCCAGCTGGGCACCCATCATGTCCATTTCTTCTGCAGAACGAATCTCCACCTTCACCGTTTCATTGGCTTTGAACG
This sequence comes from Saprospiraceae bacterium, assembly GCA_032115795.1. Lineage (GTDB taxonomy): Bacteria > Bacteroidota > Bacteroidia > Chitinophagales > Saprospiraceae > OLB9. The sequence goes on along the minus strand of JAUMBK010000025.1, from coordinate 2,153 downwards.
ACTGATTCTCATAGACAAAAAGAACTGGCTGGCTTCGCTTTTCTATTGGTGAGCTTCCTGCATTTGCCTTGGCACTGTTGTTGATATCACCTACCTTTACCGCCATGAAATTGACATTGGCACGGTCTTCAAAAACAGAGTCAAGATTGATTTTTGAAGGAAAATCAAACGGGTAGGCCGGATCGTCAAATTTGTACGTTTCTGGCAAAAACCGCCAGGATGTATTGTTGTCAAACTGGTTGGAAACGCCCAGAATGGTCTTTCGTAGATTCGTCAGGTCACTGGCAGTCACAGATCTTGAATTATTGATATCCGCGGCCAACAGCTTATATGGAGAATCAATGATCTGCAATCCCAGAATATGGCGCTGGATCAATACCAGGTCAAGCGTTGACACCCCATTCAACAGGTCGTTGTTTCTGGAAGCACCAATACTCTTTGGGTCAAACACATCCACACCTGTAAAGGCATAGCTACCCTGGTCTTTTGTCATTGACATCATTGTCGATGCCGTATTCATATTGGTTAGCTCAACTTCAATATTGTCAATTCCCTCCTTCATTTCCGTGGTAATTGTACCACTGACGGTAGGCAACAGTGTCTGGACATCGCGGCATACATTATTCAGTGGAGAATCCTGGAGTACAAGGATCACGTCGCAGAAATCAAAATTCCCAAATTCATCTATGACATACATTTGCAATGGTATACGGGCAACCTGACCATTTGGAATGTCGGCGCAAGTGAATGTTTTTCCAGTTTGTGTACCTGCTGAGTTGAAAGAGAATTTCAATTTGGCATCATCACCACAATTGTTTTCGCTTTTCAGGTTGAAGTCACTGGCCCAGATTTCGGTTGTACCGTCACTGTCAAGAACCCAAACTACCTCGCGCAAACAAACCGGTGTTGGTTTTTTGGTCGGTCTTACAGTTACATCATAAGAACAAGTCTTGACAATACCACACTTATTGGTTACGTTGAACGTCACCTTGTGCGTTCCGGCAGGCATGGTATAATTGAAGCTTTTACCCGTCCCTGTCCTGTCAAGGGTATTGTCTTTTTTCAGGTCAAGAGACCATTCATAGATCAGGTCCTGTGGCAAAGTACATTCGTCAGCGGCATTGACAGTCAAAGTCATATCCTTATCGCATCGACCTGGATCTGTAGTCACTGTCTGGTTTGAACATCCTGTAATCACTGCTCCTCCAGTACCAGACAACATGATTGTCTGCACTCTTTCAACCACGACCGGAGAGGTAGGATATGAACACCAGTCAATGACTCTCCAAGTTCTTAAAATCTTGATGCATGCTTCAGTTGTATTGTGAAATACCTGGTCATCGTAGGAGATGCCGATATCACGACACCCTGCACCGTTTACCTGCGGTTTGCTTCCAGTGATATCCGGATGGGCTTTCGTAATATCACATGTCGCCAGGACGAGTGTACCGGGGAATGTGACATTGGCAGATGAAAATGCCGGTGACGTAACCGTCAGCCTCTGCTGGCACTTGATTGTTGGATTTGCAAGTAAGAACCATTCTCTGGTTACAGTACCTGTTCCGCATTTTGAATCCAGTGTATTGGATAAAATTCTACTTCCAAACTGGAGATTTGCACAAACACCACTCACTGTTGGCATTCCAAAAAACAGGGTATCAAAGGCCAGATTTCCTGCTACCCAAGCTGCAATTCGGCCATCGCCACAAATCAGTGTTTTGTTGGAAGGACAAGTGATTACCGGTGGACGCTTGTTCTGCACCTTTACTGTCGTTTCACACTCATTAAAATTTCCAGCTGCGTCATAGACCCGCAAAACTACGGTAACATAAGATGCAGGCGATGTAATATCACTGCAACAAAAACTTACTTTAGAGCCGAAGTTGAGGTCATCTGAGTTGCCCGGGCAAGTGGTCGTTTTGCGCCTGATCTCATATCTTGCAATCGGACCACAATTGTCAAGGCTGTGGTTGTCAAGTGATTCAGCATATAGCTCTCCCCAGCCTGTATCGTCCAAAGAAATCACAGTCTGGTCCTCACAAATGGCAGTTGGTGGAATATTGTCTATCACAGTGATGGAAGTATTGCATTCCAGTACATTATCACACTCATCTTTTACACGGTATTTTATCCATGTTTTCCCCAATGGTAAT
>JAUMBK010000024.1:0-6272 GCA_032115795.1 Saprospiraceae bacterium | reverse complement strand
CTTGGACAAGGGGGAAATGTTTGGACAAACGTAAGGATTCTTACTCTGCTCAGGCGAAGAAGAGTCACCTCTATTGATTGAAGAATGCAAACCTTAAACTCTTGAGGGAGATCTATCATGATGTCTTTGCGTGAGATTAATGACTGTCTTGTTTAAGTTTTTCATAAAGCTGAATCAACTTCTATTTTATAGGCCCTCAAATAGTTGAGTATGTGAGCCATGTGTGTATTAGCCCCCCACCCATGACAAAAATCACTCCCCATTCCCATACCTTTTTCATGCGCCGCTTCGCTTTTTTCAAAACGGATTCGTACTTTTGCAATCTAAATTTAGTCTAAATAACAAATTGAAGCCAAAGCGAACCGTTGCCGACCTGAAACAGGGAGAATCAGCTTTCGTGTCCCTGCTGGATGAAAATGCATACACCTGCAAGCTGCTCAACCTGGGACTCCTGCCACGGGCGCGCGTCACCATGGTTCGTGAGTCGCCTTTCGGGGGTGCCTGCTACATCCGACTGGAAGGATGCCAGCTCGCCATGCGCTGGGAAGAAGCAAAGACCATTTACATCGAGGAAGTATGACAGAGAAAGGATCAGAACCGGTTATTGCACTTTTGGGAAACCCTAACTCGGGCAAATCCTCGCTCTTCAATTACCTCACAGGGCTGCGCCAGGAAGTATCCAATTTTCCGGGCGTCACCGTGGATATCAAACGAGGACACCTTAAGTTGTCTGATGGCAATCAGGCCATGGTCGTCGACTTTCCTGGCACCTACAGCCTGTATCCCAATTCGTCTGACGAGAAAATTGTGGTCAAACTACTCCTACACCCGTCAGATGCCATGTTTCCCGACCTCGTCGTCTATGTGGCTGATGTGACGCAGCTGGAACGACACATGCTGCTCGCCACACAAATCAGAGACCTGGGCATACCCATGATCTTTGTCAACAACATGGTCGATCTCCTTGAGGACAACGGAGATTCCCTCAACACAGCCAAGATCCAGGCATACCTGGGTGTGCCAGTCATAGGTGTGTCGGTCAGAAACCACATCCGCCTTGACCAGTTGCACCACCTTATAAACAAAACACTTTCGGACTCAACGCAGCCTTCGTCTTCCTTATACACCCTGTCAGACAGTGAAGCGTTTGTCGCCTCCCGCATCCAGAAAAGACTGGGTCTGACAAATCAGTATATGGCCAAGGTGATCGCGCACCACAGTAGCTGGCTTACCTGGCTCCAGCCCAAAGAGAAACAGTTCATCACCGATGTAACCGAAAGGGCAGCATTCAACAACCTGCATCTCCAGGTGCAGGAGACCATGGACCGCTATGACAGATTTACGTCTGTCGTGCGATCTGCCATCACCCATCTTGGCAACGGCAAGGCCACCATCACTGACAAGCTGGATCGCTGGATAACGCACCGTATCATTGGGCCTGCACTGTTTTTTCTGGTCATGATGTTTGTTTTTCAGTCCATTTTTAATTGGGCAGAGTACCCCATGGAGTTGATAGAAGCGTTTTTTGCTGAGACTAGTGCGTTTACTACCGCACATATGCCTGCTGGATGGTTTACAGATTTGCTGGTCAATGGGCTTTTTGCTGGTCTGGGTGGGGTACTTGTGTTTATTCCCCAGATTGCCATTCTCTTTTTTTTAATTTCCTTACTGGAGGAATCGGGATACATGAGCCGTGTGGTGTTTATGTTTGACAGCATCATGCAGCGATTTGGAATGAATGGACGGAGCATGGTTTCCTTGATTTCGTCCGGCGCCTGCGCAATCCCCGCCATTATGGCGACACGGACAATCACAAATTACCGGGAAAGATTGATCACCATACTTGTCAGTCCGTTGATTTCATGTTCCGCCCGATTGCCTGTATATGCTGTCCTTGTGGGTTTTGTGGTGCCGGAAGGGTACTGGATGAATGTGTTTGATTACCGCGGCCTGGCATTGATGGCGCTCTATTTGCTGGGCATTGTGGGGGCCCTGTTCTCTGCCTTTGTGGCAAAACAGCTGCTTCGCACCGACGGCCCATCCTTTCTCATGATGGAATTACCCAATTACCAAGCCCCCATCTGGAAAAATGTATTTTTGGTTGTCAGGGAAAAAGTGATCTCGTTTATCCTTAGTGCCGGTAAGATTATCGTCATCATCTCCGTAGTGCTTTGGTTTTTAGCCAGTTATGGTCCTGGTTCCGACATCAGCAGCGCAGAGGGCAGGGCATTGGAGACAGCAGCAAAACAGCAATTGGGGCAAGAGGCTACCGACCACCTTGTTGCATCTGCAAAAATAGAAGCTTCGTATATTGGCATTCTCGGCAAGGCGTTTGAACCCGCCATTGCACCATTGGGCTTTGACTGGAAAATTGGAATCGCCATTCTCACATCCTTTGCCGCCAGAGAAGTCTTCGTTGGCACAATGGCCACCATTTACAGCGTGGGCAGTGAAAGTGATGAAAAGACCATTCGCGAAAAGATGGCTGCAGAAATACGTCCCCAAACAGGCAAACCACTCTATGACAGAGCCACCGCAGCTTCATTGCTGGTATTTTATGTTTTCGCCATGCAGTGCATGAGTACCCTAGCGGTGACCCGCAAAGAAACAGGATCATGGAAATGGCCTCTCATCCAGTTTGTATACATGAGCCTACTGGCGTATGCCGGTGCGTTTGCCGCATTCAGGCTGCTAGTAGAGGCCTAGCAACGGGAGGCATTATTTCACAGCAATACAGCTGACTTCCACATTGACATATTTTGGCAAGTTGGCCACCTGAACCAATTCTCTCGCAGGAGCAGTATCCTCAGAAAAATAGGTTGCATACACGGCATTGATCTGTCCGTATTGTGCCATGTCTGACACAAAAACCGAACATTTTACAATGTTTTCAAACGTCATTCCTGCTGCTTCAAGGATGTAGCCCAGGTTTTTCATCACCTGTTTCGTTTCTTCTTCAATGGTGTCCATGACAAGCGCCCCGGTTGCCTGGTTGATCGCAATCTGTCCGGAGACATACAGTGTATTGCCTGCCTGGATTGCCTGATTGTATGGACCTACCGGTGCCGGTGCCATAGGGTGGTGGATGATTTGCTTCATCTGGTTCATATTGTATGGTCAAACGACCTGTGATTGTTTTATGATTAAACAGAAAAAGCTCCACATGTCACTGACAGGGAGCTCTCGTATGCGCTTAATGGTAAAAACTTACTCTGTTTCTTCAGCTTCCTTTGCCTGAATGACAACCTGTCCTTTGTAATACATCGAACCTTCATGCCAGTATGCCCGGTGCATCATATGCGGTTCGCCGGTTGTTTTACAAATGGCCAACTGCGGCATCACTGCTTTGTGGTGGGTACGTCTTTTGTTTTTTCTTGCCTTGGAAACCCTACTCTTGGGATGTGCCATGATACAAATGATTTATGTTTACAAATTCTTTTTTATTCAATTTTACCCTTATTCTTCCAGATCCAGGCCATGCAATCCGGCCCATAAATTGCTTCCTCCTGCCTGCGAGTCCGTCTTTTCCGATTCCTCCAGTTTTTTGAGGACATCCATATTACAAGGCGGGGGAATATCTTTTGCACAGGCATAGGTATTCACCAACGGAAGCGACAAACAGATGTATTCGTAGATCAGTTGTGATAAATCAATACTCACCTGATCGTCCCGAATAAACAAGACCTCTTCATCCTGACTTTCTCCAACACCTGTTTTGACATGCAGGTGAAATTCTCCCTGCACAGGCAACTGGATATCTGCCAGGCACCTGTCACAAATGGCAGGTACCCGCCCCGTGATGTGAAAAACCAGATCCATGATGCCAGGGCGCTTGTCCGCCTCCAATTCGATAGAACAATGTCCATCTTGTATCGGAGATTGCGCAAACTCCCGAAAAAACTCGGCTCCGGCAGTGAAGGAGTACTTGTGCTCCCCATCTTTCATCCCCGAAAAAGGCAACGAAAAATGATCCAGGATATGCATACTAAAAGAACTTTTTCAATTGGGCTGCAAAGATAAGGGAAATATGTCAAATTGGGCATATTTATTTTTAAAAAAAATACAGTGGAATGAGTCAAAATGATCGCTCTCCGACTTGTAAAATGCAATCAGCGAGGGGACAATCTTTTCTTTGAAATGAAAATTAATGTACTTTTGTACCCATGATTCAGGAAGCAACAAGGTCATTTTACCCCATAGTGGACATTCTCGATGACGAATACGAAATTCCCCAGCTGGGCCGAAAGAGGCGGATTGCAGTGCTCCTGCCGCACAATTACAGACTGACAGAGAGGGCCTATCCCGTATTATACCTGCACGACGGTCAAAATTTGTTTGATGAATATGCGCCCTATGGCAATTGGGGCATTGACAAGTCCTTGCAAATGCTCTCCACGCATGGTTTTGGCGATGTCATTATTGTAGCAATAGACCATGGAGGGACGCTGCGTATCCAGGAATACCTCCCGTATACCACACCCCGGTACACTGAAGCAGAAGGACATCTCTACCTGAAATTCATGCTTGAAGACCTCAAGCCCAAAATTGACAGCAGGTACAGGGTGCTGCCAGGTCGCGAACACACAGGCATCGGCGGCAGTAGCCTGGGGGCTTTGATCAGCCTCTACGCTGGCTTTACTTACCCGGATATTTTTGGAAAAAAGATGATTTTTTCTCCCAGTCTCTGGATTTCTAATCAAATCTACCAAATGACAAAATCATTTACTCCGGCTGGGCCGACAGACATCTTTCTGTATGCCGGTGGTATGGAAAGTGCCAACCATTACGGTCAGGTGCTGCGACTGGAAAATCTGCTCCAGGAAAAACGAAAGTACGACGGTTTTAACCTTATTTTTTCACATAATCCATCCGGACAACACCGAGAAATACACTGGGGAGAACAGTTTCCGATGGCACTCAAATGGCTGTATTTCAGCAAACACGGATAAAATGCCTTTACAAATTCAAGCCAAAGAGGCAAAAAATGGCAACGCAGTTTTGCTGGCCATGGCAAAAGAAAGACCACAGCCTGAGCTGATCAGGCAGTTTTCTGCCCTTTCATACGACCCGGAAATACCCCTCGGTCCCAAAGAGGTAACGCAATTTTTTCACCCACAAAAAAATATCAGGGTATTCGCACTTGGGTTGGGCGAAGAAAAGGACAGCACAAAATCACACCTCTATTTTCGCAGCCTGCTCGTCCAACAAAGAACCAAGCTGGCCCTGCGTATCAATGTGCCTACGGAACACCTGACGGAAGGTGAATTGACAAATGCCGTGATCGGCCTGCGAATGGGCCTGTTAAATTACGGGACATACAGAACCAATGGCACCAAATTTACCGAACCGGAGGTAACCCTCATAGTCGATAAAAAAAGACAGCCAATTGCCCAAAATGCACTGGTGATTGCAGAAGCCCAAATACGTTCCATGGACCTGGTTGACCTGCCTTCCAATGTCAAAACGCCTGCGTTTATTGCCCAGAAAGCTGTACAAACAGGCAAGGACGCCGGTTTTTCAGTCGATGTGTTCGATACAGCAAAGTTGAAAAAGATGGGTATGCACGCCTTGCTGGCGGTAGGGCAGGGGAGTGCCAATCCACCTGTGTTGATCGTTCTAGAATACAAGCCCAAAGGACACAAATCCAAAAAAGCGGACCTGGGCCTCGTAGGCAAAGGTGTAAGCTTTGATACCGGTGGCATCTCCATCAAGCCTTCCACCAACATGGCGTACATGAAGAGCGACATGGCGGGGGCAGCCGCTGTCATTGGAGCGGTTGAAACAGCTGCACGCTTGCACTTGCCCCTGCATGTAGTGGGGATTATCCCGGCAGCAGAAAATAGTGTGGATGCACACAGCATCCGCCCTGGTGATGTGATTTCTTCGTACAGCGGTAAATCAATCGAGGTGATTGATACGGATGCAGAGGGAAGGCTGATTCTGGCAGACGGACTCGCTTACCTGATCAAGCATTTCCAACCTACCCAGGTCATCGATCTGGCTACATTGACAGGCAGTTGCATTGCAACGCTGGGCAATGCAGCAGCAGGGATGTTTACCAATAATGATACTATGGCGTCTGCATTGACCGTTGCGGGGGATAAGGTGAATGAGCGGGTATGGCGACTGCCCTTGTGGGAAGAATATATGCCCGAGATGCACTCTGAAATTGCTGATATCAAGAATCTAAGCACGAGACCCATGGCTGGAGCCATCACGGCAGCCAAATTTTTGGAATTTTTTACAGAGAATCACCAAAGCTGGGCACACCT
>JAUMBK010000023.1:0-40208 GCA_032115795.1 Saprospiraceae bacterium | reverse complement strand
CCTCATTCCAGGTACACTTACAGGTTTCTCCAGACGAATTTGTTAAAATGTACAATATTGCCCAGGCATTGGCAGGACCGATGATGGCCATTTCAGCCAATAGCCCGATAGTTTTTGGCAAGAGACTGTGGCATGAAACCAGAATCGCCTTGTTTCAGCAATCATTGGATACGAGAACTACGCACGACCACATGCGCGAACGTAGCCCGAGAGTTTCTTTTGGCCGCGACTGGCTACATGAGTCCATTCTTGAAATTTACAAGGAGGACATAGCCCGCTTCAGAGTCTTGCTCAGCAGTGATGTTGAGGAAGACAGCCTGGCTATGCTGAAAGAAGGAAACGTTCCCAAACTCCGAGCCTTACAGGTACACAACAGTACGGTATATCGCTGGAACAGACCATGTTATGGCATCAGTGAAAATGGACAGCCACACCTGCGCATAGAAAACCGCATTCTTCCTTCCGGCCCCACGGTTTTAGACGAAGTCGCCAATGCCTGCTTCTGGCTTGGCTGTATGATTGGCATGGCAGACCAGGTTGATGATATCCGGTCAAAAATGTCTTTTGTAGACGCACGCGATAATTTTGGCAAGGCAGCAAAATTTGGCATTGATTCCAAATTTACCTGGTTTTATGACCAGAAAATTGCAGCAGAAGACCTGATTAAGGAGTTGCTGCCGATAGCCAGGCGGGGATTGAACCTGAGAAATATTGATCAGGCAGACATCGATAAATACCTGGGTATCATTGAACAAAGAGCAGAAAAACACATGACAGGTGCACGGTGGATGCTTCGGGCATATACAAAACTGATAGAATCTTCAAATACGGATGAAGCCCTGAGTGTGCTGACCGCAACAATGATCAAAAACCAACAATCCAACAGACCAGTACACGAATGGGATTTGCCCAGCGCGACAGACCTAAAAATGTATCGGCCCTCACACCTCAAGGTATCAGAGTTTATGCTAACAGACCTATTTACCGTGCAAAAAGATGACATAGTGGACCTGGTAGCTGAACTAATGGATTGGAATACAATCAGATACACACCAGTAGAAGACACAAAAGGAAGACTCGTCGGATTGGTCACGGCGAGGATGGTGCTGCGGCACTACATCAAAAACAGGGAAAACCCCAAGAAAACTGTCCTTGTTTCCGATATCATGATTCAAAACCCAATCACGGTGACGCAGGAAACAAACATCCTCGATGCGATGAAGTTGATGCGTGAAAACAAAATCGGCTGCCTTCCAGTCGTGAATGGTGAAGAACTCGTGGGCTTGATATCCGAGTCGGAATTTTTAGGCATTACTGCTCGTTTGATTCAGCAGGCGTAAAGTGAAACAATTCTTCCGGAATGACCTGTTCCCTCATACATCGAAAGTGCTGCTTTGGACAGCGGTCATAACCTAACTTTGAGCAGGGCCGGCAAGACAAGTTTTTCACTTCAAGTTGCGTTGCTTTGTCGGTGTACTTTTTGCCATAATACGGAAACATGCCAAAGGCGGGAATTGTGTTTCCCCAGAGCACGATGATTTCTTTTTTGAGAGCGGCGGAAATATGCATCAGTCCGGTGTCGCCCGAAATCACCCTTTCGGCATATCGGATTATCCCGGCACTTACACCCAATCCTACTCTTCCGCAAAAGTTTACTGTTTTTTCAGGAATATGTGCACAAATCTCTTCCGCAAGAGATGCCACATCTCTGCCACCAAGCAAGACCGTCTGCAAAGGAGATTTCATGATGATTTCCAGGCACTTCTCTTTTGGAATCCGTTTAGTTTCATAGGTGGCTCCCAGCACCAATACCTGGTATTGCATTCCTTTTACCAGTTCGAGTGCATCATAATCGTCCTCAGGCAAAATATAAAAATCAAGGCCTTCTCCATCATTGATTACACCAAGGGGCGCAAGGGCCTCAAAATACCTGTCGATGAGGTGAACACCGGCAGGCAGGGCGTTCCATTTCAGCCGCACAGTCACCCATTTTTTGATATTGAACTTGTCGAACCGGATTGTTTCAACACCAAGCAGCTTGGTCAACCACCAGGATTTTGCATTTTTTTGTAAATCAATGACCAGACTGTAATTTTCTTTTTTTAAGTCTGCAGCTGTCTTGGAAACCTGTTTTTGAAGTGTCTGTATTTGGTCAATGTGCGGGTTTTGTCGTACCACAACTGCGTATTCCTGTTTTACTAAAAAGTGGACTTCGGCATTCAATTGTTGCTTTACTGCCCGGATTACCGGTGTGGTCAGGATGATATCTCCGATTGAGCTAAACCGGACAACCAGAATTTTTTGTTGCTTTATCACGCTAATGGAGGTTTTCAATAATACCGGCGATACCCTGTCCACCACCAACACATGCGGTGATCATACCATATTTTTTTTGCTGCCGTTTCAGTTCATTCATTAATTGGATGGTGAGTTTTGCACCTGTACAGCCCAGGGGATGCCCCAGGGCAATGGCTCCTCCATTGACATTTACCGTATCCGGGTTTAACCTGGCTTCCTGAATGACAGCCAGAGCTTGCGCAGCAAAGGCTTCATTTAGTTCAATCAGGTCGATATCGTTTAAGGAAAGTCCGGCGAGTTTGAGGGCTTTAGGAATAGCCACAACAGGGCCGATACCCATGTAAAGGGGGTCCACCCCGCCAACAGCACAGGCAACCAGCCGTGCAGATGGTTGTACATTCAGCCTACGGAGCATTTCTTCGCTGACAACAAGAACAAAGGCTGCTCCATCAGATGTTTGTGAAGAATTGCCGGCTGTCACCACCCCGTTTAGTTTGAATACAGGCTTTAATTTTGCCAGCGCCTCCAGCGTTGTATCAGGCCTGACTCCTTCATCCGTATCAACTACCCATTTCCGTTCTACCCTCTGGTTGTGCACGACAGAAATTTCTTCCACGGCCACAGATACGATTTCCTGCCTGAATTTTCCTTCGGAAATAGCTGAATGCGCCAATTGATGTGACTGAACAGAAAACACATCTGCTGCCTCTCTACTAATGGAGTATTTTTCAGAGACGGCTTCTGCGGTATGTCCCATGCTCACATGGTAGTGCATGTTTTCCATTGTAGCGGCATAGCTCGGGGCAAGCTTATATCCCGTCATGGGTATCAGAGACATGGATTCGGCGCCTCCGGCGATGAAACAATGACCAAGTCCGGCAGTTATTTTTGCAGAAGCGATGGCAATTGCTTCCAACCCGGAAGCACAATACCTGTTTATCGTCATTCCGGGTACGCTGTCACCCAGGGCTCTTGCTGCAATCAGTCTGCCTACCTGCAGGCCTTGCTCCCCTTCCGGATTGGCGCAACCAACGATGACGTCATCAATTTCATCAGGATCAAGTTGGGGAACATATTTAACCAGGTGGCGAATGATTTCAACAGCCAGGTCGTCAGAACGGAAGTTTCTGAAACCTCCCTTTTTTGCTTTTCCCACTGCCGAACGGAACCCGGTGACGATATATGCATTCATGGAAATGTATTTACTTTTTTATGAATCAGTTACGGAGAGGTTTGTTGTTTATGAGAAGGTATTGGATGCGGTCCAGCGTTTTTTGATTTCCAAGCAACTGTAAAAAGGCTTCCTTTTCAAGGTCAAGCAGGTATTGTTCTGATACTTTTTGCTGGCCGCTTAGGTCTCCGCCACAAAGCACGAAGGCAATTTTGCGTGCGATTTCAACATCATAGGCAGACATATATCCACCCATAAAAAATTCATTTATTGCAGTATATAAGGCTCCTAAACCACCTCTTCCCAACACAGTAATTTCCTTTTTTGCTGGAGCAACGTACTGTTCTGCCAGTGCCAGTACTTTGTGTTTCGCTCTGTACAGGACTGTACTTGGATTTATTTCTACACTATCTCTTTGCGGCAATAAATAGCCATGCAAAAACCCCTCATGCGCTGAGGTAGAGACTGTGGCCGTGGCGATAACTTTTAGTTTTTCGAGCAGCGTAGGAATCTGGACATCTCCATCAAAGAAAGAATCGGAGGCCCTCACGGCAAACTCCTTGGTTCCGCCACCTCCGGGAATGAGCCCAACGCCCACCTCCACCAGACCAATGTACGATTCGGCAGAACAAACAGCTCCATCGGTATGCATCAGAATTTCACAACCTCCCCCAAAGACATATCCCTGTGTCGCAGTAATGATGGGAAAGGGAGCATACCTAATGGCCATGTTGATCTGTTGGAAACCATGAACCATTGCTTCCAGCCGGTCAAAGTCCTTTTGCATGGCCACCATGCCTACAGCCATCAGGTTGGCTCCAACAGAAAAATTGCGTGCATTATTTCCAATAACCAATCCTTTCCAATTTCCATCTGCACAGATTCGCAGCGCCTCCAGCGCTCCTTCTCCCACACCTTCGCCAATGGTATTTGATTTGGACGTAAATTCAAAACACAAAACGTTGTCTCCAATATCATGCAGGGTACATTCGGCATTTTTATAAACAGGCGGATTTTTTCTATATAAATCAAGAATGATCTGCTTTTCAGCCCCCGGGAGGGGCAAGTATGTTTGCGTGGCAATATCATAATACATTTTTTTATTGCCGCGCTCTTCATAAAACGAGGTGAACCCTTTTTCTGTCATTGTTTCAAACCAGGGCGGCAGGCTTCCTCCGATTTCCCGGATCAGTGCAGCCCCATTTGCCAGGCCAATCTGGTCCCACAATTCAAAAGGACCATACGTCCAGGCATACCCTGACTTCATTGCCTGATCGATGCTGTAAATGGTATTTGAGATTTCAGGTACCCGATTTGCGGCATAGCCAATGATGCCAATAAGCAACTCTTTTATAAACAAACCTGATGGATCAGGCGAAGAAATCATTTCCTTCAGACGCTTATCCATCATTTCTATTTTCTTGGCGATGCCAACGACAGGTATGTTGGGTTTGGCGGCAGGCTTGTACTCCAGTGTTTGCAGGTCCAGGGCGAGAATCACCCGCTTGCCTTTTTCATCACGCTGGTCAGTTTTTTTATAAAAGCCCTGACCTGATTTATCCCCTAAAAATCCTTTTTCGAGCAAGAAAGCGGTTGATTTGGGCAATGCACGGTTTTTCAGGAAGCGAACATACTCGTCATCAGGGCAATTTTCAATTACGCCGCGAGTCACATGCACGCTGGTATCCAGCCCTACGAGATCCAGCAGCCGATAACTTCCGGTATTTGGCCAACCAATCGGTTCGCCGGTGATTTTGTCCACTTCCTCAATGGTCAGCGCGTATTTTTCAGTTAATTCAGCAACCCGGTTTCCTGAATAAAAGCCAATTCGGTTGGCAATGAAAGCAGGCGTATCTTTACAGAGGACAGTTCGCTTTCCCAGAAAGGTTTCCCCAAAGCCCATCAGAAAATCAATCACATCACCCTGGGTTTCATGGTGAGGGATGATTTCAAGAAGGCCCATGTACCTTGCGGGATTGAAAAAATGTGTTCCACAAAAATGGCTGCGAAAATCATCTGACCGGCCCATCGCCAACTGACTGATAGGAATGCCGGAAGTGTTGGTAGTAATCAGGCTGCCAGGCTTTCGATGTTGGTCTACTTTTTCAAAGAGAGATTTTTTGATTTCTGCTTTTTCAACCACAACCTCCAGGACCCAGTCAGCATCGGCAATGCCTGGAAGGTCATCTTCAAAATTTCCGACAGTAATCCGGGTGGCAAACTCTTTTTTATATAAAGGGGCGGGCTTTGATGCAAGGGCAAAATCCAATGCCTTATTAGCTACGGAGTTTCTGTCCTGGTTCGCCTCTTTTGGAAGTATGTCAAGCATCTTTACCTCCAATCCTGCATTTGCAAGATGGCAGGCGATGCCGGATCCCATTACACCCGAACCTAAAACGGTTACTTTCCGGATTCTTCTTGTCATGTTCGCTGTTTCACTGGTTATGAGGATAAATATATTGCTATTTTCGCAAAACCAGCATAAACAACGCAGCAAACTTAACTTAGAGTTTATTTTTTAAAGCGAGCCGGGAGCTGAGTGTGGAAAAACAAAAAGGCGATGTCTCCACCGCCTTCTTATTAACTAACAAATCACCTTTTATCAACTGCTGCAAAATCCTGTTTCCAAAAATCGTGCATGCAATTACGTTACAAAAGTACATGAACCCTGTCAAAAAGCAAGTCCCTTAACGGAATTTTAACAAAACATTATTTCAAAAACAGAAAATTAATAAGTTAAAAGAGTGGAATATTTTAAAAATTAATGTAAAACAATGCAAACATTCTGAAATTTGGCGCCAGAAAGTATATTTATTCATGTCGGAAGACGGATTAAGTTTGCTTCCTTTGTTTTCCTGCTGGAGACTTTTTTTCTGGTTTTTCTATAGCCAGGCGATACATGGTAACAGAAAGTGGCGGGATATTGACTTCGATGGAATATTCCATGTCATTCCAAGGCGCATTAGTTGTGTTACAGGAAGATAATACGGGGAAATTGCTTCCCCAATACTCTGTATGGTCTGAATTAAACAGAAGTTGCCATGATTCGGGCTGCCTTCTTCCAATTTTATATTGTTTGTGCGGAGTTACATTCAGGTTGCAAACAACGACAACCCAGGGCGTGCCCGGCAATCCTTTGCGCGCATAGATAAGAATTGAATTTTCTCTGTCTGCTGCGTCAATCCATTCAAATCCGGCGGGGGAGAAGTTGTGTTCG
The DNA here is from genome assembly GCA_032115795.1 of Saprospiraceae bacterium. Lineage (GTDB taxonomy): Bacteria > Bacteroidota > Bacteroidia > Chitinophagales > Saprospiraceae > OLB9. Next base: position 33,522 of record JAUMBK010000023.1, on the reverse strand, counting down.
TGCAGTGCTTTTTCATTTTTGTACAAATGGTTCAGGTCTTTCACCAATTTTTGAAGGCCTTTATGGGGTGCAAATTCAAGCAAATCCCAGTCAAGTTGCCAGGTAAAGTTCCATTCATTGTAGGATCCCAGTTCACTTCCCATAAACAAGAGTTTGCTACCTGGGTGGGAGTACATGTAGCTGAACAGTGTTCTGAGGTTGGCAAACTTCTGCCATTCATCTCCGCTCATTTTCCCTATCAGCGACGATTTTCCATGCACAACTTCATCATGGGATAAGGCAAGCATAAAGTTTTCAGAAAAGGCATACATGATACTGAATGTGATGTCATTCTGGTGAAATTTTCTGTAAATCGGTTCACGTTTGAAGTAATCCAGGGTATCGTGCATCCAGCCCATCATCCATTTCATACCAAAGCCAAGACCCCCTTCATGGATGGGTCTTGAGACCATGGGATAGGACGTGGCTTCTTCGGCAATCATTTCGATGCCGGGAAAAGCCCCGTAAAGAGCGATATTACATTCTTTAATAAAGGAGATGGCATCCAGGTTTTCACGGCCACCCAGGTGATTTGGCTCCCATTCTCCGGCGTTTCTTGAGTAATCCAGGTATGCCATGGAGGATACTGCATCCACCCGAAATCCATCAACGTGGTATTTGTCCAACCAGAAAAAAGCGCTGGAAATCAGAAAGCTGCGAACTTCCGGCCTGCCAAAATTGAAAATCAATGTATTCCAGTCCGGGTGAAATCCTTTTCTTCTGTCGGGATGTTCGTACACGCAAGAGCCATCAAATGAGGCAAGGCCAAAATCGTCTGCAGGGAAATGAGCAGGAACCCAATCAAGGATAACACCGATGCCGGATTGGTGAAACCGGTCAACCAGCTGCATGAATTCTTCCGGATTGCCATAGCGGGACGTTGGCGCAAAATAGCCTGTAACCTGATAACCCCAGGAGGGATCATAGGGGAATTCGGTGAGAGGCATGAATTCTACGTGTGTAAAGCCCATCTCTGATACATATTTCACCAGGTCTTCTTCCATTTCCCGGTAGGAGAGAGCCCGGTTTTCCTCCAATTTTCTTTTCCACGATCCAAAGTGCAGTTCATAAACCGAAACGGGGGAAGCGTGCGAGGTATTTTCAGCCCGCTTGTTCATCCAGTGTTCATCCTTCCATGCATAGTCAAGTTGCCAAACAACAGAACCGGAACGGGGGGGTGTTTCTGCTTTTTTTGCATAAGGGTCTGCCTTCATTCTGATCCGGCCATAATTGTATGGAAAAATCTTGTATTTATACACCAATCCATGCGTCACTCCAGGAACAAAACCTTCCCAAATGCCAGAGCCGTCCCATCGGCTGAAAAGCATATACCCTTCATGATTCCAATGATTAAAATCCCCGACAACATATAGTTTTTCCGCATTGGGGGCATAAACTGCAAAATAACAGCCTTCCACACCATTGAGGGTCATGGGATGCGGTCCCATTTTTTCATACAGGCGGAAATGTTTCCCTGATTTAAACAAGGAAATGTCAAACTCGGAAAACAGAGTGTGAAACTGGACATGTGAGGATTCCATGGTACCTGTATTTGAATGCAATATACAAATTCACAAGTTGTTTGACAGAGGTGCCTGAGAAAAGCAGCAAGGCTGGTTGGCGAGGTTTACTGCACAACCTGTGCCGGGCTTAATTCCGCAAGATTGGGAATAGACGTATCGACAAGGCCTTGGAACATTCTCGTCTCCAAAGCCTTTCGTTCAGCACTGATTTTTCCGTTCAGGTATTTTTCAATCAAAAGGCTTGAAATGGGAGCGGCCCAGTCGCCACCCCATCCGGCATTTTCTACGAAGACAGCAATGGCTATTTTGGGATTCTTTTTGGGAGCGAAACCAAAAAAAACGGAGTGATCTTTCCCGTGAGGATTTTGAGAGGTCCCTGTTTTACCACAAATATCGAGCCCTGGAACGTAAGCCACGCGGGCAGTACCAGAAGTGACTACGGCTTCCAGGCCGTCAATGACTGGCTCAAAATACTTCTCATGAATTCTGACTTTGTGTTTTGTAGTCAATTCGTCAGGTACGGCTTTTCCTGAACCAAAAGCCTTCAGGAAATGGGGTACATAATAGTAACCTCTGTTGGCTAAAATCACAGCAAGGTTTGCCATTTGTACCGTAGTCAGCTGTACTTCTCCCTGGCCAATTCCCATTGAAAGTACCCACATGGATCTCCATCCATTCACTTCTTTTCGATATACTCTGTCATAAAATTTGGAATCCGGGATAAAACCGCGACTCTCATAGCTGTAATCCAGGCCCAGTTTTCGGCCCAGGCCAAAATCGTGTAAATAAGAAACCAGCGTATCAAGGCCGATTCCCGGCCTTCGATATCCGTACATATCCAGAAAATCTTTGGTAATTTGGAGGTAGTAGGTATTGCAGGAGTATTGTATTGCGGAAGCAACCCCTCTTAAAGGGGGGTGGCCGTGGCATTTTTGAATTTTTGTAGGCGTCAGCCGGAAGCCTCCATTGCAAGGAATGAACCGTTCCGGACTAGTAATTCCCTTTTGCATGGCAATCAGGGAAAGAATGGGTTTAAAAATGGACCCCGGAGGATATCTGTTGGTAACGGCTCTGTTGTTTAAAGGTCGGTTTATAGTGTCCATGATGAGAGGCACCATGCCCTTATTCCTGTTTTCGTCCAGATTCAGAAGGTTTGGGTTATAAAAAGGAGCACTTACGAGGGCGAGAATTTCTCCGGTAGAAGGTTCGATCGCAACCAGGCCTCCTCTCTTGTTCATCATCAGGCTATCAGCGTATTGCTGCAATGCAAGATCGATACTGATGATAATATCTTCACCCGGAACCGCAGCACTATCCAGTTTTCCATTGTCATAAGACCCCACTTCCCTGCCAAGATTGTCTTTCAAGATGTAGTTCACACCCTTTTTTCCTGCCAATTCCTGTTCGTAAGCAATTTCAAGCCCGGTTTTACCGATGTAGTCGCCAGCAATATAGGCACCTGCGGCACGTTCAATAATTTTTTTGTCTACCTCTCCCAGGTATCCCAGAATGTGGCAGGCCGTTTCGTGGGGATAGCCCCGAATGCTCCGTTCGACGGCAGTAAAACCTGGAAACTTGTGCAGGTGTTCCTGGAAAATGGCAAATTGTTTTGGACTGATTTTGGGTAAAAAAACGAAGGGAATGGATTTATGAAATTGTGGACTTGACCAGTCTTTGTTCAGGTTATCAATAAATGTCTCCTTGTCTATATCCAATAGCCGGCAGAAAAGGGAGGTATCCATGCCAGGATTCATTTTTCTGTATGTAGCATAAAGCACATAGACCGGTTTGTTGTACACAAGAGTTTTGTTATGCCGATCAAAAATGACACCTCGGGATGGATAAATCAACCTTTTTTCCAGCGTGGTCCGGCGAGCTTGTTCCTTATATTTTTGTGAAATCAGCTGAAGATAAGCGACCCGCAAGGCAAGAACCGAGGCAATCAACACAATGCTGTATAAAACCACGTATTTTCTTTGAGCAAGATGCCTCATTTACAGATCAATGTTTGAATCGGAAAAGAAATTGCGAGATGATAATAGCGACAAAAGAGGCAAAAAAGCTAAACAAACTATTGATAAAGATACGGAAAAAGTAAACAAAAGAAAACGCCTCAATACTAAAATAAGTGAAAATATGGACCAACAACACGACACTTATATACGACACAAACCAGCCAAATCCCATGGTATTTATGGTAGGACTATCTTCAGGACCATAGCCGCTGAAGGGTTCCAGCAAGGCAAACACGAGGGTTCTGACGTAAGCGGAAAAAACACAGGCAGCAGCATGTACTCCTGGGGAATTGTAAAAAAAATCCAGACCCAGACCAAACACAAACGCGACCAACATGGTCAGTGCTTTCGGCGTTTTAATCGGCAGCATTAAAAAAGCGATCGGATAATACAATATATGGATGAAAGCAATGCCCCCCAACGTGTATGTGGCTTGCTTGAAAACAAGGATTTGTGCTAAAAACACCAGAACAAGCCGAAGTAAATGTATTTGTACTGTTTTACTCATTGGGCACTTCGTTTTCCAGTTGTATTTTTTCGGCAGCAAAACGGTTTGACACGACATAGGCGTGCTTTATCCCCGCAAGATTATTAAACAGTCGAACCGTGATAGTGTAACTGTTGCTGCCTGCACTTTTTTCCACTTTTTCCACTTTGCCCACAAAAATCCCTTTGGGGAATATGGTTGAATATCCGCTTGTCATGACAGTGTCTCCCACTATGACAGTTTCGTGCTTAGGAATTGCGATTAGAGACATCCGTTGTGGGTCAAGGCCATTCCAGACCAAAGAGCCATGACCCGATCTTCTTTTTATGCTGCAACTGATTCTCGTCTGGCTGTGCAGGATGGAAATGACATGAGCATAGTTTTCAGACACATTTCTTACAATGCCAACAATTCCCTCATTCGCTGAAATTACGCCCATATCTGGCCTTATGCCCTCTCGGTATCCTTTACACAATGTAAAATGGTTGTTTCTCAGATGGATGGTGCTATTGCATATGTGGGCAGGTATGATGCCATAGCTTGTATACATCGTATCTGGTTCTGGTATTTTATCAGAAGAATATTCTATTGAAATTAAATTTTCGATCAGTGTGGCATTTTCTCGCAATAAGCTGTCGTTTTGTTGCTGAAGATCAATATACTGACCTATTTTATTGCTTTGTTCAGCGATTCGTCCGGCATAGTAGGCTGAAGAATTGATAAAGATGTCTTTTTTATCCTGGTTGTAATTGATGATCAGGTAAAAGCAAAACACCTCCAGCACCACAAAAAGAAGAGGGGCACCAAATCTTACTAAGATCTGTACAACATTATACATGTGTGGTTATCAAATGCTCTTTCTATCCATGAGGAAGGAGTATTTGTCAGAGTTTTTAAGGGCAAGGCCCGTTCCTCTGACTACTGCCCTTAAGGGGTCATCTGCTACATGAATTTTAAGTTTGGTTTTTGCTGCCATTCTTTTGTCCAAGCCTCGCAAAAGGGCCCCTCCTCCGGTGAGATAGATACCTGTGCTATAGATATCGGAGGAAAGTTCAGGAGGAGTGTCTTCCAGCGCTTTCAGGACAGCCTCTTCAATTTTGGCAATGGATTTGTCCAGCGCTTCAGATACTTCTATGTGCGTAGTAAACACTTGTTTGGGAATACCTGTAAGCAAATCGCGGCCATTTACTGCATATTTGGGAGGGGGATCCTGTAAATCAGCGATAGCGGAGCCGACATTAATTTTAATTTGTTCTGCCGTCCTTTCCCCAATCAACAGGTTGTGTTTGCGCTTCATATAGTCGATGATGTCATTGGTAAACTCATCTCCTGCGATTCGGATGGACTGGTCTGTCACAATTCCTGACAGCGCAATAACGGCAATTTCTGTTGTTCCTCCTCCTATGTCAATCACCATATTTCCAATGGGTTCTTCCACATCGAGACCAATTCCTAGGGCCGCAGCCATGGGTTCGTGGATCAGATACGTCTCTTTGGAATCAACATGATCTGCAGAGTCGAAAACGGCCCTTTTTTCTACCTCGGTGATGCCGGAAGGAATGCAAATAACCATTTTCAGGTGTGTAAAAAATCGCCTTTTCTCGCCGATCATATTTATCAGACCCTGTATCAGCGCTTCTGCTGCCTGGAAATCTGCGATCACACCATCTTTCAATGGTCGAATTGTTTTAATATTGTCGTGTGTTTTTTCATGCATTTGCATCGCTCTGCTGCCGACAGCGATCACCTCTCCAGTATGTCTATTCATTGCTACTATCGAAGGCTCATCGACAACTACTTTGTCGTTTTGTATGATCAGGGTATTTGCTGTACCAAGATCTACAGCCAATTCCTGCGTAAAAAAATTAAAAAATCTCATTATTTAAGTCTGCTTATTATGATTGTAAAACAGGTCAAGCCTAGGGGGGAGGTGCAAATTTAATTATTTTGTGGAATAGAATCGTAATTTAACCCCCTCATAAACAAAATAATGTACAAATGAGAACCTAAAGGAGCCGATATCGATAAAAGAAATCAATCCTATCATCAAGAAGGGGTGACGACGACCTCAATCATGTCTTCCTTATTTAGGTATTTTTGTGCCAACAGAAGCAAATCTTCGTCCGTTATAGCCAGCATTTTATCAACAAATGTAAGAAAATCTTCCTGTGTCTGCCCTGTTGAAAACAGTGATTTTGCAAACGAACCGAGGTTCATGGGCCCATCAAGCATATTCATAAAATTGCCCATTAAGTAATTTTTTACCATTTGTAACTCATCAGGACCGACAGCATCTTGCTGAAGTATCGACATCTGGTGATATAACTCTGCAAGCAAGGGCTCCACATATTCTGTTGCCGCTTCCGTGCTTATGTAAAAGCAACCATCATACAACATTTGGTCTATGCTGCTAAAAATATCATAGGTAAATCCTTTCTCTTCCCGAATACTTGCCATCAGGCGCGAACCAAAATATCCTCCCAAAATGGTATTTAGAACGAAAAATCCAGGGTTGTCGGGGTGATTTTTGTCAAAAAGGTGCCGGCCAGTTTTTATGGCACTTTGGTGTTCTTTACGGCTGTGAATGCGGATCGACCTGCCATGTAAGGGCATTTCACTTACAGGCTTATGGACATTAGGGGTGATTTTTGTTATGGTTCCAAAACAGGACTGCACCTCGTCTCGAATGGCATCCGTCAGCTTTCCACTTAAAAAGAGAAAGGCATTGTCGCTGCCGAAAAATTCTTCATGGTGATGGACAATTACCTCGCGGCAGAGGTTTTGGTAATCTTTTTCAGTACTGTTGTACCCGTAAGGATGCATAGCACCAAAAATCTCTTCCGTAATTTGCCGATAACTGATGACGTCATTTTTTGTCAGCTCTTCCCGCAACTTTTCCACATTGACAGAAATAAAACGATCGATTTCTTCCTGTCTAAAATCAGGTGCATAGTACATGTCGCGTACGAGGGGGATCAACTCCGTAGCGTGGGAGGTGAGGGAGTAAAAGGTCGTGTATGCAAAATCCATATTTGCACCGGTTTTTATACTGGCGCCGTAGTAATCAATCTTCTCTGCCACCTTTTTTGAGGACATTCCTGCACAACCTTCTTTCAATAATGAAGAGACAGCCCGGCTCGTAAGTGCCTGTCTTTCAGCAGATCTGCCTGCCCGGTGCACAATTTCCATTTTGAAAATATCCTGGCTACCCATGTCAATTTCGCAAACCTGCATTCCGTTGTCCAGGGAATATTGTCTGAATGCGGGAATCTGTAATGAATGGGGACGCGTAATGGCAGGACCTTTTTTGCGGTGTAACATGCTTCCAAATTATGGATGTAAAAATACAATGATTGAGGTCAAACTTTCTTCTTCTATGCTGAAAGAAACGAATCGAATTTGATTAGAAATACATTCAGAATAGACGAACAAAGGAAAAATCCAATTTATCCGTTATTTTTGTGCTGGTTTTCAGGGGTCATTGTTTTATTCGAATGACCCGGAAACGAGGTGAGGAATCAGGATGAGCAAGTAAACTTTCAGTATCAGCAAATGGTTTTGTTTCAAGACGTATTTTGACTGTAAAAAAATTTTCAACGTATATTAAACAGTAAGCTAATGAGATTTGAGGTTTCTTCAACAGATTTGTTAAAACAATTGACAATTGCTTCCGGGGCGATCAGTGCCAACCCTGTACTACCTATAATGGAAGATTTCTTGTTTGATGTGCGCAAAAATGTACTCACGATAACATCTACAAATCTGGAGACGACCATCATTACCCAACTGGATGTAACTGCCGACGAAGATGGTGTTATTGCTATTCCCGCAAAAATATTGCTGGATACAATCAAAGCATTGCCAGAACAGCCTGTCACCATCACTGCGGATGAAAACAACGGTATAAAAATTTTATCTGCGTTTGGTGTGTATAAGTTGTCTGGAGACGCGTCCGATGATTTTCCAAGTCCACCGGAGGAGGATGATGTTGAAACATTGACGTTGAATTCTAAAAAAATTCAGAAAGGAATCACAAATACCATATTTGCAACCAGCAATGATGAATTGCGTTTGGCTATGACAGGTGTCTTGATTCAGATTGATTTTACAAAATTGAATTTTGTTGCCACTGATGCGCACAAGTTGGTAAAATATACTATCGGAAACCTGGTGACGGACATTGCCCGTTCGCTGATAGTTCCAAAGAAAGGACTTACATTGGTAAAAAATGCGCTCTCAGAGGAATGTGATGTCACGATTAGTTTTAACAAAGCAAATATTTTCTTCTCCTTTGGCCGAACAAAAATTGTTTGCCGTCTGATTGATGCTAAGTATCCCGAATACAATGCGGTTATACCGGTAGAAAATCCATACGAGGCCTTACTAAACCGCAAGGATTTTCTCAACTCTCTGAGGAGAATCTCGATTTATGCAAATAAGTCAACCAATCAGGTGATTCTCAATCTGACAGAAAAAAGTATGACAATCTCTGCGCAAGATCTTGATTTTTCCAATGAAGCAACAGAACAATTGAACTGTTCATTTTCAGGAGACGCCATGACGATCGGCTTTAATGCCAAGTTTCTGGGAGAAATGCTTTCCGTTCTGGAAAATGATGAAATTAAACTCCAGCTATCAACGCCAAGCAGACCGGGCTTGATCGTTCCCACAGAAGAGGATGCCGGGGAAGCACTGTTGATGCTTGTCATGCCCGTTATGATGGGGAATTAACCAAAAAGAAACAAATGAAATCGACAAGAGTAAAGGAATCGTTTAAATACAAAAAACCATGATTCATTTACTCATCCAAGATTCCATTTTGCCATAAAAACAACTCACACAGAGTGTGATGAACCAAAAAGAAACAAATGAAAACCGGCTTATTTTTTGGATCTTTTAACCCGGTTCACACAGGCCACATGATTATTGCCAGCTATATGGCAGAATATACAGACCTTGAGCAGGTTTGGATGGTAGTGAGTCCGCACAATCCTCTTAAAGAAAAATCCTCTCTTGCAAGAGACAATGACAGATTGTTTCTTGTCAAGCAGGCGATAGGCGATTACGATAAAATTAAGGCCTCAAACATAGAGTTTTCGCTGCCGCTGCCCTCATATACCATTGATACCCTCACCTACCTCAAGGAAAAACACCCAGACAGGATCTTTGCATTGATTATGGGCTCAGACAATCTCCAGACTCTTTCGAAATGGAAGAATTACGAACAAATCCTCCGGGGCTTTGATATTTATGTATACAGACGGTACGGATCCTTTTCCAGTCCTTTTGACAACCATGAACGGGTTTATTTTGTGGATGCACCGTTGATTGAGATTTCATCAACGTTTATTCGAAATGCAATCCGCCAAGGCAGATCGGTAAGATATCTGGTGCCGGACACTGTTTTGGCAGGGCTGGAAAGTGCAAATATGTATCGTACCAAGTTGACAGACGAATCATGACAATTTTTGTGAACAAAAAGAGACAATGGACGAGATTTGCCAGGAAGAGTACAGGCCTGACTTCTCTCCTTTTCATGTGCATACAAGTAGGATTCGTAACAGGACAATCGGGTGTATTGCCGGGCACATGGAAGTCGCATCTGGCGTACAAAGAAGGCCAGCAAGTCACGCAAAGTCAGGATAAAATCATTTTTGCAGCACAAAAAGGCATTTTTACAATTGACAAGGAAGACTTATCTGTGGCATTCTTATCCAGGGAAGACGGTCTTTCAGAGGTGGATGTCAAGGGCTTGTATTTTGATCAGTACAACAACCAACTTTGCGTTGTGTACAACAATGACAGGATTGATCTAATTTCAGACAATGAGGTTATTACGGTTCCAGATATAGAGAGCAATACAACCGTTATAGGAAGTAAAAGTGTAAATAGCTGGACAATCTCAAGTAAAAAGTCCTCATACCTGGCAACGGATTTTGGTATTTTGGGCTTTGATCTCGAAAAGAAGGAATTCAGGTTTACCACATTTACTGCCTTTAAAGTATATTCGGTCTGTGAAGTCGCGGGCAAACTCTATGCAGCAACGGAAGAAGGACTGTTTACAATTTTGATATCCGCAGGCAACCTTTCTGACGTGAATGCATGGAAAAAAGTGCTGCCGGAAGCAGGCCTTCCGGAGGCAAACGGGGTTAAAATGGTAAAACCCGGAAGAGATCGGGTATTTCTGTGGCAAGACAACGATGTATACAGCATCCAGACAGATGGAAAAATTGGCAAAATTTTTAGCCCGACAACAACGCAGGAGGCAATTAATTTTATTTCGACAGAGGGGCAGTACCTGATGGTAGGTGTGGAAAGAAACAACCAGACAAAAGTCTATTTTTTAGAAGAGGACGGGACTGTGGCCGGAATTCGACAGGAAGGCTGTATAAACAAAGCCAGGTATGCATTGCAAGACCAGCAGGGACGCGTTTGGTATGCCGATGAGTGGGAACCAATTCGCTATTCAGAGGGATTGGCAAATGGAGACTGCAAGCAAATTCGATTTGATGTTCCCTTTACGAATGATGCCAGCCAAATCAGGTTCAAGGGAGAAAAGGCATATGTTGCCTCGGGTGGTGTAACGGAGGACTACCAGTATAAATTTACCAGGTATGGATTTTACACGCTGGCAGAGGCCCAATGGGAAAATTTCAACCAGGCCAACATACCCGCCATTCTTGAAAAAGATTTTTTAAACCTCTTTTGTCTGGCACCAGAGCCAAGTACTTCGACGCTTTATTTAGGCAGTTATTACAATGGATTGATGGCCTATGATGAAGAGACAAAGCAGGCAATTCACTGGAACAAAGACAACAGCCTCCTACAGGGAGTCGTCGGTGATGAGCAGCGCACCAGGATTTCAGGTCTTGCTTTTGATGATGAGGAAAATCTCTGGATATCAAACTATGGCTCTCCCGCCCCGTTGGTCGTCAAAACAAAAGAAGGCCCCTGGTATAGGTTTTCTGTGCCCGGCAGCACCCAGCTGGCAGAGATTGCAATTGATCAGGCAAGCAACAAATGGGTGGTTGTGCCCGGAGTGGGCAATGGAATATTAGTGTATAATGAGGGGGCCAGTATTTCTGATACGAAAGATGATAAAGTCCGCTTGATAAACCGAAACAACAGCCTTCTTACAGGCAATCGAGTGAATACTGTACTAGTAGACCTGGATGGAGCAGTGTGGGTTGGGACAGATCAGGGTCCGGTGATTTTTGATTGTGGTGATCCTTTTCAGGACGCGTCATGTCGGGGAAACACCAGGCCCGTGGTTGTGGATGGCATCCCTGCATTGCTGCTGCGCGATGAAGATATTTTATGCATTGAGGCGGACGGAGCCAACAGAAAATGGTTTGGGACACGGAATGGCATCTTTGTCCAGTCACCGGATGGCACAGAAAAAATTGCACAATTCAATACACAAAACTCGCCGCTGCTTAACAACAAAGTGACCGAACTATCCTTCAACGCCCTTACAGGGGATATGATGATTGTTACGGCTTCCGGTATTCAGACATACCGCACACTGACCACCGGGGGCAAAAGAACACATGGTTCCGACGTATATGCCTATCCGAATCCAGTAAGACCTGATTTTGAGGGAATGATTGCCATCAAGGGCCTTGTTCGGGACGCAAATGTCAAGATTACGGACATCAATGGCAGGCTGTTGTATGAAACCAAAGCACTGGGCGGCCAGGCGGTCTGGGATGGCAGAGATTACAACGGGATGAAAGCATCTGCGGGTGTATACCTTGTCTTTAGCGCCAATGAGAACACCTCTCAGGGAACAGACGCGTATGTAACAAAAATTCTGATTGTCGATTAACGAGGCATTTGTTGCACAATTTCATGATAGTACGCCTCGTATTGTGGCAATATCCTTTCCAGGTCAAAACGTTGTGCCTGTCTGAACGCACTCAGTCGAAATGAAGCCAATTTTTCTTCATTTGTAAGAAGGTCGATGCATTTTTCCGCCATGCCAGAAACATCTCCAACAGCACACATATATCCTGTTTCGCCATGGATATTTACCTCTGGTATACCTCCTGCATTGGAAGAGATTACGGGAACTTCACACGCCATTGCTTCCAGTGCAGCAAGTCCAAAACTTTCATTTTCAGACGGAAGTAAAAACAAATCAGAAATTGCGAGCAACTCTTCCACCGCTTCCTGTTTACCTAAAAACCGAATATGGTCACAGAGCCCAATATGCCGGCAAAGGTCTTCCATGGCCTTTCTTTCGGGACCATCCCCAATCAGCAGTAGTTTTGAGTTGATTTTTTTGGAAACAATTTCAAAGACCTTAATTACATCATCCACGCGTTTGACTTTTCGAAAATTGGAAATATGAATCAGGATTTTCTCTCCATCAGGAGCGATGGCTTTCCGAAAATGGTCTTTGTTTGTTTTTCTGAAGCGGCTAAAGTCTATAAAATTATATATCACACGGATGTCTCTACTAATTTGAAAGGTAGCCAGCGTCTCCATTTTCAATTGTTCAGAAACGGCGGTTACCCCATCGGATTGGTTGATGCTGAATTCCACCACAGGGGCGAACGAATTGTCATTGCCAACTAGCGTAATATCCGTGCCGTGCAGGGTGGTGATGATGGGAATATGAATGCCTTTCGACGCAAGAATTTGTTTAGCCATATACCCTACTGCCGCATGTGGAATGGCATAATGAACGTGCAAAAGATCCAGTTTTTCAAATAGCACAACATCTACCAGTTTGCTTGCTAGCGACGTTTCATACGGGGCATATTCAAAGAGGGGATATTCCATTGCGGTGACTTCATGAAAATAGACGTTGGCGTGAAAGGAAGTCAGGCGTACCGGCCGTTTGTATGTAATAAAATGCACATCATGCCCACGGTCTGCCAGCCCCAGCCCCAGTTCTGTTGCCACAACACCACTTCCTCCAAACGTGGGATAACACACCATTCCAATTCTCATAAAGGGATAATTAAAGTAGCCTTCATAACAAATTAAACTACAAAACGTTTGTATTCAAAGGGCCATACACGGAAATAATGGATTGGAACAGCAGTTTAAAGGGCTTTCAGGCATATTTGTTACTTGAAAAATCATTGTCTCTGCATTCCATTGATGCCTATTTGCGGGACGTTGGTAAACTGCTGGAGTTTGTGCTTATTCAAAAAATCGACCAGACACCGGACAAGCTTTCTGCCCAACACCTTACCGCATTTATTTATTTTATCAATGACCTGGGACTTGAAGCAAGGAGCCAGGCAAGAATCATTTCAGGTATCCGGGCTTTTTATAAGTATTTGCTGATGGAAGATATAATTGCCGAGGATCCTACAGCGCTTCTGGAAAGTCCTAAATTGCGCAGGACCCTTCCCGAGGTGCTTTCTTACCAGGAAATAGATCAAATCTTAACTGCAATTGATTTGTCAGAGCCCCAGGGACACCGAAACAGGGCAATGCTTGAAACGCTGTATGCCTGCGGACTTAGGGTCTCCGAACTTGTCACCTTGAAATTAAGCAATTACTTTCCGGATCAAGGGTATGTAAAGGTATTGGGAAAAAACAACAAGGAACGGCTTATACCAATCGGCGATTCGGCCATAAAACATATTGATTTGTATGTGCAAACCGAACGCGTCCATCTTCCGGTAATCGATAAAAACAGCCAGGATGTTCTGTTTTTAAACCGTAGGGGAAAAGGATTGACCCGTGTCATGCTTTTTACACTGATAAAAAATTATGCGTCTCTTGCCGGAGTTCAAAAAAAGGTGAGTCCGCACACATTCCGGCATTCCTTTGCAACTCACCTGGTAGAAGGAGGCGCGGACCTGCGGGCAGTGCAGGAGATGCTTGGCCATGAATCAATCATTACAACAGAAATCTATACCCACGTAGACCGAAATTACCTGAAAGAAACGCTGCTGCGATTCCATCCATTAAGTAAGGCGCAGATTTCCTGAAAGTACAATGTTGTCAATCAGGCGTACACCTTCGACCCAAACGGCAATACACGCAACAATGCATGCGGATTCTCTTAGCTGCAATACCGGCTGGAGGGAGGCAGCATCCACAATATCAAGGTATTCCGGATCCAGTCCTGCGAGATGCAATCGGTGCTCTGCTTTGGATTCCAGATCGGCGAGAGGCATCGATTCCGCATTTTCCTGCATCCAGCGTAACGTCTGAAATAGTTGTCCGGCGTCATTTCTTGCTGACGCGCTGAGCCGTTCATTTCGTGAGCTCATGGCCAGTCCGTTTTTTTCACGGATGATTGGACAAACGACGAGCCTTGTCGTACTGTTCCACATGGACAACATGTGCCGAATGATCGTAAATTGTTGAAAATCTTTTTGTCCCATATACAAACATGAGGCAGGGACAATTTCCAGCAACCGCTTTACGACCTGTACTACCCCCTGAAAATGCCCAGGCCTGTGTTTGCCTTCCATTGTATTTTCAAGGAGTCCCAGTTCAACCTTGTGCTGCAACGTGGCGCCTTTGGGATACATTTCCTTTTCAGTTGGTGAGAAAACGACCAGGTTTTTACACTTAGAAAGAAGCTGAATGTCTTGCTGCAGGGTTCGGGGGTATTTTTCAAGGTCTGCAGCATCATTAAACTGAGTAGGATTTACAAAAATGGAAACGACGGTGATATCATTTTCTTTTTCAGAAACGTTGACCAACGACAAGTGCCCCTTGTGTAACGCCCCCATGGTAGGTACGAAGCCAATTTTTTTGTTTTCGGCTTTCCAGCCAAAGACCGCTTCATTCATGGCATGAGCGGTTTGAATGATTTGAATCATGCCTTCTTATTTCCTCTTTCTGCCTGATTTAGGGTAGGCCAGCTTCATTTCTGAAACAAGGTGTCCGGCCCCAGCGTATTTATCGATCACCCACAGGATATATCGCGCATCAACCATAATATTCCGGCAGATAGAGGCATCATAATGAATGTCGCTCATGGTACCTTCCCAAACCCTGTCAAAATTCAGTCCAATCAAATTGCCTTCTGCGTCGATGGCAGGACTTCCAGAATTCCCACCTGTGGTATGGTTGGAGCCAATAAAACAGACGGGTAGGCGCCCTGATTTGTCAGCATATTTCCCAAAATCTTTCTTTTGATACAATTCCAGCATTTTGGGCTGTAAATCGAATTCATAATCTCCGGGAATGTATTTTTCAATGATGCCGTCCAGGTATGTGACAGGTTCGAAGGTGACAGCGTCCTTGGGGTGGTATCCTGCCACCTTGCCATACGTTACGCGCATCGTGTTATTGGCATCCGGATAAAACCTGATTTCTGGAAATAGGTCAAGCTGGGCTTTGGTATACAAGGCTTGTTTTGCATCGATTTCTTTTTTCATTGAAGAATAAGGTGCAAGAATCTCTTTATTGTAAAAGTCCAGCCAGGAAGACAACCAGGAGTACAATGGATCATTTTTAATTTGACTTATGGCCATTGCAGCAGGCTGGTTCAACAGAGCCGTTGCTTTTTCAGAGGAAGAAAAGGCGGAACGGCCATACAATTCATTTACGAGGGAAGTAAAGTCATTTTTTTCCCGGGATCCCGAGCCATAAATCGATGATGGTACAAACCGGGCATCCACTCCTTTTACATACAATTCGAGGAGGGCAGAAAGCTTTTCCTGGTCAATACCGACTTCAAAATCAGGATAAAATTCTGCAAACATGGCCTTTACCTTTGGCAGCATCTCTGTGTACGCCTGTTCCCCTTTTTTATCAAATTCACTGACCAATCTCCGCACGGAGTTCAAAGCAGATGTCAGATCAACATTTCGGAAGGCGATTTCTGTAACATAGTCATTGGACAATGCATAGGGCTCTATGTCACTGTATAGTTTGTGCAAATCAGGCAGCACCTGGGCATACGGACTGCCTGCGGGGATACGGCGTGTGAATTCAGCTTCAAAGTTTTGTTTTTCACCCAGGGCATTTGTTTGTTTCAGGCCCTGGGATTCACCGATCCATTTTTTCCAGTAATTCGCGATGGTGGCATATTTTGAGGCGTATTTGATTTTTATTGCCTCATCTGACCGCATATATTTGTCGGTGATCTTCAGGGCTTTGTCCCGAATTGCGATTTTTGCCGGATTGAGGGTTTGCACAAGTTGTTGCACTGCGGAGGAAGGAAGGTACTGGTTTGTTTTGCCGGGAAAGCCAAAGACCATTGTAAAATCCCCTTCTGAAACCCCATCCATGGATACAGGCAAGAAGTGTTTGGGCACATAGGGTACGTTATCAGGAGAATAATCTGCCGGTTTGTTGTCTTTGCCGGCATAAATTCGAAAAAGTGAAAAATCACCTGTATGCCTTGGCCAGACCCAATTGTCGGTATCAGATCCATATTTCCCGATCGATTCAGGTGGTGCTCCTACCAGGCGAACATCCCGATATATGGTCGTGATAAACGCAAAGTATTGGTTTCCATCGTAAAAGGGACGAA
The DNA here is from genome assembly GCA_032115795.1 of Saprospiraceae bacterium. GTDB lineage: Bacteria > Bacteroidota > Bacteroidia > Chitinophagales > Saprospiraceae > OLB9. The sequence continues at coordinate 17,001 of JAUMBK010000023.1, read as the reverse complement.
TAATGACTTGCTGGTATTCTTCCAGCTTGTAGGATTTGCGGATAGAGGCAAGGTTGCTTTCAATCAAGGATTGCCTGTCTGTGGCACTCATTTCTGAGGTCACACCATGGAGGGCTTTGGTTGTCACATCATCAATATAATCAATCAGGGTAGCCGTCAGGCCCTCGTTGGGCAGTTCGTCGGCATACGATTTTGCCCAGAAACCATTTTTAATCAGGTTGTTTTCAACGGAGGAATGTGATTGTATTTGTCCATACCCACAGTGGTGGTTTGTCAGCAGCAATCCATTTGGAGAAATGATTTCTGAAGTACAAAACCCTCCAAAATGCACGATGGCATCTTTCAATGAACCTTTATTGACGCTGTAAATATCTTCTGCAGTCAGTTTCATTCCCATTGATTTCATTTCCTTTTCATTCAGCATCTTCAGTAGCTGTGGCAACCACATGCCTTCCCCTGCAAAGGCTGTCAGACAAGGAACAAGCAACAAATAGCAGACAACAACAAGTGGTTTTAACATTCGAAATTCCATGATTGATCATTTTATTTTGCAAATGTACAGTTTTCTCTTAGTTTGTTTTTAGCCTTTTCGCAATGCCCCCTCCTGGCAGAAAAAGGGAGTATTTCGGCTTCTGCATGGGGGCCTTGTTCAGTCGCAGGCCACACATATACCTGTCAAAGAATTTTCAAAACATTCCTCGACTGATATGGGAAAATCCAAAATCTATTTCTACTTTAGACGCGTTTTTCAACCATTAAAACCACGCTATGTCTCTTCGGCAAATTCTCTATGCTGCGCTCATTTTATTCGCATTCTCTGGATGTGACAATGGAAACCCGACTCAATCGCTTCAAAGACCCATTGGACATTGGGTATTCAGGTCTGTATTGGATGGCCAGCCAAGAATGATTACCCTTGCCTTGTCCGACCAGCTTTGGGCAGCATATCATGCAGAAACAGGAGGTTTGTATAAAGCGTGGAAAGGATCTGTCTATTTTGACGGTGCCGTGTACACTACTGCCCATGGTCCACAGCCCATTACTATTGGAAACAGCTATATTCATAGCCACCATGCCTCTCCCTGGTTTATGCTTAATGGCAAAGATACAGTGGAAGCGACGTTTCAGTACAAAGGACATCGTATTCATAAAGGGAAAGCATCATTGATGTACTCTTTGGGTTCAGCTAAGCTCGAAAAACCTGTTCTGATATATGAAGAGGTGGAGTCAAGTATTTCTTCTTCCGGCCAGCCGGTGTTTGAGAGAACATATACTACACAGGATGTACCTGCCGGGATTAAGGTGTGCCTTCGTACAAATATCAGCTCCATTGTTGCAGAAAGCAATATTGACACAGATGGGCAATTGCAGGTTATAGACAAAGAAGAAACACAGTATGACAATGTCAGTACACTCTCACTCGATGGCGTTCTGGAGTTAAAAAGCAATGCGCCTACCCGGTTTTTTATCACCTTATTGCAAACTCCGGTCATCCAGAATACGAATGTAGCCGGCGGCGAAGAAGAAGAAATCACTCAGGAAGGAAATATTCCTGAAGGTCTCACATTGATAGCAAAAAGTGACTGCAAAACGTGTCACAACAAAACATTGCAAACGATAGGTCCTTCCTACACGGCAATTGCAGGAAAGTACGATAATACCCCTGAGAACCTTAGCCTTCTTACCCAAAAAGTAAAAAAAGGAGGTTCCGGAGTCTGGGGCTCACAGGCGATGACTCCGCATGCGGACCTGCCGGAGGAGGATATACAAAAGATGGTGGGATATATACTTTCCCTGGATGCGGACAAGGAGACCACACAGGAAGAGGACAAAGGTACTTCCCTGGTTACTTTGGAGCCCGAGGCAGCAGTAAAAGAGGAAGACATGTTGCCCGGCAGCGTGGTTAAAGTGTATCAAATCCCAGCAAATGCCCAGAAAATACCCCGGATCTCCGAAAAGCAAAAGCCGCGTTTTGCAGGCATTTTGCCAAAATTTGACAACATTTCAGGAGGAGACTTTAAGCAACTTGACAATGATTTTTCTTTGACAGGCAATGGTTACCTGAAAATTGAGAAAGAAGGCACGTATTCTTTCCACATTTGGAGTGATGATGGATCAAAGTTGTTTATAAACGACCAACAGGTAATTGATAATGACGGTCCTCACGGCGTAGAGTATGGAGAGGTCAGTATCGCCATGAAAAAGGGGTATTTTCCGTTCCGTCTGGAATACTTCCAGGGAGGGGGCGGTAAATTCCTGTCTTTCAATTGGAAAAAGCCCGGAGATAAAGATTTTGAAGTCATCCCTAGTTTCCATTTGTTTCATACAACGTCGCAACAACAAATTCTGAGGGACTATAAATTGCCTATGGCGGATGTCTCTAAAATTCCAGGGGATCAGTACCCACTGGTCGATGTACATCCTTCGTTTGACCTTACGCAGGCAAGACCAGAGTCGTTTCAGCCTAAGGTGGGTGGCATGGACTTTTTATCGGACGGCAGACTCGTAGTGAGCACCTGGGACTCCTCGGGTTCCGTGTATATAGTTGAAAATGCCCACACAGGGGATCCTGCATCTATGAAGGTCAAGCAAATTGCGTTTGGACTTGCCGAGCCATTGGGGCTGAAGGTCGTAAATGATACCATTTACGTGATGCAGAAGCATGAAATGACCAGATTGATCGATACGGATCATGACGATATGATTGATGAGTATCAAACATTGTGTGACGACTGGAAGGTATCAGCCAATTTTCATGAATTTGGTTTTGGCCTGGCATACAAGGAGGGATATTTGTATGCTACGCTTGCTACTGCGATTAACCCCGGAGGGGCCAGCACGCAGCCACAAATCCCGGACAGAGGCAAAGTAATTAAGGTAAACCGCCTTACCGGGGAGATGTCGTTTGTGGCATCAGGCCTGCGAACGCCCAACGGAATTGGGGTTGGATACAAGGGAGAGTTGTTTGTTGCAGACAACCAGGGCGACTGGCTCCCATCATCAAAAATTGTGCACGTGCGACAGGATGCGTGGTTTGGATCCCGATCAGTAGACCCGACAGGGACCAAAGATAAAAAGGAAGATCTGCCCGTTGTCTGGTTGCCTCAGGATGAGATAGGCAATTCGCCTTCTACCCCCCTGGCTCTGGACCTGGGTATTTACAAAGGGCAGATGATCCACGGTGAAGTGACCCATGGTGGAGTAAAGCGTGTTTTTGTCGAGGAAGTCAATGGCCAGTTGCAAGGGTGTGTGTTTCGCTTTACACAAGGTCTCGAAGCGGGAATCAACCGCATGGTTTGGGGTCCGGATGGTGCCCTATATGTTGGAGGCATTGGAAATCCCGGAAACTGGGGGCATACCGGCAAGTTGAGGTACGGCCTTCAAAGGCTGGCATTCAACGGTAAGCCTGCTTTTGAAATGCTTGCTGTCAGAGCAAAAAGCAATGGGATGGAAATTGAATTTACGGAAGCCCTCAATGATGGCGACGGGTGGAATCCGGCTGATTTTGAGGTAAAACAATGGTATTACAAACCCACGGCAGAATATGGTGGTCCCAAATTGGGAGAGATGGCGATTTCTGTCAAATCGTCGACAGTTTCAGCAGACAGAAAGCGCGTGTTTCTGGAGTTTGACGGACAAAAAGCAAACCATATGATTTATATCCGACTCAAAAAACGGTTTCTCAGTGAGGCGGGACGGTCATTATGGTCTACCGAAGCATGGTATACCATGAACCAGGTGCCGGCAAACAATGCAGGAAAAAGTGTGAAACCTCCGTATACATTCGCAAACAACAACCTGACTCAAGCTGAAATAAAAGCAGGCTGGAAATTATTGTTTGATGGCAAGTCAATGAATGGCTGGCGTAATTTTAAGAAAAAAACAATAGGAAAGGGATGGATTATTGACAGTGAAGCAATTCACTTGAATGCAAAGCCCAGTAAAGACGGGCACTGGCAAGCGGAGGACGGTGGAGACATCATCACGGACGGAGAGTATGAGAATTTTGAATTTGTCTATGACTGGAAAATTGGAAATTGCGGAAACAGTGGTGTGATGTTTCATGTGGTAGAGGACAACAAATACGATTATGTCTGGCAAACGGGTCCTGAAATGCAGGTATTGGATAATTCCTGCCATCCCGATACAAAATATGAAACGCACCGGGCAGGCGATTTGTACGATATGATTGCCTGTACATACCAAACGGTAAAACCGGCAGGAGAGTGGAATGAAGCAAGGATCAAGTCTTTGAATGGACAAGTGACATTCTGGTTGAATGGCCTGGAAGTTGTTTCATTCACAATGCATGATGACAGTTGGAAAGACCGCATAGCAAAAAGCAAATTCAAGGAAATGCCAGATTTTGGCAAAGCCAGGTCGGGCCATATTTCATTGCAGGATCACGGCGACAAAGTCTGGTATAGAAATTTGAAAATCAGAGATTTAAAATAAACAAAACACGTTAACCGTATGAAAAGGTCAGTTCAAATTCAACTTTCTGTCATGATGTTTCTCCAGTTTTTTATCTGGGGAGGATGGTTTGTGACGCTGGGTACATTTTTGGAAAAAAACATGAGCGCTACCGCCATGGAGTCAGGGCAGGCATACAGCACGCAATCATGGGGGGCAATCATCGCGCCATTTATCATTGGCTTGATTGCGGACAGGTATTTTAATGCGGAAAAAATACTTGGTGTACTGCATTTGTTGGGTGCTGGGCTTATGTATCTTATGGCACAAACAACGGAATTCAGTCAGTTTTATCCATACGTTTTAGCTTATATGATTGCGTATATGCCAACGCTCGCCCTGGTAAACTCGGTGGCTTTCAATCAAATGAAAGATCCGTCAAAGGAGTTTTCATATATCAGGGTTTTTGGCACCGTAGGTTGGATTGTGGCAGGACTGATGATCAGCTACCTGTTTCAGTGGGACAAGATGGAAAACATCACAGCAGGCATGTTAAAGAACACCTTTCTCCTGGCAGGAACAGCATCGGCTCTTTTGGGTATCATGAGTTTTTTTCTGCCAGCCACGCCGCCTAAAACCGATAAAAACAAGAAAGTAACGGTAGGCGAAATATTGGGCCTGGATGCTCTGAAACTTCTGGGAGACAAAAATTACTTTGTGTTTTTTGTCTCGTCGATCCTCATTTGTATTCCATTGGCATTTTATTACAATTATACAAATCCCTTCCTTGTAGATGCCGGACTGGAAAATCCCACAGGTAAGATGACTATTGGTCAAATGTCTGAGGTAGCATTCATGCTTCTTCTGCCTCTGTTTTTCAAAAAATATGGATTTAAAAACACAATTGTCGTGGGCATGCTTGCCTGGGCTCTTCGCTATGTGTTGTTTGCCTTTGGAAATGCCGGAGAAATGTCGTTTATGCTGTTGCTAGGCATCGCACTGCATGGTATATGCTACGACTTCTTTTTTGTCAGCGGACAGATTTATACCAATGCAAAGGCAGGGCAGCACGTAAAAAGTGCCGCTCAGGGATTAATTACCTTGGCTACGTATGGATTGGGCATGCTCATTGGTTTTGCAGTTGCAGCGAAAATTGTAGATGCAAATCTGAGGCAATGGCAGACGATATGGTTATATCCGGCAGCGTTTGCTGTAGCGATACTGCTCATTTTTATGGCTTCCTTCAAGGATGAGAAAGTGGAGTATCAGGAATAATAGAAAAACCTCCCAATCATTGGTTTATGCTGCAAAATGAAAAACAGGTATGGTTGATGTCAGTAGGTACGGCAACCATATTCTTCTGGATATTACCAGAACTTGCAATCCCAGAAACGAAGTCTTTGTTTTATTACGGATTTTGTTTTTTTCTTTTTTTTGGCGCATTTTCGGGAGGAATCTTAACGGAGTATCTGGCGTCTAGCCGGATTACAAAAGTGCTGCTGGTGTTTTCTTCTGTTTTGCTGGCAGTCCTTTATCTGACTAAAAACAATGTCATCCTTGCTCTGCTGCTATTTTTGTTAGGTTTTGTCTGGTCATCGGTTTACCGTCGGCTAGTCTCTCATTTGCCACATAAATCAAGAAGTTTATCTGCTATTTATTTTTGGATCTTCCTGCTTATGGCCATAAAACTGTTTCCTGTGGGCAACGATTTCGCTTATGTGTGGACAGTTGCGTGCTTTCTTTTGCTTGCATTTCAACCACATACCGAAACAGTATTCATTAGTGGTAAAAAAGAAACGGCATTGTTGTCAACCTCTGCAGTGGTCAATTATGGGATGCTGTTTCTGTCACTGGCTACAGAATGCTTCCTCATCACCTGGCTATTAGTAACTTTACCTCAGGAATTAAAAACGCAGCACGCATTTCCTGTATTTGGAATCTTATTTGGTTTGTTTTTTTTCAGGAGATTCACAGGCAAACCTATTCTTTTGAAAGGGCGCGAAGGCACGCTATTTACGTTTAGCTTATTTGTGACGGTTGGTTTGGGATTTTTATATCCCCTTAGCACACCGTGGTTGTTTTTAATAGCATACATTTTCGGTCAGGCATGGTTGCCTTCATTGATAGGGAGGACCAAAGAAACAGCCATGGATGTAAAACAGACAGGTGCTTTTTTGGCGATACTGGCGGCATGCTTTCTTATGTCCGGCTTTTTACTTATGCGCTACCATACATTTTTAAAGAGCATCGGCATCCCTGATCAACTGATGAATCTCGCCATTCAGCAAGCCATAGTAAAAGAGTTGGCCTATTTTAGCGCACTGATTATCCTTATTTCCGGGTTCTTTTTCCTGGGGAGAAAAAACAAAACGGGATTCAGGGCATGATGTGTGGTGGAAAGATGTGGATAAAATTCCAGTAAAATCTCTAAAAAACTTGCATTCAAACGAAAAATTAGTGTACTTTTGCAGTCCTTTTGATAAAAAAAGTAAAAACAAAAACCAGTATGCTGATTATCAACATCAAGGATGACGAGTCAATTGACAGAGCACTAAAGAGATACAAGCGCAAATTCCAGTCCGTAGGGTTGGTAAAAGAGCTTCGTAGCAGAAAGCATTTTATAAAGCCATCGGTTGTCAGAAGAAATGAAATCCTTTCTGCCGCGTACAGACAGGAAAAATACGGTCACCAAGGCGAATAAAATAGTGACCTTTGGTCTTCAAAAACATGGGTATGTTCATTTTTAGTGAGCGTACCCTTTATTTGTTTTATTTTCGGAACAATCGTATCGCCTCCATATAGTCCGATCGCAAATCTTCATGAACGGAGGAAAGTAGTTTTTCTGTTTTATCTACCTGTTTGTAGAACACAGCCTGAACGGGTCTGATTCCGAGGCGGTGAATATTTCTATCAAAAAGACACTGGCAAAAAAACACGGATAGTTCCGCTTCCGTTTCTTTAAATCCTGTATATTTTGCATATCTTGAAATAACTCTTTGGGCTTTTCTCAGCCCCTTTCTCATTTGGTAACCTGGTTTTTGGACAGCCTCTTCCAGGATTCCACTGATTTCATATTTCAGATCTGCTATGTAGCCTGCAAGGTCGTCACTGTCAAAGAGCAGATAAGAGATCAATTCCTTGTTTTCCGTTTTATATTTTGCAAGGCGCAGGAGCATCTGCTTCAGTGCTTCGGGGCTGTACTGCTGCAGTTCCTTTTTTATCTGAGCTAACGATGCGGGTTTCATATAAGCGTATAATCAAGAAAATCCATTGTCACCGGGATTTACTTTCTGATAAAAATGCAATTTCCGGTCATTTCAGACGGAGGGTTGATGCCCATTACAGCTAAGATAGAAGGGGCAATATCACTTAATTTTCCGTTTAATACGGTATAATTTTCTGTCGTTACGTCTGGACCGGCCAACAATACGGGAACAGGATTGGTCGTATGGGCAGTATTTGGGCTGCCATCCGGATTTCTCATAACATCTGAATTGCCATGATCCGCAATGATCACGGTGTAATACCCTTTCTCAAGAAGTACATTTGTTATTTTACCCAGGTAGGCATCCACAAATTCAGTGGCAGCAATGGCCGCTTCAAAATCCCCCGTATGCCCAACCATGTCGGTATTGGCATAATTCAGGCAGATGAAGTCCGGTTGGTTTTGATTGACGTAATCAATCAGCTTATCTGTAATCTGTCCCGCGCTCATTTCAGGGGCCTTGTCGTAAGTGGCTACTTTCGGGGACGGCACCATAATCCTATCCTCACCGGCGAACGGGTTTTCAGTACCCCCATTAAAAAAGAACGTTACATGCGGGTATTTTTCAGTTTCGGCAATCCGGAGTTGGGACAGTCCTTGTTCACTAATTACCTCCCCCAGAGTTTTTGTCAGGTTTTCTTTTTCAAAAATAACTGAGACATTTTGGAATGTTTGGTCGTAATTGGTGAATGTTACGTAATGTAACCGCAGCATGTGCATGTCGAATTCATGCATGTCTTTTTGTGAAAGCACTTCTGTCAGCTGTCGTGGCCGGTCGGTTCTGAAATTAAAAAACAGGACAACATCGTCTTGCTGAATAAAGGGCTGAAGTTCGAGGCTCTCTTTGTTGATCAAGGGAAGTAAAAATTCATCAGTCACTCCTTCCCCGTAACTTTTAAGGATAGAATTTGTGAGATTTTCGGTAATGGTTCCTTTTCCATGGACCAATAAATCGTACGCCAGTTTTACCCTGTCCCAACGCTTGTCTCTATCCATAGCATAGTATCTCCCTACAACTGTAGCCAGATGAATATTTTGGCCAGTCATCTCTTCTACCTGATTGATAAAGGAGATACCAGATTTAGGATCAGTGTCTCTGCCGTCAGTGAACGCATGAATGAAAACCTGGCTATCTGCGGCATGTTTTTTAAGTAAAGCACACAATCCTGTCAGATGTTGAACGTGGGAATGAACACCGCCGTCAGAAACGAGGCCAAGCAGGTGAATTCGCTTTGAATTGTTTGATGCAAACTGGAGGGCATTTATCAGAACCTGATTGGAAAGGAGTTCATTTTCTCTTATGGCTTTATTGATACGCGCCAATTCCTGGTATACAACCCTGCCTGCACCAATATTTGTGTGCCCTACTTCAGAATTCCCCATTTGTCCTTCAGGCAGACCAACGTCTTCTCCGAAAGTGGTAAGGGTAGCGTGTGGGTATTTTGACATGAGACGATTCATCACTGGCGTATTTGCTGCCGCAATGGCGCTCACCTTTTTGTCGGGAAGGATGCCCCAGCCATCGAGAATGAGTAATGCAAGTTGTTTCATTTGTTTATTTTTAATTTGTCACACTCTGTGTGACTTGTTTTTAATGCCAAATGGAATCTTTGATGAGGAATAGAATCATTTTGGTTTGTGTGTAAATGATTTTTTACTCATGTCGATTTCATTTGTTTATTTTTATCGAGCGCACTCTGTAAGCATTGTTTTTAGCACCAAATGGACTTGTTGTCTGGAAGGGAAACGCCACAAGCAGAAAGAAAGTTATTTGTGTCCATGATCTAAATTTTCCGTTCAGTAAAATAATCAACCAATACTTCCAGTGAGTGTCTGGAGGGGTTTGATGGGTAAGTTGCCAAAATATCCAGCGCTTCCTTTTTATAAGCATTCATTTTTTCTACGGCATAGTCCAGGCCTCCCATGGATTTTACAAAATCAATGACATACTTGACACTTTCCTGGTTTTCATTTTCATTTTTTACGAGGTTGATGATTTTCATTTTCATTGCTTTTTCAGCATTGTTAAGTGCAAAAATCAAGGGAAGGGTCATTTTCTTTTCCCGAATATCTATGCCTCTGGGTTTTCCAATATCATCATCGCCATAATCAAAAAGGTCATCTTTGATCTGAAAGGCGATGCCAAGTTTTTCTCCAAAGAGCCAAAGGCCATTTTGGATTTCTGCATCTTGTGTGACAGAGGCAGCCCCCGCTTTGCAAGCCGATGCAATCAGCGAAGCTGTTTTCTGTCGGATGATTTCAAAATATACCTCTTCTGTAATGTCCAGGCGACGGGCTTTTTCGATTTGGAGAAGCTCTCCTTCTGACATGAGCCGCACTGCCGTGGATAGAATCTGCAAATGGGCATAATTTTCTGTCTCCAGAGCAACAAGCAAGCCCTTAGAGAGAAGGTAGTCACCTACCAGGACGGCAACCTTGTTTTTCCACAACGCATTTATTGAAAAAAAACCCCTTCTTTGGTAAGCATCGTCCACTACGTCGTCGTGAACCAGGGTTGCGGTATGCAGCAATTCTATCAGAGAGGCAGCCACGAAGGTGGAAGGGTTTATGTTTCCACACATTTTTGCAGTCAGAAACACCAATACAGGTCTGATTTGCTTTCCTTTTTTCTGGATAATGTAGTATGTAATTTTATCCATCAGTGGAACTGAACTTTTCATTGAATCCCGAAAATGTTTTTCAAATTCCAGGAGTTCAGTTTGTACCGGTTCCTTTATGCTATTTAAAGATAAAGCCATATCCGCCTCAAAAATCTTAAAAATAAGATGCAATATACGTCAAATCCAGCCGGATTGGGGCTTTTTATTCATATTTTGACCAGGGGGCATTACAATCTTGAATTTTTCATAAGCGGGGGCAAATTCCAAAAGGAATTAATTGTAAGTTTGTGTGTCGATGGTTAAGGCAATGGCATGCATCGGCATAATGAGGGAAGGCAGGGTGAAACATGCATTCATTTTACCATGGCAAATCTGAAAGTATATTGTTAGCGCTATTTAGAAGAAATGTTTTTTTTACTCAGTTGTTGTTGCTTCCGTATATATTTCTTATTCGGGCGATCACTCTTATTGAACCAAAGGCATTCCTTTTACCTGAAAAATCAAATGTTTTTCAAAAGTCAATTTTTTTGACGATTCAGCAACCATTCGCTCAAAATGTGATTGCCAACATCCTTATTTTCATACAGGCAATGATTGTGAATAGCCTTGTTGTAAAGCACCGGCTTTTAAGAGAGAACACATTGATTCCTGCAGTAACGTACGTACTTTTTGCTACGATTGTACCTGAAAACGCATTGCTTTCTCCGGTGATCGTTGCCAACACGTTTGTGATCCTTGCCCTGTACTATATTTTTACAACCTACAAAGTGCAGATAGCCACAGTGAATATTTTTAATGCGGGTTTGTTTTTGGCGCTGGCATCGCTTTTTTATGCCCCATATTTTACATTTCTACTATTTGGTATTATAGCCCTCTCACAGCTCAGGGCGTTTCGCTTGATGGAGTTTACCCAATATACCGCTGGATTTGTCATTCCGTTTTTTCTTCTCTTTACCTACAGATACTGCAATGACATTGTATTTTTTGATAGTGAGTTTCTACTAGGCATTCTCGGCAATCTACCAAAATCCGATAAGCATCTTGTTCTTTCGCAGTGGGTCGGGTTCTCTGTCTTGCTTGTGACAACTCTTTTTTTACTTGGGTTTTATGGTACCATCACTGGCCGCAAGAATATACAGATCCAAAAAAAATTTGACATAATTTACTGGCTTTTGTTTTTTTGCCTGACATCATTGTTTGCATTCCAATCAAACCAATTGGAGCATTTGTTGACGTTGACGATTCCCATCTCCATCCTGGCCGGAAATATGGCCAGCGATTCGACATCCAGGGTTTTTTATGAATTTGTGCATTTATTGCTTTTGGCTAGCATTGTGCTCACTCATTTTGTCCTATCCTGAGCATGAGACGAAAGAAGGGATACGTTAAACTTTTATTAATGCGATTCAAAAGAACGGGATATAGAGACGCAATAAGAGTAATTTTGTATTTGTTTTTAGGTTTGATAGCAAAACAGAAATGTATTTAACTAGAACTTTCCCTCTTTTTTGGGTAGTGCTTCTATCCTTGGTTCAGGCTGCTGCACAAAGCAATAGCCCTGTGCAATGGCAGTTTGAGGTAACACAAGTTTCTCCCGGCGAGGTAGAACTGTCCGCTACTGCTGCTATGACTCCGAACTGGGTGATTTATTCACAATATACCCCGGAAGGGGGTCCCGAGCCAACACAATTTACAATTAATGGTACCTTTGTGAAGTTTCAGGAACGATCTAAGACAATTCGTGAGTTTGATGAATTATTTGAGTTGGAAGTAGTCAAATTTAAAAATACAGCGGTATTTACTTACAGGCTTCCAATTACGCCAGACAGAAGAATCAAAGGAACGGTTGATTACATGACCTGTGATGGTTCCAGGTGCCTGCCACCAAAAGAGGTGCCATTTGAAAAAGTGTATTAAATAAAAGGACATATTGCCCATGATGCGAAACATAGTTTTTTTTCTTCTTTCTTTTTTGTGGCTCTCGGTTATGCAGGCCCAGGTCTTTACACCCGTTACATGGAAATTTGATATTCTTTCCGTTCAGGGCAACGAATATACACTTAGGTTTACGGCTACGGTAGACAAAGGTTGGACCATTTATTCACAGTATACTTCGGAGGACGGTCCTGTACCTACAAGCATTACATATGAAAATATGGAAGGGGTACAATTGGTGGGAAAGGCCAGGGAGTCAGGGTATAAAAAGGAAGGCATGGATGCGTTGTTTGGCGTGAATGTAATCAAATTTACGTCGGACAAGCCATTTGTAATGGAGCAAAAGATCAAAGTACAGGACTTTAACGCTGTCATTACGGGATATGTAAATTATATGGCCTGTGACCAGGAAAAATGTCTACCGCCAACAGACGCAGAATTTACATTTCGCATTCCCGGCGGCAAAACTGCCGATGTAAAAGAGGCAGCCGAGGACCCTGTAGCCGCTGAAGAGCCACAGGCAGCGGTCGTGCCCTCTGACACAGCAACCAATGCTACCGAAACAGGTGTCGGTGCCCGTATTCAGGGAGATCGAATCGACCAAAAGATAGCCAGTCTTTCAGGAACGTATGAAAATCCACTTAGCCAGTGTGGTGGGGAAAATCAAAAGAAGGAGGGGCTGTTCTGGACCTTTGTTTTTGGCTTTATTGGAGGTCTTCTGGCATTGCTGACGCCATGTGTTTTCCCAATGCTGCCGATTACAATTAGCTTCTTTACCAAAGACACGAGCAGGAAGGGCTGGGTTAACGGAGTGATTTATGGCTTGTCTATCATTGTTATTTATGTTCTGATTGGATTGCTGATTACAGTGTTTGTAGGTCCTGAGGCGCTAAACAGATTGTCCACCAACTGGATAGCGAATTCGTTGTTTTTTCTCATTTTCATTGTGTTTGCTTTTTCTTTTTTCGGATTCTATGAGATTACGCTGCCCAGCAGCTGGAGTACAGGTAGTGATAAGCTGGCCGACAAAGGGGGGCTCATCGGTATCTTTTTTATGGCGTTTACACTTGCCCTGGTGTCATTTTCGTGTACAGGTCCAATCATAGGAACGGCCATCGTACAAGCGGCCACAAAAGGAGAATATATGGGGCCCTTTTTAGTAATGCTTGGCTTTTCATCGTCGCTCGCGTTGCCATTTGGCCTATTTGCCGCATTTCCAGCCTGGCTGAATACATTGCCGAAATCAGGAAGCTGGATGAATTCAGTCAAAGTGGTTCTGGGCTTTCTGGAGTTGGCATTGGCATTGAAGTTTTTATCCGTAGCAGATATGACCAACGGATGGGATTTTCTGAAGTATGAGCTATTCATGGGTCTTTGGGTGGTGATTTTTTCGGGGATGACGATGTATCTGTTCGGATTCATTCGGTTTCCACACGATAGTCCATTGAAAAAACGATCAAAGGTGCGACTGGCCTTTGCGCTGGCATCGCTGGCATTGGTTGTGTATCTGGCCAGTGGATTTTCTGTCAACCAGAAAACAGGGGATTATTCTGCATTGTCTCTGATGAGTGGTCTGGCACCTCCTGCGCATTATAACTTTTTTCTGAAGCCACAAGAAGTGGATCAGTCAATTCAAAAACGATATCCGTCTTACACAAAATGTGCGAACAATATCAACTGTTTTAAGGATTATTTTGAAGGAATGTCGTATGCCAGGGAGGTAAATAAGCCCGTCATGCTTGATTTTACAGGCCATGGATGTGTCAATTGCCGAAAAACGGAAGAGCACATCTGGGTGGATGACCGCATTCGTTCGATTCTCAATGACTCATTGGTATTGATTTCCTTGTATGTGGATGAAGACAAAAAGCTGCCCAAGGTGTATGTTTCGGAACATACCCAGAAAAAAATGCGAAACGTTGGAAATAAATGGGCAGATTTTCAAATTGTGAATTTTCAACAAAACTCCCAGCCATTGTATGTAATGGTTACCAACAACCAGGAAGTAATCAGCCGTCCCCGTCCATTTGTTGAAGGGATAGATGGGTATTTGCAATTTCTGACATGCAGCTTGCAGGAAGCTAAGCAGCCAGCGAGTAAAAATTAAAAAATCAAATATGAAGCAGGCAATCTTTTTTTCACTCCTTTTGCTTTTCTCTTGTGGAGATGATCAGCTTTCTGTTGAAGAGCAATTTTCGGAGGATACAAAATTGATAGAGGAGTATATTCGTCTAAACAACCTGACAGCCACCAAGACTCCAGACGGAATCTATTACGTTACTACTACTGAGGGCTCGGCGGAAAAGCCCAAAATCACGAGTTCGGTGACCGTTACATATAAAGGATTCTTTCTTGACGGAATTGTTTTTGATGCCGCAGAAAAGGCCACATTTCCACTTTACAGTGTCATTCAGGGATGGCAAATCGGAATTCCAAAATTTGGAAAAGGAGGCAAGGGTAAATTGTTGATTCCATCCAAATATGCCTATGGTTCACAAGCCATTGCAGGGCGCTCCAATGCCGTTTTGATATTTGATATTGAGGTGTTTAATTTTTAGGCAAACCAATGTATTTCAGGCTGCTTGCTTTTCATGTCCTTCTTTGCTCGCTGTTTGCTTCATGCACCAAAAGTGATGAAGATGCTGTAGCGGACATAGAGGCTTATGCCAGTCAAAAAGGGTGGACATTAACTGATACGGCAGGCGTGTATGTTTATATTGACTCTGCCGGAGGCCCTGAAAGACCCAATGCAAATCAGACTATCGAATTTGAATATGTTGCATCCTACCTTGACGATGTTGTCTTTGATGCTACGGTCACCGGAGTTCCTGTACAGCTTTCTCTTGCAATAGCAATGAACGGACTAAAAAAAGGACTGCCCTTCTTTGGCCGAGAGGGGAAAGGGTATATATTTGTCCCCCCGGCGCAAGGCTATAAAAACAATCCTCCTTTTGGAGTGAAGGAAGGAGTTGTGTTGGTTTATCGTGTTCATGTCCGTGATTTTTATTGATCCTGTTTTATTGAGGCTCTTTCTTTGCTTCATTTTCTTTTACGTTATACGTCCGGTTCTTCTTAGCCGAGATATCTCCAGATCCTGATCTGACAGAGCAGGCATGGTTTCTGTTTTCCAGGAGTGTTATCATTTCTAACCTGGAAAACGTGGATTGCTAAAGCCCGTTTTTTAGTGAGAAAAATAATTAAAAATATTGTTTAACATTTGTGTCAAAATTGTTAAACAAATCGTAGCTTTGTGTTACTAAACTCGAAAGCCATGTCTACAATAGAATTTCACAGAAATCTTGATTTTTTGACAGAATCTTTGAATGCTTTTGCATACAGTCTTACAAAAAATGCCGAAGATGCAAAAGATCTTTATCAGGAAACGGCATACAGGGCAATTCATAATAAGGATAAATTTCGTCCGGAGACGAATTTTAAGGCGTGGACATTTACGATTATGAAAAATATATTCATCAATAACTACAGAAAGAAGGTAAAGGCCAATACAATACTTGATGCGACTGACAACACGTATTTTATTGACAACGGCCAGCATGTCTCCATCAATGACGGGAACAGAAACATACTCATGAAAGAATTGCAAACAATGATTGACTCTTTGGAGGATAGTATCCGAATTCCTTTTGTGATGCATCACGAAGGCTACAAGTACAACGAGATTGCCGAGATGTTTGATTTGCCCTTGGGTACGGTGAAAAGCAGAATATTTTTTGCCCGGAAAGCACTCAAGGAGATGATTCAAAAAAGTTATGGAGACTACCATACTGTGCGGGCGATGATAGCCTAAGCAGGCGTCAGGGCATTGTTTGTTGGATGTGAGTACGAAGGCATTTTTCCATGGCCTGATGAAAAGGTTTTCAAACCGTTCACTTTAGTATTTTTTTAACATTCCGCGTTAGGACATTTGTTGAAAATTGTTCAATTTGTTTGTACATTTGTTGCAACAAAATTCTCAGAAGATGTCTACGCTGGAGTTTGATAAGAAGTTTGAGGTACTTACGGATTCGTTGAATGCATTTGCATACAATTTGACAAAGAACACTGAGGACGCAAGGGATCTGTATCAGGAAACAGCCATCAGAGCGATAACCAACAGGGACAAATTCAGGCCGGATACAAATTTTAAGGCGTGGACGTTTACGATTATGAAGAACATCTTCATAAATAACTACCGTAAAAAGGCAAAGTCCAATACCATCATTGACTCAACAGATAATCTCTATTTTATTAACTCAGGCAGTGCGGCCACGGAGAATGATGCCAACAGAAATATTTTAATGGCTGAACTCAATGGGATGATTGACTCTTTGGAGGACAGCATCCGTATCCCATTTGTCATGCATTACGAGGGGTATAAATACCAGGAAATTGCTGATGAATTTAACCTGCCACTGGGTACGGTAAAGAGCCGCATTTTCTTTGCCAGGAAGGCCTTGAAAGAGATGATAAAAGAGAGTTATGGTGACTTTTCTATTGTGAGGTCTCTCTCTGCCTGATCAGGGAGAATAATTACACTATATTGAGGCCCGCCTGCCATCGGGCGAATCCAGTCTTATGCAACCAACTCGCTTTGCGACCCTTTTGATTCACTGGTGGAACGATCACAAGCGGAATCTTCCCTGGAAGCAAACATCTGACCCATACCATGTGTGGGTTTCTGAGATTATCCTGCAACAAACCAGAGTCAAGCAAGGGCTAAAGTACTATGCCCGATTTCTCGAAGCATTTCCGGATATAGCCTCTTTG
>JAUMBK010000022.1:0-4146 GCA_032115795.1 Saprospiraceae bacterium | reverse complement strand
TTGCAGCGCGCATGGTGACGCCGGCCACCCAATCGCTGCTGGTGCTGTACGACGATGCGCAGTCCATTTCTATCAGATTCATCTCTGATATCAGAAATGCCATCTATCTTATCCTCGTTGACCAGCTCTGCGATTTTGGCGACCAGCCCGGCTTTATTTACCTGGTAAGGAATTTCTGTGATGATGATGGTTTCTTTGCCCCCCTGTCCCGCTTCAATGGTTGCTTTTCCACGCACAATTACTTTTCCCCTGCCAGTTTCAAGCGCTTCTTTGACACCGGAATAACCGTAAATAGTGCCTCCTGTGGGGAAATCAGGCGCTTTGACAAATTCCATCAACTCAGCGATGGTAATCTCTGGATTGTCCACCGTAGCCTTAACGCCGGCAATGACTTCCGACAGATTGTGTGGGAGCATATTGGTTGCCATACCCACTGCAATACCGGAAGCACCATTAATTAGCAAATTGGGAATTCGCGCCGGAAGGACTGTTGGTTCTTCCAGGGAGTCGTCAAAATTCAACTTAAAATCAACCGTATTTTTGTTGATATCAGCCAGCATTTCATCACTAATTCTGGACAGCCTGGCTTCGGTATATCGCATTGCCGCAGGACTATCGCCGTCCATGGAACCAAAGTTGCCCTGGCCATCCACCAAGGGGTAGCGCAATGACCAATCCTGGGCCATACGCACCATGGCATCATACACCGAACTATCACCATGGGGGTGATATTTACCCAATACTTCACCCACTATTCTGGCGGATTTTTTATGAGAACGCCCATAAGGAAGGCCGAGTTCTGACATGCCGTACAACACCCTGCGGTGTACCGGCTTCAATCCGTCACGAACATCAGGCAATGCCCTGGCTACGATTACAGACATGGAGTAGTCGATATACGACGACTTCATTTCATCTTCAATGTTGATAGGAATGATTCTCTGGTTGTCTGACATGTATCTGTCGATGTTTAGTTTTTACAAACGAGCTGCAAAAATATATATTTTTTTGTTCATATCATAGTAACTGCGGGCCCATTTACACTTAGTTAATTTATAAGCTTTAGTGGGTGGTATGATGCAAATGAAGTATTTTTGTACGTAAACGATAGGAGGAAATGATGCATCAATGGCTGTCCATCATACTGGTTTGGCTATTTTCACTGCTGTTGCCAGGTATGGCTGCCAGTGAATGTAGAGTTCCCTTTTCATTGTCATTTTCAGAAAGAACGACCACATCTATACGTATTAAATGGAGTGACGGCAATACATCGCCCCTTGGCTGGGAACTTGAAGTCGTCAGACGAGGTACTTCCCGGACAGGTCTTCCCAATTACCCACTGGCTAACAAACGCGAAATTACCCTTTCCGGTCTCTCTCCGTCGACGGCCTACGAATTGTATATCCGAACCGTCTGTGCCCCTGGTCAAACCAGCAACTGGAACGTCGCGATTCCGTTTACCACCGTCCTGCGCAATCCCACAGACTGCCAAATCAACATTCCACTCAAAGACAACGGCACAGAGATTCTGTTCATTGATGCAGATGAAACAGGCATTCTGGGCAAAGATGTCTTTCTTCAAAGTGTGGATCTGATCGTGGCGCATGACTGGCCGGCAGATTTAAAAATCACGCTCGAAAGCCCCCAGGGGCAAAGTCTCGTACTCTCAAACCACAACGGCACCATCAAAGATGATTTTGGCGACGTGTCAGATATGGCCTGCCAAAGGGTCACCCGTTTTTCTCCGGATGCCTGCCTTTCACTAAAAGAGGTTAGTCCCCCGTTTGTCGGCACCTACAGCACGGATGGCTCCATACGAACCTGGAGACCGGACACCCTGTCCAAAGGATACTGGAAACTGATCTTTACGGACAGGGCACTGAAAGATGCCGGCACACTCAAATATGTCAAATTGAATTTTAATAAAAAGTCCTGCCTGCCCCCGGACCAGTTTCGGGTGAGTGCCGTTGATGCAAGACAAATTACCCTTCAGTGGCAGGCAGTCCCCGGTTGTAAAACAGCAAAGGTAGGCGTACGGGTCAATGGCATTCCCAAAGACACCCTGTTTATCCAGTGCACGGATCAGGTGTATTTCTATCGAAACCTGCTTCCGGAAACAAACTATGAGTTTTTTATTGTATCGGTATGCGATGCGTTTGTACAATCAGCTGAATCGTGCCGAATCTCTGCCAGAACACGGTGTGAAACAATCTCTTTGTCCGATTCATTTGACAACCTGCCTTCCTGCGGTGAGGGCTGTGCCAATACCTGCGCCAATACGGGGCCACTCTGGTTTAATGTGCAGGGAAATGACACGCAGGACTGGCTTGTATGGCAGGGCAACACAGACACAGAAAACACAGGTCCGGATGGGGATGTCAACAGCAAAGGAAAATACCTGTATATTGAGAACAATCCAACCATTTGTGGCACACAAGGCAGCGCGATACTCCAGTCGCATTGCATTGATGTCACTACCAATGGAGGTGCCTGTGACATGGGCTTTTCATACCACATGTACGGTGCCGATATCGACACCCTACGCCTGGAAATCTCTCTCAACAATGGTGAAAGCTGGGAAACCTTATTTGTCACTTCCGGCAATCAGGGGAACCAATGGCTCCGCAAGACGTTGTCCCTGGCTGGGTATCACGGCAGGAAAGGCATTTTCCGCTTTATTGCAAAATCAGGCAAAGGGCCCCTGGCAGATATAGCCATTGACGCAATAGAGTTTTATTCATCCAGACCGGCCAGCCTGGCGATACGCTATTACAAAGATGCTGATGGCGATGGCATCGGATCTGTTGAAGGCTTCACTGACCTTTGCCAGTCAAGTCCACCGCAGGGCTTTGTTTCGGTGAGCGGCGACTGCAACGACAGGGACAGTACCGTTTATCCCGGCGCACCGGAAATTTACTGCAACGGCCGCGATGAAAATTGCAACGGTGACCTGGACGACCAGGATGCCCAAACTGGCTTGAAAATAGCGGTTGTCAAACAAGATGCCTCCTGCAACGGGTCAATGGATGGCTGGCTAAAAATTCATGTCGCAGGCGGCACCCCACCTTATGTGTATGCATGGACCAACGGACAGTCGACAGACTCCATCCCCCGCCTGCCAGCTGGCTTTTACAGTGGGTTTGTCACGGATGCCACAGGTTGCACCGTAAAAATTCCCCTGGTTGAAATACAAACGACCACCGAACTGAACGTGATCAATACGGGCCTGATTCCACCCACCTGCCAGGGCAAAAACGATGGTGCCCTTTTTATCGAACACAACACTGACAACCCTCCGTATTCCTATCTCTGGTCTGATGGCAGTACCACAAAATACCTTACAAACATCCTGGAAGGCCAGTATTCAGTAACCGTGACCGACCAGAAAAATTGTTTTGCAGTCCTTCCGGATATCCGGCTGACTGCGCGTCCCTCCCTTGTAACCAACATCAAACAAATCAGCCAGCCCCTATGTAGCGGACAAGCCACGGGCAGCGTCGAGCTCATTACTGTAAACGGACAACCACCCTACAGCTATGCCTGGAGCAATGGGGCGAATGATGCCGGAATTGCCATGCTGGGCGAGGATAATTATACATGCACCATCACCGATGGCCTGGGTTGCCAGCAATATTTCACTGTGCATATCAAAGCACCGGCCCCGTTGACAACCACCATCCTGAGTACGGAGGACGTGCGTTGCTTTGGCGAAAAAAATGGCTCTGTCAAAACGGATACAAAAGGAGGAAAACCACCTTACACGTACTTTTGGAGCAATTTTCAATTTACAGATGACATCTTCGAACTGGGAGCAGGAAAATATACATTAACAGTCACCGACGCCAACGGATGCAAATCCATTGCCAGCGAAGCCAGCATTTTTCAACCAACACCTTTTATACTTACACTGGATACACTCGTGCCGGCCACTTGTCTGAAAGGACAGAATGGCGTAGCCGTGGTAAACGCCTCCGGAGGAAATGGAGGATATAATTATTTATGGAGCCACAGCCAGGAAAACAAAGCGAGATTTGATAACCTGCTGCCCGGATATTACTCCCTCACCTCGTATGACAAGTTTGGTTGTAAGTCGGGAATTCCTAATTTTTCCGTTGGCTATATCAACAAAGCCATTGGACTGGCGCT
>JAUMBK010000021.1:0-11503 GCA_032115795.1 Saprospiraceae bacterium | reverse complement strand
GAGGCCAAGACTTACCCTGTAATAGAGGTCTGTTTCCACAAAATGCCGTCTGTTGATTTTCTGTATGTCCATACTTTTCGTAGTACAGAAACTGTGCCATTTTTCCTTTTTACGGGCGCAAAAAATCATGGGCTTTTCACTGCCACAAAGAATTGATTACCTTTGCAGCAATTTCAACAGACAGACAATTTATGGGGCTTATCGACGAATTGCACAAGCGCAAAACATTTGGCATTGTTTCACATCCCGATGCCGGGAAAACCACACTCACTGAAAAGCTGCTTCTGTTTGGAGGCGCCATTCAGGAAGCAGGTGCGGTAAAGTCCAATAAAATTAAAAAACACGCTACATCCGATTTCATGGAAATTGAGAAGCAGCGTGGAATTTCGGTAGCCACCTCCGTGATGGCATTTGAGTACCGGGACAAACAGATCAATATTCTCGATACGCCGGGCCACAAAGATTTTGCAGAAGATACGTACCGGACACTCACCGCAGTGGATAGTGTAATCGTCGTGATAGATGTGGCGAAAGGCGTGGAGGAACAAACCGAGAAGCTCGTCCAGGTGTGCCGGATGCGCAATACGCCCATCATCGTATTTATCAATAAGCTCGACAGGGAAGGAAAAGATGCGTTCGACCTCCTCGATGAGGTCGAAACAAAATTGGGATTGCATGTGACACCGCTGAGCTGGCCGGTAGGGATGGGCCAACGGTTCAAAGGTGTCTACAGCCTGTATGAGAAGAACCTGATTTTGTTTAGCCCTCACGGCAAACAGGAGGAAGAAGATATTTTCCGCATTACGGAGTTGCAGGATTCGCTGTTGGAACAAAAAGTAGGCAAATCACCTGCCGACACCCTCAGGGATGAGCTGCACACCATCGTATCCGTGTATCCGGAGTTTTCTCGTGAGGACTACCTCAATGGGGCCATCTGTCCCGTTTTTTTCGGGAGTGCGGTCAATAACTTTGGTGTCCGGGAATTACTGGACTGCTTTGTCGATATCGCTCCCAATCCATTGCCCCGAGAGACAGAGGAACGGGTGGTGCATCCAGAAGAGCAAAAATTTTCCGGCTTCATTTTTAAAATCCATGCCAACATGGACCCAAAACACCGGGACAGAATTGCGTTTCTTCGGATTTGCTCCGGTACATTCCAGCGAAATACAAACTACTTCCATGTCAGGCAGTCCAAAAACATGAAATTTCCTAATCCTACTGCCTTCATGGCCTCAAAAAAATCTGTCATCGACGAAGCTTACCCTGGAGACATTGTAGGTCTGTACGATTCCGGCAATTTTAAAATCGGCGATTCCCTCACGGAAGGCGAGGTGCTGCACTTCAAAGGGATCCCGAGCTTTTCACCGGAGCAGTTCCGTTTTGTCAACAATACAGACCCGATGAAGACAAAACAATTGAATAAAGGCCTTGATCAATTGATGGACGAAGGAGTGGCCCAGTTATTCACGAAAGAAGACAATGGCCGGAAAATCATCGGTACCGTGGGCGCCCTTCAGTTTGATGTCATTCAATACAGGCTGAAACACGAGTACGGCGCTTCCTGTGATTATGAACCTGTCAACCTGCATAAAGCGTGTTGGGTGAGTAGCAAAGACGCTGTCGCCCTCAAAGAATTTGTTTCGCGCAGGAAAAAAGACATCGCCAAAGATACCGATGGAAAGTTGGTCTTCCTGGCCGAATCTGCGTGGATGCTCAAGATGGCCCAGGAAAATCACCCGGACATTGCGTTCCATTTTACCAGTGAATTTTAAGCCATCTGGCCAGTCAACGGTATTCCATTACAGAGAGGATGCTATCTTTCGTCTTAATTCCTTTACATTCTGGATAGGGTAACCGGTGTATGTTTTCACCGCCCCCAGTAACAGTGCCTGCTCTCCGGGAGAAACAAACGAGGCAATGGCATCCGTTGCGTGACAGCGGATACGCTGGTTTGCATTATGAAAGACAGTGCGAAGCACAGCCTCTTCCACTGAGTGAACGGCTTCTGGAGCGATGCTCTGG
This sequence comes from Saprospiraceae bacterium, assembly GCA_032115795.1. Lineage (GTDB taxonomy): Bacteria > Bacteroidota > Bacteroidia > Chitinophagales > Saprospiraceae > OLB9. The sequence goes on along the minus strand of JAUMBK010000021.1, from coordinate 9,481 downwards.
TGTTTTAGCACGCGAAGCAGCACACTTTCAGCCATGTATAATTCAAGGATGATGTCTGCGAGATTGATGAGGACCTCCTGCTCTGTTTTCAGGTCCAGCTGGCCGGACATTGCTTTTTGGGCTGCTGCTCCAAGCAACATTACCAGGATTTTCCTGTATCTATCTACTGCTGTCTGCTCTTCCGCATAGACTTCCGTAGCAAGCGTCTGCTCTTCCAACCCTTTTGCCAATTCCTGCTGGATGGCCATCGCGGGTGTCATTAGATCCAGTCGCCCTTTCAGCGCCCTTTTAAAAATGGTGGAAAGGATCAAAAGCCGGTTGATTTCATTTGTTCCTTCAAAGATGCGGTTAATGCGCGCATCACGGTAGGCTCTTGCAATGATGCCCTCCTCAGAATATCCCATGCCACCATGGATTTGCACAGCCTCGTCTACTACGTAATCCAGCACTTCCGAGCCGATGATTTTGAGAATGCTACACTCAATGGCAAATTCTTCTGCTGCATCCTGTTTTGCGGAGGAAAAATCCGCACCCTCCGCTCCCGAATGATTTTCGGCCAACTGGATCAGCTGGGCAGTGCGGTAAAGCGCCGATTCGACACTGTAACACCGAATATATTGCTCTGCCAGTTTGGTTTGTATCGCCCCGAATTCGGCAATCGGCTGTTCAAACTGTCTTCGCTGGCGTGCATACGATACACTCAACTGTGCCAGTTTCTTAGCCCCGCCCAGCACCGATGCACACAACTTTAACCTGCCTGTGTTCAACACATGAAACGCAATCAGGTGCCCCTTACCTATTTCTCCCAATACATTCTCCTTGGGTACTTGCACGTTTTCAAAAAAAAGCTGCCTCGTAGATGATCCCTTGATTCCCATCTTTTTCTCTTCCGCACCCGTGGTGATTCCCGGCAAGTCGCGGGGAACAATAAATGCGGTAAACTGCGTGCCATCGACCTTGGCAAAGACAGTAAAAACATCGGCAAATCCCGCATTGGTAATCCACATTTTTTGTCCATTCAACACATAATGCGTCCCTTCCGACGTTAATGTTGCTGTGGTTTTTGCAGCAAGCGCATCCGAACCACTTGAGGGCTCAGTCAGGCAGTAGCCCGCTTTCAGAGTTCCGGCAATCAAGCCAGGCAAATACCTTTCTCGTTGCTCCGAAGTACCGTAATACAAAATAGGCAGCATGCCGATTCCTATGTGGGCATTAAAGCTGACACTAAACGATCCGGATGGGCCAATTTCCTCACCAATCAACGTGTTTGTTACGTAGTCCATCTCACTGCCACCCAAGGCCTCAGGCATGTGCGTGCCCAACATGCCCAGGGAGGCTATTTTTTCCAGGAGCCCTGGGACCAAGCCTTCTTCCAGTTGCTCAATGCGGTCCGCCACCGGGTAGATTTCCTGTTCGACAAACGACCTGACCGTGTTCCGGATCATGGATTGCTCTTCCGTAAATTCTTCCGGAATGAAGACCTCATTGAAATGGGTTTGGCGGATGAGAAAGTCGCCGCCCTTGCGAAGTAAATGATTTGCCATGATAAAAAATTGAAAAAATAAACTCAAAGTTAAATAAAATAAATCAATGAGACAAGTAAAATTTCTTCCACCACACACCATACCACCCTGCGTAAACTACCAGCAACTGCATGTACTGCGTCAAGCCCAGTCGAAATATATGCTTCCGGAGTAGTGCCGCGTTTGAACAATGTGTAACTTTACAAAAAATCCTCCGTATGCGCTGTCTCTCTTTGTTTTTTTGTTTCATGGCTTTTTTACTGCGAAGCGATGGTCAACCTGTTGTCACTTCTTCACCTTTGCCCTTGCTGTTGATTGATACGGAAGGAAGATACATTCAGGACGAGCCCAAAATTGATGTAAACCTGAAGCTGGTATACAATGGGGAAGGAAAAATCAATCAAGTCAGTGATGTGCCCTCTGCCTATTCCGGGAGGATTGGTATTGAGTTTCGGGGCTCTTCCTCACAAATGTTTCCAAAAAAACCCTATGGCTTTGAAACAAGGGATAACGCAGGACAAAACAATGATGTCAGCCTTCTCGGTATGCCCAAAGAATCTGATTGGGTGTTAAACCCGACCTATAACGATAAATCACTCCTCAGGGATGCAGTCACGTATATCCTGGCCGGCGGCGTAATGGAATATGCCCCTCGTGTCCGGATGACCGAAGTCATTCTCAATGGCACTTACGAGGGAGTGTACCTCCTCACAGAAAAAATTAAAAGAGACAAGGGTCGAGTGAATATAGCGTCATTGAAGCCGGAGGATGTATCGGGTGATGCACTTACAGGAGGCTATATCCTGAAACTGGACAAAGAGACAGGCTCGGCAGCAGGGGCAGGCTGGAATTCTGACTATCCTCCATTTGCAGGGGCGTGGCAGCGGGTGCTCATCCAATTGGATTATCCTGATACAGAAGATTTGCAACCGAAACAGCTGGATTACATCCGAAAGTACATGCAAACGGTTGAAAATACGATTGCAGGTACCTCCTTCGCGCATCCGACAAACGGTTTCCGGAAATACATCGATACCACCAGCCTGATGGACTACATCATCTTCAACGAACTGAGTAAAAATCCGGATGCGTACCGACTGAGCACCTATTTTTACAAAGAACGGGATTCTGATGGCGGTATGTTGAAATTTGGCCCGGTCTGGGATTACAACCTGGGATTTGGCAACGTTGATTATTGCACAGGCCCATCTCCAGAAGGCCTCGTTATTACTCAATTTAACAGCGTATGCAATGGAGACTACTGGGTGATTCATTTCTGGTGGAAGCGATTTCTACAGGATGGCCAGTTTTCACAGTCTCTTAAACAAAGGTGGCATACGCTGCGAAGTGGACCCCTTTCTGACAATCGTATCAATACTGTCACAGACTCCTTGATTTCGTTGCTTGAACCTGTATATCAGCGCAATTTTGAACGTTGGCCGGTCTTGGGGCAGTATGTTTGGCCAAATAGTTTTGTGGGTGCTACCTGGCAGCAGGAGACATGGTTTTTTCAAGATTGGATGAAAAAACGACTTGCCTATCTCGATAAAGTATGGAAAGTGGATGAGGTGGCATCTTCAAAAGTTCCTTTGAGCATAAGGTCAGTCAGACCCAATCCTGCACGCAATGAGCTGGAAATTTCCTTCAATGCAGCCCCTTCCCAATGGGTGCAATACATTGCTGTGGATGTATTAGGTAAAGTATTTCCGCTGAATATCATTAGCAATGAGGCAAAGATAGCAGTACTGGATGTCAGTCAATTATTACCTGGAACATATAGTATTACCGCGGTTTCAGGTGAGGATATATCGTCGGCTTTATTTATAAAAGAATAAGTTTCCGCCGTGACTTCCCCTCTCAAAAATCTGCTCAAAGTCATTTTTACCGTAATAGCATCCATCGCTTTCTGGGCAATAAATCCATTTTCATTTGATGCTTTGGCTGCAAAAGTAATTACAATTGCCATCTTCATGATCGTATTATGGGTCACGGAAGCGCTTCCGATGCCGGTGGTGGCGGTGATTCCTCTAATGCTTTTTCCACTTTTTGGCATTTCTTCACTGGAGCAGTCAGCGGCATCGTATGCCAATCCTGTTATTTTTTTATTTTTCGGAGGATTTATGCTTGGGCTTGCCATTGAAAAATGGGGACTGCACAGGCGAATCGCTTTGCGGATTATCAGGCTCACAGGTACCGGTGGTGATCGAATTGTGCTGGGCTTCATTCTCTCCACAGGCTTACTCAGCATGTGGCTTAGCAATACAGCAACCACCATGATGATGTATCCAATCGCCCTGTCTGTGATTGCCGTTGTAGGGCAGCAAAGCCAGGAGAATGCCAATTACAGGAATTTCAATTTATCCATCATGCTGGCTATCGCCTATGCATCGAATTTTGGAGGAATAGCCACCATCATAGGTACCCCGCCCAATGTGGCCTATGTGGGGTATTTTCAAAATAAATATGGAACAGAGCTGGATTTTGTCAGCTGGTTTTTGGTTTGTTTGCCCGTGTCTGTCCTACTCCTTTTTGCCTTGTATTTTGTTATGGTAAAATGGCTTTATCCCAGCTACATTGCGACCAGCCAGGATTCTGATGCCCTGCTTGTCCGACAAAGCAGGGAACTGGGGCCCATGTCCACCGCCGAAAAGCGGGTATTGGCAATTTTCATCCTCACAGCTGTCCTTTGGATCTTGCGTTCCTTCATCAACCAGTGGCAGTCATGGATTAAGCTGGATGATACAGTCATTGCGGTGTTTGCCTCCATCATCCTTTTTTTGATTCCTGCGGGGCAGGCAAATCAGGAGGGCGATGATACACCTCTGCTCCAGTGGTCAGACACTGCGCGGATGGCCTGGGGTATCCTTTTGTTGTTTGGGGGAGGCATTGCCCTGGCAAAGGCCCTGGAGGATGCCGGTGTAATAGCCATGCTGGGAAGTTGGCTGGGTACCTATTCCTCGGGTATGGTCCTTCTCATCGTGTTGATAGCCATCCTGTCTATTTTTATCAGTGAAGTGATGAGCAATGTTGCACAGGTGATTGTCTTTGCTCCGGTGGTCTCAGCGATGGCGGATGGCATGCATGTAAACCCACTTTTGCTTGGTATTCCGATGACACTCGCCGCCAGTTGTGCAGGAATGCTGCCTATGGGTACGCCGCCCAATGCCATTGTCTTTGCCAGTAATTACATCCGTATGAAGGACATGGTGCTCGTTGGCTTTCTGATGAATGTGATTTCCATCGTGTTGATTTCACTGGCTACGGTGTATCTGCTCCCGGTTGTATTTGATATTAAGTAGGGAAGTTCCCGCCCCGAGTCTCAATTATTTGCGATATTTGTACCATTGGTTGTTTATGATTCGATTTTCGGCACACCTTATATCTGTATTGTTCCATCCTTTGGCAATCATACCCTATGTTTTCGGCTTTCTGGTCGTAAGCAATCCCTATTTGTTTGGTTTTACTGGCGAACGAATGGAAGGCGTTGTCGTGATTTCAGTCGTGGCCATTGCTGCCATGTTTCCGGCACTTGCCATCGGTATGATGAAAGCCCTCGGACTTATTCAGACTGTGTATATGCACGAGAAAAAGGAACGCATTGGTCCTTTGATTGCGACAGGCTTATTTTTTCTCTGGCTGTATGTCAATGTCCGGTCCAATGACTCTGTACCCGCTGCCTTCGCTTTTTTTGTGCTGGGCAGCACCATTGCCGTTTTTCTGGCTCTGATCGTCAACAGTTTTACCAAGGTTAGCCTGCATACAATTGGTGCCGGTGGAATGGCTGCCGGTATGGCATACATTCTGTTTCACTTTTCCTACGGCTATGCTACTTTTTCTCTTCCCTGGTCAGGTGCGGGACTTCAGTTGAGCGAACGGTTGGTCATGGCCATGGTTTTTTTGATGGCGGGTGCTGTCGGCTCTGCCAGATTGGTGCTTCGAGCCCACAAGCCGGAAGAAGTTTATGGCGGCTATCTCATCGGCATCGCATCACAGCTGCTGGCAATCCGTATCTTTTTTTAATACAATTGAACGCAATAGAAATATGCAGGATTTGAAAGAAATCATATTACACGCCTGGGACAACAGGGATGCATTAAAGGACACGCAGGTACAACAGGCGATTCGCACAGTAGTGGCGGAGGTGGACAAGGGGCAACTGCGTGTAGCTGAACCTCTTGGAGAGGATTGGCAGGTAAACGAATGGGTAAAAAAAGCCATTGTATTGTATTTTCCGATTCAGGAAATGCAGACGATTGAGGTCGGTCCGTTTGAATTTTATGATAAAATCCCCTTAAAGAAAGAGTATGCTGCCCAAGGCGTGAGGGTAGTTCCCCATGCCATTGCCAGGTTCGGCAGCTTCATCGAGAGGGGGGCGATACTCATGCCTTCATATGTCAATATTGGAGCATGGGTTGGTGCCGGAACAATGGTCGATACCTGGGCTACCGTCGGATCGTGTGCCCAGATAGGCCGGCATGTGCATCTGTCCGGAGGGGTAGGCATTGGCGGTGTACTGGAGCCACCCCAGGCTTCTCCGACAATCATCGAGGACAATTGTTTCATCGGTAGCAGGTGTATTGTGGTGGAGGGAGTACGCGTCAGGAAGGAAGCTGTGCTTGGCGCCAATGTAGTGCTGACCCAATCTACCCACATCATTGATGTGACAGGCCCTGAACCTGTCACCTACAAAGGGGAAGTACCGGAAAGGGCGGTTGTCATTCCCGGAAGTTATACAAAAGCCTTTCCTGCCGGTGACTATCAGGTGCATTGTGCATTGATTATCGGCAGCCGAAAGCCCTCTACTGACTTGAAAGTGTCTTTGAATGAGGCACTGCGGGAGTACAATGTGGCCGTCTAACGCACCCATTTTTGTGCGCAGGCACAGTCTTCTGTATCAGGTGGTGTATATCGCCGCCCTGGTTGCTGTTTCTATGACTTTTTTCAGCTGCGGTTCTGCCAATTTATCGAGAAGCAAGCAGGTGTCATGCAGGTGGGTAAAAAAGAACCTTGCAAAGTACCCGGCACTGAGTACGGGGGTGACCGGCATTGTAGTGCAGGATGCCGCGTCCGGGAAGATGCTGGTCAGCTACAACAAAGACCAGTATTTTGTGCCCGCATCCAATGCGAAGATTGTCACGCTGTATGCAACCCTGACGGCAATGGGCGATTCCTTGCCACTTGTGCGCTACGTCCAGACAGACAGCTCGCTGGTGTTGTGGCCCTGTGCCAATCCTGCCTTTCTGCACCCCAGTTTTGAGTCTGGATCTGCCTTGCAGAGACTGTTACAGCTGGCAAAAGGGAAAAAGGTATATCTTTCCCGCAACCACGCAAGTCTGCCCCGTTTTGGGCCAGGATGGATGTGGGATGATTATTCGGGGTACTATCAGCCTGAATTGGCTACATTTCCACTTTACGGCAACTGCATTTCTGTTGTAAAGGACAGCACAAAATGGACAATTCTACCTACCGGTTTGCTGGATGGCATGCCAGAAGCTGCCGAAATCAGTCGCATCAGGCGAAGTGAGTTTTCCAACCAGTTTCTTCTCCCGGCAGGCATGGATACCATGCGCCTGTTCAGGCAGGAAATCCCATACTTTAACGCTGATTCTGTGAATATCGCCTTAGTAAGCCGGCACTTGTCTGCCACTGTCATCCCCAGCCAGTTACCCCTTCCCCAGGATGCAGGTACACTCTACAGCATCGACACAGACACGGTTTGCCGCAGAATGATGCAGGTAAGTGACAATATGCTGGCTGACCATCTTTTGCTGGGCTGTGGCATGGCGCTAACAGACACGCTGCAGTTGGATAAAGCCATCCCGTGCCTGCTGCAAAAACGTTTTCAATCCTGGAAAGAGATGCCAGTATGGGTAGACGGCTCAGGCTTGTCCAGGTACAACCTGTTTACTCCCGGACAGATCATGGATGTTCTCGTACGGTTGTATCATATGATGCCACTCGAAAAATTATGTTCAATGATGGCCACAGGGGGAAAAACCGGCACGCTGCAGCGCTCTTTTGGAGGCGAGTCAAGTCCCTATATGTTTGCCAAAACAGGATCTATGTCGGGGGTATACAATTTGAGCGGTTATATGAGGGCAGCGTCGGGCAAGTGGTTGATATTCAGTTGTATGTCTAATAATATCAATGCCCCTGTGTCGCAGGCAAGAAAAGAAACCCATGCCTTCCTAGAATCTATCTTACGCAAACATTGAGATAGATTGAAATAAAAATTTAGATATGTCTAATTTAATGTGCAACTTTTGCTGGATTGACGTGAACAAACATGTCAGGACGCCTATCTTTGCAAAAAAATAGAGAGAGCATGAGTCTTGTTGAAATGAAAGTGCCTACCATTGGGGAGTCAATCACCGAAGTTACCTTATCACAATGGTTGAAAAAAGCGGGTGATTTTGTCAAAGTCGATGAGCCGATTTGTGAATTTGAATCAGATAAAGCCACGCTGGAGTTTCCCGCTGAGGCATCTGGTATCCTGATTCACGTTGCTGCCGAGGGCGATGACCTGCCAATTGGTGCCCTCGTGGCAAAAATTGATACGAGCGCAGCAAAACCTGATGAAGCCAACGCACCGCAGGCGACGAAAGAGGAAAAAACCGCTACCGTCGCGGTATCAGATGCAGGTAATTCGTACGCATCAGGACATCCTTCGCCGGCAGCAGCCAAAATCCTCCGGGAAAACCAGATCGAGCCATCAACAGTGGTTGCTACCGGCAAAGAAGGCCGAATCACAAAGGAAGATGCCTTACAGGCAGTCGCTGGTAAGACTACCCCTGAAACGCCACGTTCAGACCAGTCCACTCAAAAGGAAACACACGGAAACATCTCTTCGAACGGAAGCAGAAACATTCGTTTGGAAAAAATGAGCCGCATGCGCAGAACCATCGCTGCCCGTCTCGTCTCGGCCAAAAACCAGACAGCCATGCTGACGACATTCAACGAGGTTGACCTTTCAGCCATCAACGAATTACGTAAAAAATACCAGGATAAGTTTGTTGCCAAGAATGGCATCAAGCTCGGATATATGTCTCTTTTTGCTAAGGCCTGTGCCCAGGCATTGATGGAGATGCCGGATGTCAATGCCATGATTGACGGTGACCAGATTGTATACCACGATTACGTGGATATCTCCGTAGCGGTATCCACGCCCAATGGCCTTGTGGTTCCCCCCGTCCATAATGTGGAATCCATGACCTTGCCCGAAATAGAGCTCGCAATCAAAAACCTGGCTGACAAAGCCCGGGGAGGAAAATTGACGCTGGAGGAAATGAAGGGGGGGACATTTACCATTACAAACGGAGGTATCTTTGGCTCCATGCTCAGTACACCCATTATCAACGAACCGCAATCGGCAATTCTGGGCATGCATGCCATCAAGGAAAGGCCTGTCGTCGTCGATGGACAAATTGTGGTACGCCCGATGATGTACCTGGCACTGTCTTATGACCACCGGATCATTGATGGAAGCACTTCAGTCACATTTTTGGTTCGCGTAAAGGAATTGCTGGAAGATCCGATGCTTCTGATGATGGATTTGTAATCCAGGGCCATTTTTTTAGGCCGTTTGGGATGTGGTGACAGCAAGACAGCACCGTCAAAGAAGCAACACAGGCAATCGACATGCGTTAAATGATCATTTACGTACAAAGCGCAATGATTATTTTACGCATCAAAGATTCCATGTGGCTTTAAAAATTAGTCACACGGAGTGTGATAAACTAAAAATAAACGCATGAAATCGACATGCGTAAAATGATCATTTACGTACAAAGCGCAATGATTATTTTACGCATCAAAGATTCCATGTGGCCTTAAAAATTAGTCACACGGAGTGTGATAAACTAAAAATAAACGCATGAAATATATTAAAATTCTGGCCGTTATCCTCGCATTGCTCATAGCGGCAGGTGTGTTTGTCAAGTACTACTTTCATGTTAACC
>JAUMBK010000020.1:0-8765 GCA_032115795.1 Saprospiraceae bacterium | reverse complement strand
ATCGATCAGGCTAAAAAACAGAACAAACCATGCCAGTATATTTAGACATATTCAATCTGATAATTGACAAAAAAGCGATTATAGAGAAATATTCGGGCGGAATTGAACAGTTCAGAATTGACTATGAAATTCCACTATCGGAAATAAATCAGGAAGACGATGAGCTATTTTCATTAGGACAAATGAATGTTGATGAATTTGATATCGACAGTTTGATTGCGAAAGGATTAAGCTATGACACTGATGGTCAGAAATCTGATGAATTTACAATACTCTGCAGGTATGGTGATTTTTTGTGGGATGTAAGCTGGCTAAAACATAATGGTGTTTTTGCCTGGCATGTGGACACACATCCTGACCTTACATTGAAAATGGATATGATTTGCAATATGACCATGGATGAAATTGCAACGGAAATGGAAAAGGGAAATTATTTATTCAGTACAATAAAACTTGAGTAATTACGACTTTCTATCAAAAACAAAAAGTCCGAATTGCTAACAGCCCCTACCCAAAATGCGGAGTTTCGTGTTTAATAGACAGGTTTGTGTTAAAAGTCCTGCCCTTCAGGTAGCCACAAACTGGTAAAGTTCATACCAGAGTAAACGTTCCTCACAAAATATTTTGAATTTTCGAATATAGTATATACATTTGGTATATGCTAAAACAAAAGAGATGAAAACACTATCACTAAAGCTTGATGATATCGTTTACGAAGAAACCGAGCAATTACTTGAAAAGATAAAAAAACCAAGAAATCGATATATCAACGAAGCTCTTCAATATTATAATCGGCTTCAAAAAAGAAAGATCATTTCCCAATTGCTGGTCCAGGAATCAAAACTCGTTAGCGAAGAATCTATGCATGTTCTAAATGAATTCGAAAACATGGATGAATATGACAGCTAAGAAATATGAAGTTTGGCTTGCAAATCTCGATCCTAAGTTTGGAACAGAAACAGGCAAGACCAGACCAGTGCTAATTGTTCAGACAGATGCTTTGAATAAAATTCATCCTTCCACTTTAATTTGTCCAATTACAACGAACATCCAGCTTGAAAGTCAAATTTTAAGAGTTCACTTAAAAAAAGGCAACGCTAAAGTCAAAGAAAACTGTGATGTGATGATTGATCAATTGCGTGCTATTGACAACAAAAGATTAATTAAAAAAATTGGAGAATTACCAACAGACATCTCAAAACAGGTAAAAGAAAATATTAAGATAGTCTTAGATCTGGGTGATTAAACACGAAACGCTAATAGTGGTTATTCCGGAGCATGTTGACCCCTAAGGAGTAAGACGGGCAATATGACACCGGAACAAATCACCCCCGGATTTTGTGTAGCAACAAGCTATGTATCGACAGCCGACACTACCGGTAACGGCCGTTGTTAATCGCCAAACCGTTACTTGATATGAATAAAAGCAAAATACAAAAACAAACGGTCGCTATGTAGGCTTGCGTAAAAATAGGACAGTTTAAAAATTAACAATTAAATTAGTCTTATGAAAAGTAGTAAGTTTACAGAAAGCCAGATAATCAAGGATCTCAAAGAGAATGAAAATGGCAATACCGACCTTTTGACGCTACCCAAAATAGCTTTTTTATGCAGCCGACAAGTTCCTGCTTCGGCTATTCTTACATGCTATGATTGGGTAATAGAGCAAAGAGAAAACAGAGTATGAAAGAACAACTTAAAATATCCATCCGCTTTTTTGATGACCGAGAAGTGCGGGCCATTTGGGATGATACACACGCCAAATGGTGGTTTAGTGTGTTGGATATAGTGGGTGTACTGAACAAAGAAACTGATTATACGAAAGTTCGCAACTATTGGAAATACCTGAAAGCTAAGTTGAAGAAGGAAAACAATCAGCTGGGTAGTGCCACTACCCAACTGAAATTAACTGCTGCTGATGGAAAAAAATATTTGACAGACACATTGGATAGTAATGGGGTTGTAGAATTAGCCAAACATTTTCCCAATAATAGGGCGATGAAGTTTTTGGATTGGTTCTTGTACAGCGACACCAGCATTGACGGACAAAGCAAAAAAAAGGCATATACGCTGTTTGAGAGTAATCTCATCCATGGATTTGAAGTCGGCACTATAAAGGGCTTGCAACAGATACACGCTTATTTGTTTGGAGGCTTGTATGATTTTGCAGGGCAAATCAGGGAAAAAAGCATCTCAAAAGGAGGCTATCAATTTGTTTATGCACAGCATTTAAAAGTCACTTTGCAACAAATAGATGCCATGTCGCAAACAAACTTTGAGGAAATTATACAAAAATATGCCGCAATGAACAAGGCACATCCTTTTATGGAAGGTAATGGCAGAAGTGCCAGAATATGGTTGGATTTGATACTTAAAAATGAACTCAAAAAATGTGTGGACTGGAGTAAAATAAAAAAAGAGGATTATATAAATGCCATGATTATCAGCACAGTTGATTACAGTGTTTTGGCTCATCTTATAAAAAGGGCACTCACCGATAAAATTAACGACAGAGAAATGTTTATGAAAGGCATTGATTACTCATATTACTACGAAGAATGATAATGGAAAGCCCAGTTGCGTATTCATTGCCAACCAACAATGCAGTCTTCCTCCTATATGACTGAATTTTCGTACTTTTGAATAAAAAACAACATGAGAGCAAGCGTATCCATATTTCAAAAGGGAATAGTTTTGATATTCCTTGCTGGAATTTTCATTTCAAATCCCTTGACTGGCCAGAATAAAAAAAGAAAAGATGTTGTTCCTCAGTTTAACACGACTGATACTTATCTGATCAAATTGAAAGATGAGTCAACCTTTACGGCGCAATTTCTGGAGAAAAATGATAGCACAGCCGTATTTTCGACTAAGTCATCCCGGATGGAGATCGCATGGAAGGAGATAGAATCCGCCAAAGTAGTGGATCCCTCCCGCTTTGTCAATGGCAAATACTGGTTTCCCAACCCACATCACACTCGGTATCTTTTCAGCCCATCTGCCTACAATTTAAAAAAGGGCGAGGGTTATTATCAAAATATATACGCTACTTTCCAGTCTGCCAACTTCGGCATAACAGACCATTTTTCACTCGGTGGAGGCACGGAATTGATCTCCTTGTTTTCCGGCTATCCAGTATTGATGGTCACACCAAAGTTCGGTGGCTACAAGCTGAATAAACACTGGCAGGCCGGTGGAGGGGTCTTGTTTATTGGTGGGTTTAATGATGAATTTAACGGAGGTGCGGGCATAGGCTATGGTATCGCAACAAGGGGTAATGAAGATAAAAATATCACCTTTGGCTTGGGTTGGGCATTCTCCACTGAAGGCGATGTGGAAACCAAACCTGTTGCGACCATCAGCGGCATGTACCGGTTCAGTAAAAACATCGCTTTTGTCTCGGAAAACTGGCTTATCCCCTTCGATGGATATACACCATTTGTCTCTTACGGCCTGCGATTTTTTGGCGAAAAGATTGCCGTGGATGTCGCTTTCATCAATTCACCCGACATAGCCAGGGAGGTAATCGCGATTGGTTTTCCGTATGTGGATTTTGTCTATAAATTCTAAGAATTCAGAATTCTGTATTTCCATAGCAGCCTGAAAAACGAAAACACCTCGCGCAATAACACGGATGACCGGAACTGTGTAAAAGAGATTTCACTTCGCAGCTGAACGAAAACGGAGTGGATGGATATTTTCTTTGCCGTGACGGCAAGCAAAAGTTCCAGATCAATCAAAAACCTGTCTGTTTTGCAAGTGAGTAGCACATCCCTGGTTTGCCTGTCAAAGCCTTTTAGACCACACTGGGTATCATTCACCGGCAAACGAAGAATGAGCCTGTTCAATGCCCTCAAGGTCCGGGAAACAACCGTACGAAACGGAGAAACATCGGCATAATAGGTCTGCTCTCTGTATCCCGTGACTATGCCACTTTGAGAAGACAGGTGTTGCCATACATTGACCATACTCTCCAGACTATACGGAAAGTCCACGTCAGTAAACATATACCAGCTTGCCTCGACAGTTCCTGCCCCTGTTTTCAATGCAGCGCCCTTTCCTTTATTGATGCCGTGTTGAATCAAAGTGAAGCTCTGACCCAAGCTGTTTTCAATGAGAGAAGCTTCTGTTTTCAAGTCCCTGACACTGCCATCGTCAATGACGACCAACTGTACCGGAGCTGCAATGGCATCTCTGAATTCCTGGAATCTGGCTAATAACGTATCCTGCCAGCCGAGAGGGGGATTATAAACAGGCACGAGTAAGGCAAGTTGCGGCATTTGTTCCACGGCAATCATCAGGAAGCAGTTATTTTACTGGATTGCCAATGCACGGAAGCAGAAAAATCTGACGCAGCCTTGACAAGACATACGGCTGTCACTGTCAATGGGAGGACAAACAGATAAGGGTAAGGTATGAGGACAAAATGGTAAAAAAAGGTAAAATATAGCTTTAGCCCACCTAAAAAAAGCCAGTCTCTGTTGAGGTGATTTTTGTTCCTCCAGTATAAATATATAAGAAAGAACCCAGTCATGATACTCAGAAAAATACTGAGTTGCTTCAGGTGGTGAATGCCGTCCTGGATATCATATTCATACATTTTCTTGACAAAAATAGCCAGACCAAAGCCTCTTGCCAGCTGGTGTGGCTCAGAGCCAGGTTCCTGCCAGCTATGAGTCTGCCACTCTCCTGCTGCACCACTGTCGTAGTTGCCCAGTATTTTGACTGGCAGAGAGGGGTCTTTTGTCATGAAAGGAAGGACAAACAGAACTAACACTGTCGCCATCACGACCGAAGTTGACTTCCATAAGGTGGTGAAGCCATACCGTTGCCAGACATAATATGCCAGAAAAGGAGACAGCAATACTATGGAAAATCGACTCATCAGACAACAAGCCAGGGTAAATCCCATCCAGAACCAGGATCCCCTCAATACCGCCAGTATAAAGAGGACGTAATAGGCTGCAGGCAGCATTTCAAGTGAGACTGTATAATCAAACGCATGAAACTGGATAAATTCAAACATGCTGCGTACTGACAAATAACCGGCAATGACCCAAACCAGCCAGGAAATGCCCTTTTTCCTGTCAAAAGAGGACAATTGGTCCCAAAAAAAGAGACCTAAAACCAACACCCATGCTACTACGGGAACCCATCGGGGATCAAAATGGAAATACACGGGTAGCAAAAAAGGCAACCACTGCATTGGCAGATAGGTGTTGTGCATGGTGTATGTAGGCAATACCACGTCCTGATAGGGATATTGCCCACCGAGGAGCCACTGTGAAGGGGATAACACCTGCGCAAAAATATCAGAGTCGTTGTAATCCACAGGATGAATGGAGAATGCCTTCCAACCGATAAAAACCAGCCAGACCAAGGCAGGAATATAGGCTAAGATCAACCAACGGCTACTATACTTTTTGTCTGATTGCCCAACTTCAGTCAAATAGTAAGAAGCCACGAGCACCACAACACTGACACCAAATGAAGAAAGAAAAAACCAGACAGGACTGAAAAAAATGCCATATCTGTTGTGGTGTGTGCCCCACATCCACATCTCACAAAGTGAGAACATCAGCAATAAAAGAAACCAGATACCTTTTTTGGTTACGTCCATCCGGCAATGTTAAAACTTATTCTCCACTTCCGCAACATCGAGCATGAAATAATGCAAATCCGTATTTCGGACAAAGGTGGGCATTTTCTCACTACCCGGTCCAACCATCGTGAGTTCCGTGTAATCAGCAGAATGATCCATGCTACCAAAGGATACATGCGTCTGTTCACTTAAGAATTGAGCCAATTCTTTGAAAGGGAGCTTATATTCATTTTTCAGGTCCTTCTCAGACGAAGCAGCGTATATATTTGCCAAAAAGTCAAGCTGCTGGCTGGTCATAGTATACCCCTGCGCCTGCGTCACAATCTCCTGAATTCTGGTGGTACTGTCGCCTTTCACAATTTGGCGGAGAATCCATTCATTGGTATGTTTCACTGTGAAGAGCGAATCAAAGCCAGCATCCGCCTTTGTACTAGAGTAAAGTCCGGGATTGGCATTGCCATGATCCGTTGTGATAATGACCAACGTATTTCCGTCTTTTTCTGCAAAATCCAGGGCTACTTTCACAGCCTCATCGAAGGCAAGCTGGTCGTAAATCAGTGCGGGCGCATCGTTTTGGTGCGCAGCCCAGTCAACCTTTCCTCCTTCCACCTGCAGGCAAAATCCATTGGGGTGTTCTTTCATAAGGGATATTGCTTTGGCTGTCATGTCAGCAAGGGTAGGTACCTGAGTCTGCAATTCTGGCTGGTGATCCCTGTCCAGTGAATACGGCAGGCCATCTTTGTCAAAGACACCCAAAACGGGTGATGTGGATTGGAACTGTTGCATTTGTCCTGAAGAAGTAGCTACCTGGTAACCTGCTTCCGTAAAATTATTCAGCAAGTTTTGCTGATCCTTTCGTTCAGTGAAATATTTGGCACCCCCACCCATCATGACATCAAACCGAAGTCCAAGGTATTGCAAGGCTATCCCTTCCTGGTCGCTCCTTGCGTCCGAATTCACACAAAATCCGGCAGGGGTGGCATGCGTAATGGGCACAGTAGTAACACAGCCTGTTTTTTTTCCGACCTTCTGAAACTTCTGCCAGATAGGCATTATCTTTTCGCCATTTGGCCCCGTATTCAATTTTCCATTCTGGACACGCACTCCCCCACCCCAGGATGAGCTGGCAGCCGCACTATCCGTAACCATAGAGTTAGCTGAAGACATATCCATCATGCCCCGCTTTGCCTTTCCCTGGCGATACAGGTCAAGCCAATGTGATCCTCGCCCTTCTTTTCGCTGTAAAAAGTGGTCCGCCATTGTCAGGGTACCATTGCTCATGCCGTCACTGACCATGAAAATGATGTTTTTTGCCTTTTTCCGGTTTCCCCGGTCATAGATCCATGATCCATAATCTACAGAAACCGCACTGGACGTGATGAGCGCACTGCCTGCCAAACCGGCTGTCGTTTGAGAAATAAAAGACCTTCTCTTCATGCAAAACCTGATTTATTCCGAAGACAAATGTACATGAAAAGAAAGAGAGTCAGCCGTTGGAAAGATGAATTGATTGTAAATTTTTCACCAAATAAAAAAAGCCCCTCCGAAAGGTTCGGAGAGGCTATTTAGTATAACTATAAAAGTAATTACAGCTTTGTAAATTTATGTGTGTAAATGCCCTCCGCTGTTCGCACATTCAGGAAATACACGCCTGTTGACAGATCTGCAACTGAAAGGAAGTTGGCATTCTTGGTGACATTGGTTACCTGTGCTCCCATAACATTGGTGACGAATACTTCGAATTCCAAACCTGACCGTAAGGTCATATCGATGTTCAGCACATCCGAAACCGGATTTGGAAATACCCGAAGGTTTTCTACAAAGTCCTGGTCAGCGAGCGAAGAAGTTATCACCGCTTGTGCAAATGACTTTGTAGAACTTTGATAACTGTATTCGCTGGTTAGTTTAGGCTTGATCACTTCGCCGGCAGAGCTGATAAACTCTACCCCAGGTACAGGGTGTGTGGACGGATTAAAGGCAGTCAAACCATCACCATAAGAGTCGTTTAATGTAATGGTAAGGCAGTTGATGTCTGTGTTCGTGATCGGAATATCATACACAAATTCCTTATTGGCATCATCACCTCCGCCTCCGTCAGCATCTGCATTTCCCGGGCGGTACGTCGCACTCTTTAATGTTCTGTTTTTGTTGTCCTTCAGGTTCCATGAAAATTCGCCAGGATAGAAATCCGTAGTCACTTTTACTGTCATGGTTTTTTCAGTCACTTTGGGTTGGATGTACTTGCATGTGAGCGTACTGATATCATCGGCCTCATCTGCCACACCATCCAGTGATTTGATTGTCACAGTGACATCTGTGGGCTGAATCAGCGTTTTGTTGGTAAAAGGCACTTCTGCTTCCTGGAAAACTCCAATTGATGCAGCCAGGTTGACAGAAGATACGCTTGCATTCAATTTCAACTCTACTGAACCAGCAGTAATGGCTTCCGTACCCATATTAATCACCTTTGGCTTCTGATTGTAAACAGCAGTAGAACAGAATGTCCTGTCCTCCAGCTTACTACTGAACACAAGGTCTTTCTTTGCCGTCGGAACCAATGCTTTTTGCCAGATTTGAGGATTGTATCGGAAACTACCCATCTCCAGTATTGTTCTGTCAGGTCTGATGACATACAGAGTAGGGAAAAACGCTATTTTCAGTAACGTATTGAATCCATCATTATTGATGATACCATAATCCACATCTTTTGTCCAGTCACCAAGGGAAGAAGGAACACTGGAAGTGCCGGCTACCTGTTGAAACAAGTGTGATTGCGGTGTACGGCTGTCGCCTTCGATGGCGTAAATTCTGATTTGGTTTGTCCCATTGGGTCCCAGAACCTTGTTGAGCTCCTTCAACACACCTGCATTATGGAACGACCAGCAAGGACCACACCACGTAGCAAATACATCAAGGACGACTGTTCTGCCTGCATCAAGTTCAGCAAAAACATCAACCGTATTTCCTTTGATATCTGTTGTGACAATATTGCCCGTAAGTTTATCCCCAGAGGCGATTTGTGCTGTGGCAATTTGAAAACTGGCCAAAGCACATAAAATGAGTAAACGTTGTTTCATAAAAGCAATTTGTTAGTAATGAAATAATAGCCAAAAATACTCCTTGTAGTTTGAATGGAGAAAGATAACGTAAAAAAAAAGACAGA
>JAUMBK010000019.1:0-22745 GCA_032115795.1 Saprospiraceae bacterium | reverse complement strand
AGCCATAGCTTTGCGTATTTCGTTGTCTGAAAGAATCATTTGTTCTTATTTACTGCGAATATACAAACAATGACCAATCCAGTTCTATGTAACTTACATTACACAGCACCATTCTGAATTGCCCTATCTTTGCATAAAAATCAAACGATACCATGACCTATACTGAAATCATCAATAGCGAGACACCCACTTTGGTCGACTTTTCAGCTGAATGGTGCGGACCTTGCAAAGCAATGGCTCCCGTCCTTGAACAACTGGCAGGTAAAATTGGCGAAACGGCAAGAATTATAAAAATAGATGTAGACAAAAATCCGGCACTGGCGCAAAAATTGCAAATTCAGGGTGTACCTACATTTATTTTGTACAAAAAAGGAGAAATACTCTGGCGCCAGTCAGGCATGCAATCCCTGAATCAACTGCAGCAGCTAATCGAGCAGGCCCGGTGAGGTTAATCCGCTTCAAAACGAATGGTTTCAACCCAGTGTTTTGCTTTTCTTAATGCAAAATCACTGATTTGGTGGCGGCAACTGAAACCGTTGGCAACGATATGCGTGCTGTTGCCAGCTCCTTCGATTGCGGGAAGCAAGCCCAGTTTGGCTATTTTTTTCGAAATGGAATAATGTTCCTTTTCATACCCAAACGAACCGGCCATACCACAACAACCACTGTCTGCTTCCGTGCAGGCAAGACCCTCGATCCCGGAATAAATCGACTTCATTCCATGCAATCCTACACTTGCTTTTTGATGGCAGTGGCCGTGCAATAAAATGGACGTGGTTTCTTTTGGTATAAATTGTCCTGTCAGACGGCCACCTTCCCATTCCTCGCAAAGGAAAACGTCAATGGCTTTAATGCGCTTTTTCATGTTGTTGGCAAGCGCAGGATTTTCAATTAAATCTGGCAAATCATCGGTTAATGCGCTCGTGCAAGATGGTTCGCAGACAACCACTTCCAGGCCCTGGTTGATGTATTCGTTGAGTTTTACTGCCAGTGAATTTCCTTCTTCCGCCGCTTTTCGCAAAAAACCATTGGATATTCGCGGACGTTGACAACAGCCAATCGTTGCAAGTTCAATGTCATAACCACATTCGGTAAGTAATCGGATGGCTTCTCGTCCAATTTGCGGTTCATGGAAATTGAGGTAAGTATCATTAAACAAGACTACTTTTTTCCCTTTACCGGAAGGTCGGTAATGGTTGGAAAACCACGTTTCCAGTGTTTCTGATGTGTACGCAGGCAAGGTGCGTCGGCGGTCAATGCCCATGATCTTTTCAGCCAGCCAACGGAAAAGAATGCTACGCTGTATGGCATTGATGATTGGCGCCATTCTCCCTGAAAAGTGCCTGGCCATCTCCGCACTATTGAATATGGCCTTCTCTCTGATCGTAACTCTCCCTTCATCATATTTTTTTTGCAACACCTCACTCTTCAGTTTGGCCATATCTACATTGGAAGGGCATTCAGACTTGCAGGCTTTACATGAAAGACAAAGGTCAAGCGAGTCAAGTACCTTTTCGTCAGTCAGTCCGCCAAAGCCCAACTGCTCCGACAGGCCCAGACGCAGTGCATTGGCCCTTCCCCTTGTACTGTCACTCTCTTCCAGTGTTGCCCTGAATGGAGGGCACATTGTTCCCCCTTTCAAGTTGCGGCAGGCACCCACGCCGGAGCAATGGTGCACAATCGCTTCGAATGAATGATCAGTACGGTATTTATAGTGATACTGTTGTTTCGTTTCATGGTAGTCTGCGCCATACCTGAGATGCTGATCCATGGGGGGCACATCAATGATGATGCCGGGATTCATTATGCCGGACGGGTCGAATATCGCCTTCACTTCCCGCAGGCATCCATAGACTTCCTCTCCAAAATAATCTTTCAGGCGGTGACCGCGGTTCCTGCCATCGCCATGTTCTCCTGACCAGGACCCCTTGTATTTTTTCACAAGAAGAAAAACCTCATCGGAAATTTCTTTCATCAAGGCAATATCCTCGGCAGATGTCATATCCAACGCTGGCCTGACATGGAGTACGCCCACACTCGCATGTGCATACAAGATGGTTTCCACGCCTTTTTTTCGGCACAGCTTGAGAACGGATTCAATGTATTCGGGGAGGTATTCAAGTGGAATTGCCATATCTTCAATAAACGGCAAAGGTTTCCTGCCAGACGGATCGCCCATGATGAGACCCAAACCATTTTTCCGGAGCGACCATGAATCTTCCAGTTCAGCTTCTGTGCGCAGTACCGGAAAAGTAAATGCCTGGCTATTGTTCTTCAGCCATTGGCCGAATAAGGAAATTCGCTCATCCAGTTCTTCCTGACTAAGACAAAAAAATTCCACAGACAGCGTCGCCTCTGGTTCCCCATGGATCAACCTAGCATGGAGTTCTTTGGTCAAAGGACTTTTCCGACTTTGGGTAAACACATTGAAATCCAGCATCTCAATGGCTGCCGGATCAAACGATATCATCTGCGGAACCTCCCTGATGGCAGCCATTCGGTCAGCATAATGGACAGTAAATGCAGCTTTAAAGCGGGGAATGGGTTCCAGCTTGACAGTTGCCTCAAGGATAATGCCCAGGCTTCCTTCCGATCCTGAAAAAAGTTTGGCCAGGTTCCAGGTGCCATTTCCAAGAAATTCGTCCAACGGATAGCCTTGCACACGCCGCATCACCTTTGGGTACGCTGCCTCAATCGCTTCATGATGTCGAAAAATAAGATCTCTGAACTGCCGGTAGATGTCTCCCTCACGATTTTGCATTGCCGCTTTGGCAGTCCACTCTTCTTGTGTGCATTCTGAAAATTCAAAAATACTGCCGTCACTCAGCATGACAGTCAGTGACACAATGTGGTCTATCGTTTTGCCATATTTGATGCTCTTTGTTCCCGAAGAATTGTTGGCAATCATGCCACCCAACGTTGCCCGACTGGTTGTGGCGGGGTCAGGGGCGAAGTGGAGACCATACTGCTTTACCGCCGCATTTAACTGGTCTCTGACCACGCCTGGCTGGACCCTGGCAGTGGCCGCAGCAGGATCAATGTCAAGTATTTTGCTAAAATAGGGGGTAAAGTCGAGTACCAGTGCTTCGTTTGTAGTCTGGCCGGCCAGACTTGTGGCACTGCCTCGTGGCAGAAGGGGAATGCCGGTTGCATACGCCTTTCTTACGATTTGCTGTAAGTCAGGGATATCCCTGGGGATGGCCACCGCAAGTGGCTGTACCTGGTAAAGAGAGGCATCAGTGGCATAAATTCCTCTGGAAAGAGCATCCGTCCTGATTTCAGAAGTGACAACACCTGCAAGGGATGCAACCAGAGATTCAACCTGGCTATTGTTTTTGTCGGTCATACGATCTAATTCAGCTTGGTAAAGATACAATCAATCCTGGCAATAATAGATGGGTCAAGGGCTTTTCAAAAGGGAAAGGCATGGAAATTGTCATTCCGTTCTTTCTGCTAGGAAATGCGGGCCCAGTCTTTGTGTTTTTGTCTAAGCCTGGCAATCTGGAGCCTGATGGGTTGGTGCTCCGGGAGTTCCAGACCACTGTCTTTATCCATAATGTCAAGGGCAAAATGCCTGGCTACGTTCATAATTCCGTGATCTTTGCTCAGCTGCAGCAATTTGAAATCCAGAACACCACTTTGCTGGGTGCCCTGAATGTCTCCCGGTCCTCTCAGACGCAAGTCAGCTTCGGCTATATCAAAACCATTATTGGTGCGCACCATGGTGGCAATACGCTCCTTTCCTTCTTTTGACAACTTATAATCTGTCATTAAAATGCAATACGACTGATCAGCCCCTCTGCCAACCCTGCCACGCAACTGGTGTAGCTGCGAAAGTCCAAAACGTTCCGTATTTTCAATCACCATGACCGATGCGTTGGGCACGTTGACCCCGACTTCGATGACGGTGGTGGCGACCATAATTTGCGTTTTACGCTCCACAAACCGTTGCATTTCCCACTCTTTATCAGCCGCTTTCATTCTGCCATGCACCACACTGATCTGGAAATCCGGAGGAGGAAAATAGGTCAAAAGCCGCTCATATCCATCATTCAGGTTTTGCAAATCGAGCTTTTCAGACTCCTCAATCAAAGGATATACCACATACACCTGCCTGCCTTTGGCAATCTCGGAGTGCATAAACTGAATCAGCTGGGGTCGCGCAGATTCAAATTTATGAACCGTCTTGATTTCTTTTCTCCCTGGAGGAAGGGCATCAATGACGGAAACATCCAGGTCTCCGTACAATGTCATGGCCAGGGTGCGGGGAATAGGGGTGGCTGTCATGACAAGCACATGCGGCACAAACTGTGCGTTTTTTTTCCAAAGACTGGCCCGCTGTGCTACCCCAAAACGGTGTTGTTCGTCGACAATTGCCAGACCAAGGTGCTTAAACACAACCGAATCTTCAATCAGGGCGTGTGTGCCGACAATAATTCCGATAGAACCCTGTTTCAACCCTTCAAGTATGGCTTCCCGGCGTTTTCCCTTCACACTGCCAGACAGAAAGGCGACCTCCACGGGCAGGTCATTGAGTAAGGCCGATATCGACACAAAGTGCTGTTGCGCAAGGATTTCTGTGGGAGCCATCAGACAACACTGAAATCCATTGTCTATTGCTATGAGCATCGTGAGCAATGCCACAATCGTCTTTCCGCTGCCTACGTCACCCTGAAGCAGTCGGTTCATTTGCCTGGGTAATGCCAGGTCTGCCCGAATTTCACGCAAAACTCTTTTTTGTGCATCTGTCAGTGAAAAGGGGAGGCAAGTGTGGTAAAATGTATTGAATACCTCACCTATTTTTACAAAGGATGCACTCCTGTACTTGGTCTGCCGGACCATTTTTGATTGCAATAACCGGAGTTGTACGTAAAAAAACTCTTCAAATTTGATTCTGTTGGCAGCCAGTTCCTTTTGCTTGTCATTTTCCGGAAAGTGTATCCACCTCAGCGAATCCAGCCTACTGCACAATTGCAATTGCTGCAAAAGGTAAGGGGGTAGGGTCTCAGGAATATCCTCTGTTTTTAAAGAAGCCAGGAGAGTTCGCATCATCTTTCGTCTCATCTTGCTGTCAAGTCCTTTGGCATCCATTTTCTCGGTACTCGAATAGACAGGATCAAACGTTTTTGCAATGGAGGTTGTCATTTCTGAAACCAGTTCCATTTCCGGATGAGCCATTGTTTTTTTGCCTCCAAAGACAGTCACCCTGCCAAAAATGATGTACTCCTCACCGGTGTTGATTGTTTTTTCCAGCCAGCTTGCTCCCTGAAACCAAACTAATTCTAAAAAACCCGTACTGTCTTTAAACATGCCTGTAAGCCTCGATCGCTGATTTTTACCTTTGATTTTTTCGAGTGACACAAGTGTTCCTTTGAGCTGAATACTATCACCATCGGCATGGATGTCTTTGATCAGGTGAAAGGATGTTCTGTCAATATACCTGAACGGAAACGCAAACAGCAAATCCTGCACCGTATGCAGTCCCAGCTCTTTTCGAAATGTTTCTCCTTTTGCCGGCCCAATGCCTTTTACAAATTCAATGGGCGTTTCCAAGATGTCAGCTCTGCTTGCCAAAGTCAGTTGTTATTGATGATTTTCAGTGATTTCCAAACCTGGTTTTTGGGTTTTTCTAAACGGAGCACACAAGGTATATTTCTCATTCCCGGTGGAGAAATCCTTGAATTCAGCCGGCATACATCGCACATATAGGACAAAAGTAGTACTTTTGATACACAATTTCCCCAATGGATACCAAACGACAATTGCAGATCAGTGAACTGATAAAACGAAATTTTGCCCCTGTTTTTCAAGAGCAGGGACCTTACATTTATGGAAGCGCCTTTGTGACCGTAACCGGCGTAAATGTCACGCCCGATTTGGCTCAGGCCAAAGTATATCTCAGCATCTATAACACAGAAAACAAGGAGGACGTCCTGCACAAGGTCGTAAAACATACCCACATATTAAAACAGGCGCTTGCGGCAAGAATTAAACACCAGGTCCGCAGGATTCCACAGATATTTTTCTATTTCGATGAAACGATTGATGAAATGTATAAAGTGGACGCCATGTTTTCCAACCTCAAAAACATGTATCCTCCCGCAGCGCCCGAAGAAGAATAAGGACCTGCAATCGTTCGTCTTTTTTCATCATCAATGCCCAAGCATAACACTGCCTCTGGAGCACGTCATTGGCGGTTGAGGAAAAGTATCACATAAGTATGCATTTTGCACTTTGGTAATTAAGATCATGTGAGTGGCTAATTGCAGTCATCAAAGACGGGGCAGATTCGCCCTAATCTTGTATCGTATTTCAGTTACAACAAATAGAATTATACGATATGAGCACTTCAATGATTTTTCGGCACTGTGTGGCCATTTTTCTGGTTTTTTTTACCGCGGGCCTGGGAATGGCACAAATGAAATTTACTGCAAAAAACAACATCAATCTAAGCGTCGCGGGAACATCCACCATGCACGACTGGACAATGAAATCCACCAGCGGGGATTGTTCCGCCACTTTTACTTCTGATGCGGGAGGCAATCTGACAGACATCACGGCCATGCAGTTTACCGTGGCTTCCAAGGCTTTGAAAAGCGGTAAATCCAAAATGGATGACAACGCTTATCGTGCCTTAAAGGCTGATAAAAATCCAACCATCTCTGCTGTGCTAAAGCAGGCAGAACTCACAACCAGGGACAATAAAACATATACAATGAAGGGCAGTGTTAAATTGACCATCGCAGGCAAAACTATGGAAACCGAATTGAATGCAACATTGAAAAGAACAGCAGAGAATTCCATCAATGTCAAAGGTGATAAAAAAATCAGCATGAAGGAATACGGTATGGAACCCCCTTCATTTATGATGGGCACCATTAAAACCGGCAACGATGTGACATTGTCATTTGACTTCAACCTTTCTAAATAATCTTACGATAAACCAATTTTTTCACCTCTTAAATAAAACAGTATGAAAACCTTAAGCAAATTCTTTGGCATCGCACTCCTCATCTTGATGGTGACCAAAATCAGTGCCCAGATTCAGTACAGCCGGGCCTATGACAAAACCGGAATCAATGTTTTTGAACCATCAAAAACGGACAATGTCGCCTATGACGGCTTTAAACTCAAAATTGGCGGTAGCTTCAGACAAGGGTACCAGATGCTGAATCATGAAAACGTGGATACGTCAAAAACAAAAAAACTGGCGCTGTATCCGTTGGGAAATGGCTTTAATCTGGCAGCTGCCAACTTGAACTTTGATGTTCAGCTGGGCGATGGTATCCGGATTTTCCTGGAAAATTATATTGCTTCCAGACACCACAACGAATTTTGGGTGAAAGGTGGTTATATCCAAATTGACAAATTGCCTATGTTTGGAAATCCGGAATGGTTTACCAAATATTTTAGAGCCAAAATCGGACACATGGAAGTAAATTATGGCGATATGCACTTCCGACGTTCTGATGGCGGTAACGCAATCTTCAATGCCTTCGCAGACAACAACATCATGGATGAGTTTGCCACAGAAATTGGCGGTGAGCTGTATGTCTATCCTGCAGATGGTTTTATGGCAATGGTGGGTTTGACCAATGGTCTGATTCGCAATAACATCCGTGATTACACGATTGCTCCTGTCTATGGTACAGCAAAGGCAGACTCCATCAAAGCAAAAAATCCATCAATCATTGCGAAATTGGCGTATGACAAGGCGGTAAATGACTTCAGAATCCGATTGAGTGGTTCTTTCTACCACAATAACTCTTCTCCAGCATTGACATTGTTTGGTGGCGACAGAACAGGATCTGCCTACTTTGCCGTCATGGAAACAGCGGCTTCCACCAATGGCACTGCCGAAGCATTCAGTGGCAGATTTAATCCAGGTATGTCAAATACACTGACAACGTTTATCATCAACCCTTTTGTCAAATACAAAGGCCTTGAATTGTTTGGTACATTTGAATCTGCAGTGGGTAAATCAGTCAATGAAAAACCAGACGCTTATGATGGGGCGAACAGAAAAACAACCCAGATTGCAGGTGAGGTGATTTATCGCTTCCTAAAGGATGAGCAACTGTTTGTGGGAGCAAAATACAATACAGTCAGAAGCAAATTAAACGGATACACAACCGATGTCGATATTACCCGTCTTGCGCTGGCAGCTGGCTGGTTCCCAACCAAAAACCTGCTTTTGAAAGGCGAATATGTAAACCAGGAATATGAAGGTTTCAAAGGAACTGACATCAGAAACGGAGGTAAATTCAAGGGTCTCGTGATTGAAGCGGTAGTCGGTTTCTAACGATTGGCGCATTACGTATGATTTTATAATAGAGGAAGTCGGGCCTGCAAAAGTTTGCAGGCCTTGCTTTTTTTACCGATATCCATTACCCCAATCGGCGTTTGCCTTTTCTGAATTTGTATTTTTGTACCATGGCCGTATATTTCTCTCCCATTTTTTTGTTCATGATGTCCCTCACGCTGTCATCAACCCTTGTTGACAGATTTGGGCAGGAGAAAGAAGTATGGTTGGTGAAAAGTTCCAGCAGCTTGAAAGTCGATGGAACAACCAATGTAAATCACTTTTCCTGCCTCATTGATTCCTATGGAAGATCAGATACCCTTGTTTGTGTGCGCGCCGGGAACACCACTGACCTGATGCATGTGGTCAGCCGGATTGCAATCCCTGTAACCCGATTTGATTGCGGATTGAAAATGATGACGAAGGACTTGCAAAAAACACTGAAACACGAACAATACCCCTTCATGTACATTGATTTTAGGCAATTCTCCCATTCATTGGCTGCGGGAAATACGCATTTGCTGGTTTCAGGTTCAGCAGATATTTATCTCGCTGGTGTCAGTAAAAAATACCAAATCCAATGCACTTCAAAACATCTTGGCCCAGGCCAGGTTGAGCTGAAAGGGTCGAAGCAGATTCGATTGACAGAGTTTAATCTGAAACCGCCATCCAAATTGGGAGGCACAATCAAGGTAGAAGACCAGATGGAGGTAGAATTTACGCTACACCTGAAGAAAATCAATGGAGTAAAATACGAGTGACTTAGAATGCATTCGCTGATTCTTCTATTTCAGGCTCCATTGGTTGCATCAACGTCAGGCAATACCCGGCAATGAAAGCCTGAAACAAGCCGTAAATAATCCAGGTAGCTACCATCTGGAAACCGACATCCATGGCAGAATAGGTGATCCACATGATGGGAATGAGTGCCACGAAAGTATATGTTACTGAAAATTCTGCTGCAATTTGAAATCGATTACCCTCAAATACTCTCCCAAACCTGCTCCAGAAGACAGACAACGAAAGCGCAAGTACATAGGGATGCATGTAAAAATAAATATCCCGGCTTCCGTCAGAATTGAAAACAGGGCTTATATATGCAACAAATAAGTCCGGGAAAAGCTGGATTGCCAGGTATAAACCACCATAGCTCAAGATAAAGACTGCAGTGCCCGCCGCCAATGTATTCTTGATAATTGAACGGGCATTTCTTCTGAATCTGTGCATCCAATGGGCTGCTTTTTCTGCATGGGAAGGGTGTCTCATATTGAAGGGCTATCATTAAAAGATACAACAATTTTCGTTACAATTTGACAATTCAGATTGACTTTTATCGCACCTGCATCATTTCTGAAATCACCCCCTCTTTTAATGCAAACGGAGAGACTAGAATGGAAGGAGACGATACTAAATCGAAAACATACTTTTTCAACACCATACCAACCACAATCAATTTTACACGGTCAGGCGGTATTCCAGGCATAGCTGTCCTTTCTGCTGTAGTTGCCCTGGTAATTTTAGAGTATAAAGAATAAAATGTATCCGCAAGAATCACTCTGGGTACATCCGTTGAAATTGCGCCACCAGACATTGTTTCCAGCACTTCAAATGAACCTGAAGCGCCCACCAGCAGTTCCGGCTTGTACCACAGAATTGCGTCAGACAAATCAGCAGTATGGCTTTCAATGTACATTTCCATCGCCTCAATTTCACGTTGGCTTATGGGATCCGACTTATGGAAAAGCGCGTGCAATATGCCTACGCCAATCGGATAACTGTTGGCCCATGCTTTTTTTCCGTCGCACACCAGAATACATTCAGTACTGCCTCCCCCCACATCCATAATCAACTTTGTTCCAGCATCCATACCAGGAAGCAACATCACACCCCGGAAAATATACTCTGCCTCAGCCAGTCCGTCAATGATCCGTATTCGGGTTCCCAAAATTTCCTCACCCTGTGAAATAAACACTTGTCTGTTGTTCGCTTTTCGCAGCGAAGCAGTTCCAATGACAGTCAACGAGTTGACGTCGCTGATACCAATCACTTCACGGAAACGGTGCAGCGCAGCAAGGCCCCTTTGTATACTTTCAGGCGCTATCGTGTCTACCCCCCCTTCAGATAATCCGGTAAAAATTCGTTCCTTATGCACCGTAAAAAATCCGTCAATGTTGTCTTTTTCAACAATCAACAGGTGGAATGTATTTGATCCCAGATCTATGACTGCATGTCGGTTTTTGCTCATTTGGCTTGTTGGCCCATGCCTTGTGCCTGGTTCACTACCTGTGCATAATAATTGATGCCGGATTCCGTCATTTGATTGGCGTACATGGGTGTTTTGTCTTTATTTAAAAAGACGTAAAAAC
The DNA here is from genome assembly GCA_032115795.1 of Saprospiraceae bacterium. Lineage (GTDB taxonomy): Bacteria > Bacteroidota > Bacteroidia > Chitinophagales > Saprospiraceae > OLB9. The sequence continues at coordinate 12,077 of JAUMBK010000019.1, read as the reverse complement.
GGCATTTGCCACTCAAGTACACGTCCGCCTCATACGCAATTTCTCCTTTGATCAGAAATAATTTCCTTGCCATCGGCTTGCAGTCAGCCGGAATGCCTTCCACAGGTTTGGAAGGGTCAATAAAGGCAATATTCTGGTCAATGCCCGGTTCTTCCTGAAAACTAAGGCTGAAAGGAAGATCTGTAAAAACATAGTCAATGCCAGTACATTCATCCATCAACCTGTTCAGAATGTCAGCAGGGACAACCGGCAGTGAAGCCGTGGTCTCTTTTTTCAAAGGTTCGGGGGCTTGCTTTCTTTGCTGACAACCACTTGCAAGCATCACACAGAATAGAAAAATGCCAGAAAATTTCATCGTATTTAAATTTTATAAGGTAAACTCTCCCCGCAATGTTAGAAAATATCCCTGCAATGACCCTGCTCCCGCAGCAGGATCCCGGTACATATTGCCAAACGAAGAGGTATATCGCAACGAGCATCCGACTCGCTTTGTAAACTGGATTCCTGCCGCAATCAACCAGCTGAGGTCGTGTTGTCTGAAATAGACTTCATTATAGCCAGGGGATTGGACGCCAAACAAATACCCGTAAGACAAGCCAGCCTCCGCACGTACTTTGTAATATCCACCTTCTTCAATCAGCCAGTCTCGAACCGAAACAAGAAGAGGCAGCTCAATGTATTGCAGTGAAATTTTATCTCCTTCTTTGTTTCCAAAAATACGGACTGCCGATCCCCGCTGGCTATACAACATTTCCATCGCAACATCCAGGATTTTGCTGTTTTGATAGGACAATCTGCCGCCGGTCTGGATACCCAACTTATGAAATCCATAAAGATTATCCCCATCTATCTGTGATGCATTGAGGCCTACTATTGCCATCGCCTTGAATTTTTGCGTCTGTGTCGATGCCTGGTTCAAGGCGGATAAAGAAAGAAGAATCCCGACTGCAATCTGATTTAAAAAACGAAAGTGAACACAATTTGCCATTCGAACATCTTTGATTATGATTACAACTGAGATTCCAATGAAATGATTCTTGCCATTACAAAATGGAGAGCCTAAATCTGCTATATTTGCGCTGCAAAGATAATAAATACAGATGACAGTATGAATCGCTACACAAAACCAACACTTCAAAAACTCGAACAGGCGCTGAAAGAACTGGAGTACACTGTGCGTTATGAAAAGGGGACCTTCAATTCAGGATACTGTATGGTGGAAAATACAAAGGTGGTGGTGGTGAACAAATTTTTTGATACGGATGCCAGGGTTTCCGTTTTGCTGGATATACTGGCCATCATTATGCCTGATGATCAGGTACTTAGTGAAAAAACAAGGATCTTCGTCCGCCAACTTTTTAAATCACGTGAATCGCTGAACCTCGCCAAGTGAGCCATAACGCATCCAGTTACATCCCCGGAATGTCGGTTACATTTCTTGGTACGGGAACGTCACAGGGGGTGCCCGTCATTGGATGTGAATGCGATATCTGCCTGTCCCAGAATGTAAAAGACAAGAGACTGCGCTCCTCCGTTTTGGTTCAGGTGAATGGCACAAATGTGCTTATTGATGCCGGCCCTGACCTCAGACAGCAAATGCTCAGACAAAACGTCCGACATTTGGCCGCCATCCTCCTGACACACGAGCACAATGACCACACCATCGGACTGGACGATATACGGCCTTTCAATTTTATGCAGGGCGGCGATATGCCATTGTATGCTTTACAACGGGTGATCGATGACATCAAAGTCAAATTTGCGTATGTATTTGCCGAAAATCCGTATCCCGGCAGCCCACGAATGGTTTGCCACAGCATCAAAGCGGGTGACATTTTTCCTGTTCAACCGCTTTTTCATGTGGAAGCAATCCAGGTTTTGCACGGCAACCTGCCCATTCTGGGATTTCGGTTTGGGCAATTTGCTTACATTACGGATGCATCAACCCTGGATGTGTCAACGATCAATCAATTGAAGGGAGTAGACACCCTGGTGTTGAATGCACTTCGGTATCGAAAACACAATACACATTTTAATTTTGATGAGGCGGTCAGTGTTGCCGGATTGATCGGTGCCAGGCAAACGTATTTTACCCACCTTTCGCACGAAATGGGATACTATGATGATCTGCTGGAAAAGCTGCCTCCCTCCATTCTTCCCGCGTATGATGGATTGAAAATCAGTTGGAAATGAGTTTTCTCTTTGATTTTACATTGCTTGTGCCGCAAAGTACAAATGATTCGGATGGTCCTGACTAATTTCCCGCGACGAAGAATGCTTACTCCCGGTGCATATTTCTGTCAGGAGGTGCTTTTTTTTCAGAAAAGATGTATTATTGTATCAAATTGAAGCAATGAGGGCTTGGCTGGAAATCATAGTCTGTATTTTCCTGACTGTCAATGTCTGGGCGCAGCAGCAGACGCAATCATCCCACCATGTGTTCAATAAATACTACTTGAATCCTGCCTATGGAGGCCTCGAGCGCTCTTTGTCCGCATTTGCAGGATACAGAGACCAGTATAGCGCTTTTCCTGGGAATCCCCGTGTTTTTTTATGCAATGCTGACATGCCCATTTACAGACTAAATGGAGCTGCTGGATTTTCATTGATGAGCCACACCACTGGATTGTTCAAACAAACACAGGTAAAGACATCCTACAATTACGTACAGGGTACTCAGTTTGGGTTTGTCAGTATTGGAGTGCGTGCAGGACTTGAATTTATGCAGGTGGATGGGAGCGGCATCACTACGCCCGACGGTGATTATGAAGGCGTCATACAGCACAATGATCCGACATTGGCCAACAGTGTGTATTCCGGTATCGGACCGGTGTGGGAGGTAGGTGCTTATTTTTTTAACAATACCTTCGAAGCCGGTCTTACAATTGCCCACATCCCCTCTCATCAAAACAACCTCGGACCGGGCAGGTTTTCAAAATCCGCACTAGGGACCGCCTTTGGCCTGCATAAATATCCTGTAAGCGAGACAATCACTCTCTTTTCATCGTGCCTGTTACAATGGGATCCGGCAGCCATTCAGTCAGATGTTTCCGTTTTACTTAAAATAGAGGATAAACTGACTGCGGGTTTGGGTTTTAGGGGCTATGGACCTCTTTCTGGAGATGCACTGATTGTATATCTTGGAACCAATATTGGGCAAAAATACAATCTCTTGTATTCCTATGATCTCGGCGTCTCTGCTTTGCGTTCAAGTCATCAGGGAAGCCATGAAATCACCGTATCCTACAATTTGCAAACATTGATTGGTCTGGGCTTGCCGCCCAAAATCATTTACAATCCCAGAGACCTATAACGTGGTATATTTCCCGGACTATTCCACAACCTGAAAGACCAGCTAAAGCGAGTCACGGTCATTATATGACAAAAATTAAAGATATGTTTCCGTATTTAATTTTGTCTTTTGCACAATATTCTTACTTATTCTTCGTTATCTGTTGTTATGGGACTTTTTCCGTTACAAAATAATTTTAAAAATCGATTTTAAAATAGTTGCATTTTTAAAATAGTCAATTATCTTTACGGCGCTTTATTGCAAAGCTTTTATTGTGTTAGGTAAAATCGCTAAAAGAAAATGAAAAGTTTATCAAGTGTTAGTCTGTTGCTATTTTCCTTATTTTTAATCACTTCGTGCGGTAAGCAGGAATCCGGTCAGCTTACCGGATCTCAAAATAGACCAGCCTGGGGAGGGATTAATCCGTTTGGCATGGTGTACATCCCTTCTGGTACATTGACCATTGGACAGAGTGATCAGGACATCCTGAATACCTACACTCAAAAACAAAAAAACATTTCCATTTCAGGGTTTTTTATGGATGATACAGAAATCACCAACAACGAATATAGACAATTCGTGGAGTGGGTTCGTGATTCTATTGCCCATGAGATTATGGGAAATAAAAAAACAGACGATTTCGATAATGAAACGATTGACTGGGAAATGGAACTTGATTACAGTGACGAAACACTGAGCGATATGTTTTACCAGTCCGATATGACCTTCGAGGGAAAACGAGAGTTTGATTATGCAAGCCTCACATTTAAATATCAGTGGGTTGACTGGCAGAAAGCAGCCCATGACAAAAAGGCGACCAGACAATCTATCTTTAAAAACTCAGAGGTAAAAGTCTACCCGGATACATTATGCTGGATTAGGGACTTTACTTACTCATACAACGAACCAAATTCACGAAATTATTTCTGGCACCCAGCGTTTGACGACTATCCTGTAGTTGGCGTGAACTGGAAGCAGGCCACCGCCTTTTGCCACTGGAGAACTAAGCTTTGGGATATGTATAGGGGAGAGGCTGAGCCAAATACAGAAATATTCAGACTTCCCTCGGAAGCAGAGTGGGAATATGCCGCCAGAGGAGGGCATGATATTTCAATGTATCCTTGGGGTGGTCCATATATGAGAAACGCAAAGGGGTGCCTTCTGGCCAATTTCAAACCTGGCAGAGGAAATTATCCGGAAGATGGAGGGATGCATACCGTAAAAGCCGACGCTTACTTCCCTAATGATTATGGGTTGTATAACATGGCAGGTAACGTGGCTGAATGGACTTCTTCCGCGTACTATGACTTTGCTTACGACCACGAACACGACCTGAATTCAGATTACAGATATGATGCTGAAGACAGCGAGCCTGAAAGCCACAAACGCAAAGTAATCCGTGGCGGCTCTTGGAAAGATATCTCGTACTACTGCCAGACAGGAACAAGAACCTGGGAATTTCAGGATACTTCCAAGTCTTACATTGGCTTCAGGTGTGTCATTACCTACCTGGGTAGATCGATTAATGATTTTTAATTTATTCGTAGAGAATCTATTGTTTAAAACAGAGCCACGGAAGTTATGCATCGTGGTTTGTATAGGTATTTAACGTATTATTTAACTCATCACAAAATTAATTTACAATGAGCTTTTTCAAATCACCTACTTTTAAGTATGTTAAGAATTTAACAATTGGTCTTGGTGCGTCCGTCGTAATGGTGGGTGCCCTTGGAAAAATCAACAGTGAGCCATGGGGAGGACCTGCGATTACTGCTGGTCTGCTTGTAGAGGCATTTCTTTTTGCAATGCTTGGAGTTCTCGGTCCTGAAAAGGACTACTACTGGGAAAAATTGTATCCAGGATTGGATAAATATGCGTCAACAATTGCTCCTTTAACTGCCGGAGAGCAGAAAGGTAGTATGCGCCCTCTGAATGCAGATGCAGTGGAAAACCAATTGGGTGGTATGTTGAATGAGCTACAGTCAATGGCAAAAAGTATGGGTTCATTGAAAGCTCTTCAGGAAGTTGACTTTTCTCAGACAGGAGATCAAATGAAAGCAATGAATAACTTCTATGCACAGATGAATGATGCAATGGCATCATTATCCGCCAGTGTGGAAGACACAAAGCAGTACCAGGCACAAATGGCCAGCTTAAGCAAAAATCTTACGTCGCTCAATGCAGTGTATGGTAATATTCTTTCGGCGTACAATGCCAAAGGGTAATTGCATTTTATCAAAATTCATTTGTTAATCGAATAAAAAAGTAGAAAGATGTCAATACCTAAGGAACCGCGTCAGTTGATGATCAATGTAATGTATCTCGTACTGACAGCGTTGTTGGCACTCAATGTTTCTGCCGAAATTTTCAATGCCTTTGATATGGTGAACAAAGGTTTGATCAAGGCAAACGATGCATTGGATGCCGCCAATAAAGACCTGCCACAAAGCATTAAGGATAGTGCTAAAAAATCGGCCAATCTGGCAAAGTATGCTGAAAGGGTAGATGTAGTAGGTCAGATTTCGAAAGAAGGGTCGGATTATATCCAAACTGTTATAGACGCAGTCGTTGACGAAGCCGGAGACAGAAACAAAAAACATGACGAGGGTGATTATGTTGATGCCCTGGGTGTAAAAGAGTTGAAAGGCAAGCGAGACTACGATGCAACCACACGATTGCTCGTAGACGCCGGAAAGGGAGAAGAATTGAAAACAAAAATGATTGAAATTAGGGATAAATACCTGCAACTTGTAGATGAAGGTCCTGATCGTGATGATTTTGCCTCCAAACTTCCCATCAATATCGATAATGAGGCGTGGAAAAAGTCGGCTAATGTGAAGAAAAGCTGGTCTGACTTTACGTTTGGTCATATGCCTCTTGGCGCTTGTATGCCCATCTTTTCCAAGTTCGTCAATGATATCAAGTCTTCTGAAGCAGCTGTGTTGAATTACCTGGCTGGAAAAGTAGGTTTGACAAGTGAAGTCATTTTGAACAAGTTCAGGGTGGTTTCAGCTCCCAAAAAGTCCTATGTGATCAAGGGTGATAAGTTTGAAACGGAAGTATTCCTATCTGCCGCTGCTGACAAGACAAGTAATACAGGCATCAAAATCAGTGTCAATGGTGCGAATCTTCCTTTGAATGATGAAGGTGCAGGTAGTTGGTCGCAAACGGCATCTGAACTGGGTGCAAAAAAATACGAAGCAGTAGCAAGTGTGACAAACCCTGTAACTGGAAAAACCGATACGTATAGACAAACATTCGAATACGAAGTAGGTGAAAGGTCAGTCACAATCTCTGCTTCCAAAATGAACGTCTTCTACATCGGTGTGGATAACCCGGTTGAGGTTTCTGCAGCTGGTGTACCTTCAGCACAAATCAATGTATCTATGGATGGCGGTAATATCAGCCGCAATGCAGATGGTACCTACACTGTGCGTGTAGAGAGACAAGGAGTGGCAAAAGTCAATATCAGCGCTCCCGGTATGAATGGAAGCAAGGAATTTCGTGTCAAGAGAATTCCTGACCCAACACCATTGTTAGGTGGAAAGGAGCGAGGTGGACGTATCGGAAATGGCACGTTTAAGGTGCACGAAGCCCTGATCCCAATGCTTGAAAACTTTGACTTTGATGCAAGGTGTAACCTGGCTGGTTTTACGCTGGTGCGTGTTGCCAAGAGACAGGACCCTGAAACACAAGCAAACAGAGGAGCACGATTTGAGGGAGGTGCTGCAGCACTGAAAGCAAAGGCAGTCCCTGGCGACAAGTTTGTTTTCCAGGATATTAAATGCAAGTGCCCTGGAGATATCGCGGATAGAAACCTCGGTCAATTGGTGTTTGATATTCAATAAAAATCGAATAAATTATTTCCTATGAGATCATTTCTTTATTTATTTGGATGCGCTGCATTACTTCTGGTAAGTCACCCATCCTCAGTTCTTGGCCAAGGCCAACCAAATTCAGAGTTGAATGAATCTTCTGATCTGGATTCTGACAAATATCTTAATGGCCTGGTAAAGAAAAACCTTGTCCCTGACCAACGAATTATGCCTCTTCAACCCATCGAGGAGGGTGATATCGCCTGGGAAAAGCGTGTACAAAGAGTGATTGAAACAAGGGAAAAACTCAACTTGTTTTTTAGAAGTCAGGAATTGAACTTGTTTTCTTCTTTACGGAAATTGATCAATGAAGGCAAAATCAAGGCTTTTAGTGATGAAAGTTTTACCAATCTGCTAAGTGCATCTGAGATCGAGGCTAAAATGGTGACGTTTGATACAACGTTTACCTTTGACCCTGATACATACGAAAACAAAGCAGTAATTGCAAAAAATGAGATCAACTGGGAGGATATTTTCCAGTACCGACTGACTGAGATTCATTATTTTGACAAACAGCGTTCTGTAAAAGACGTTCGCTTGCTGGGGATCGCTCCAATCTACCAGAGCCCTAAAAACAAGGATGCAGGTATACCTCCTGCACCGCTATTCTGGGTTTATTTCCCCGAAGTAAGAGAACCTCTTTCTCATGAACGTATTTTTATTGATGACAATGACAATGCACCTTCCACGTGGGCAAGTGTATTTGATCAGCGCAGGTATACAAGCTATATTTATAAAAGATCAAATGTACTTGATTACAGGTTGAAGGATTTCTTTGTTCCAGATCCCAATGATCCAGATGATAATTCAGCTGTAGATTTATTGTTGTATTCTGAGAAAATTAAGAATGAACTCCTCAATTTTGAACACGATTTGTGGGAGTATTAATCATAAATAGATTAAAAAAATGGGAAGCATGCTTCCCATTTTTTTTTGTTTCAACTTAACATGTTTATTTGAATATAGAAAATCAACTTAAATCTGAAGTCAGATGAGGGATATCAGAATAAAAAGCGCACTTATTTCGGTGTATTATAAGGATGGCCTGGAGCAAATTGTACGCTTATTAACAGATTTGGGCATCAAACTGTATTCCACAGGTGGAACCTGGGACTTTATTCATAGTCTGGGTTTACCCGTGAGCAAGGTAGAGGAAATAACAGGGTATCCTTCTATACTCGATGGCAGAGTAAAGACACTGCATCCTAAAATTTTTGGAGGAATTTTGGCAAAGCGAAATGAAGATCATCTCGATCAGCTGCTGCGGTATGATATCCCGCCGATTGACCTGGTTGTGGTAGATTTATATCCATTTGAGGAAACTGTAGCAACTACCTCAGATCAAGATGCCATCATTGAAAAGATAGACATTGGAGGGATTTCCCTAATACGGGCAGCAGCAAAAAACTATGCCGATGTCATGATTATTCCATCATTGCACCATTATTCATTTTTGCAGCATTGCCTTTCTGAAAGACAAGGGGTTACGACCCTCCAGGAGCGTCATTTTCTGGCTGGGGAGGCTTTTCAGATCACCTCGCATTACGATACGGCAATTTATACGCACTTTGCTTCTGACACGCAACAGAATACTGTATTTAAGAAAAGTATACACTATCCTTCACCGCTCAGGTATGGTGAAAATCCACATCAGAGCGCACAGTTTTTTGGCGACCTTTCCCAAGTGTTTGACCAATTGGCAGGAAAGGAACTTTCGTACAATAACTTGGTGGATATTGACGCTGCAATGCATCTGATGCATGAATTTTTGGATGGCGGGCCAACGTTTGCCGTAATTAAACACACCAATGCGTGCGGTGTTTCCACCAGATCTTCCATTTTCGAAGCATGGAAATCCGCGCTTCAAGCCGATCCTGTATCCGCATTTGGTGGAATTTTAATTTCCAACAAAGAAATTGATGCGGCCACCGCTGCCGACATTGATAAAATATTTTATGAAGTATTGATCGCGCCTTCCTTTTCTGTGGAGGCCTTGCATATCCTCACGGAAAAAAACAAGCGAATTATACTCAAACAACGTTCTTTTACACCTGAATTGAAAAAGTATCGGAGCTTGCTCAACGGGGTTTTGGTTCAGGATAGTGACCTCCTTTCAGCCACTGTGGATGATTCAAAAGTAGTTACCAAGGTCGTACCTGACCAGCAGCAATGGGAAGATCTACTTTTTGCGAATATATGTGCAAAACACCTGAAGTCAAATACTATTGTGTTTGTGAAAAACAAACAATTGCTTGGCATGGGCTGTGGGCAGACTTCCAGGATTGATGCATGCAGGTATGCCATTGAGAAAGCCGAGCGCCTGGGACTAAGCCTAGAGGGAGCTGTAATGGCTTCTGATGCCTTTTTCCCTTTCCCAGATTGCGTCGAGCTGGCAGCGGCACATGGAGTCTACGCCGTAATTCAACCGGGCGGGTCTATCAAGGATCAGCTGAGCATTGATTATTGCAATGAAAGTGGCATTGCCATGGTTTGTACAGGGACTCGTCACTTCCTTCATTAATGAATTTAACCCTGGATTTTGGTAATACCCGTGTGAAATGGGCAATCTTTGATCACCACACGCAAGTGGTTACGGGGAATTTCATTGACCATCCAGACCCGCTCTTTCTGGATTCCCTTCAACGGTTTCCTATCGATCATATGGGCTACCTGTCCACACGCGGCAATGTGGCAGAATGGGTAAACCAATGGGTAGTGGGATTTCCTGTGACTCCAGTAAAGCAAACCATGCCACTACCCATTCATATACATTACAAAAACAAATTTACGTTGGGCATGGATCGGATCGCTGCGGCTACGGGTGCGGTACGCCGATTTCCAGCAGCAAACCTCCTTGTGATTGATTTGGGTACTTGTATTACAGCTGATTTTGTTGATTATGAAGGGAGTTTTCGTGGAGGTAATATCAGCCCCGGAATACGGATGAGGTTACAGGCCATGCATACTTTTACAGCCAGTCTCCCGGAAGTGGAACCGTTGGTGACGTCATCTTTGTTTGGCAACTCTACCATTGAAGCCATGCAGAATGGTGCTGTCCAAGGGGCATGTCTCGAATTGGAAGGATTGATTTCCCTCGCCGGGAAAAACATTCCGGGAATTACGTGTGTCGTTACTGGGGGGGATGCACATTATTTTGAAATGTTCACAAATTATAAGATATTTGCAGCCCCAAATCTTGTTTTAGAGGGAGTGAATGAAATATTGCAATATAATGCCAACAAAAAATAAATGGATTGTGCTTCTGATGGTGTGCATGGTGAATGGCCTTCATGCGCAACAGAACGACAATAGCCCTTTTTCAAGATTTGGTATAGGTGAAATGTCAGATGGGAATTTTATGCATTCCAGGATGATGGGAGGCTTAGGGGCTTCCTATATTGATGGCTATCACATCAATATTGTAAATCCTGCGAGCCTTGCTACCCTCAATTCTACGGCCTTTGATGTAGGTGTCTTTGGAAAATATACCAGGCTTTCTGATAGTAAAAACACCTCTTCCTTCTGGAGCGGGAATCTGGATTATATGTCATTGGCATTTCCATTACGAAATCCTATAAACGAAATATACGACGGGGTAAAGCGGGATTACAAGCTTGCCATGGCGATCTCACTCATGCCTCATTCTACCGTGAGTTATAATGTCGCTTTTGCTGATTCTACCTTGCTTGCTGGTCCCTTCACCCGAAATTATATTGGCAATGGAGGCTCATACAAGTTCATGTGGAGCAATGCCATCAGGTATAAGTCTGTCAGTTTTGGGTTGAATACGGGGTATTTGTTCGGAAGGCTGCAATATGACCACAACCTGGTTTTTCCAAGCAGTGCGTTTGCATACAGTGATTATTATTCCAATAATTACAACATCAGAGGATTTTTGTGGAATGCTGGTATGATTTATACCACCATACTGAATAAAAAAGGAATAGAAAAAAATAAAATTCTTCCCGTCAAGCGGATATCTGCAGGTTTCCACGTAAACAGTTCCTCGACATTTTCAACACTCTATAATGTCAATCACAGGCAGGAGCAGCGACTCCCAGGGAGTTTGCTGAATGTAGATACAATACGTATTGTAAATGAGGTAGCCGGCAAAGGACAACTGCCTGCAGAGTGGGGGGCAGGAGCAACGTATTATGCGGGAGAGAAATTTGCCCTGGGCCTGAATTATTCTGCATCGATTTGGTCCGAGTATTTCAACGAAGCTTCTCAAGAGGCAAAAGGATCCTTAAAAAATGCGGCAAAGTGGAGTATTGGGGGATATTACAGGCCGGATTATAAGTCGTACGACAGCTTTTTTGAACGAATGTATTATCGGTATGGGTTTTTTTACCAAACAGATGCCAGAAGCATACAAGGGGAACAACTTTCTGCTATAGCCGCTTCTTTTGGGTTGGGCATGCCTTTTGTATACCAGCGGAAAATTTCACACTTGAACATTGGGATGATTGCAGGGAAACGGGGGCAGGGATCCTCTGTTTCTGAAAATTTCGTTAAAATCGTTTTTGGCGTAACATTTAACGATGATGAGTGGTTTTTAAAGAGAAAATATAATTGATTATTCTAAAACAAAACACCTTTTTTATGCAAAGTACAATGAAAACTCTTTCGTTTCTTTTTGCATTCGCTTTCAGTTCGTCTGCTTCTTTTGCGCAGTGTGAAAATTGGGTGGGAAAGCCCTTTCAGCAAGATGCGGAAAATTCCCATTCCATTTACCGGCAAGCGCTGAAGGCCAACGACTATTCCCTGGCATTTGAAAATTGGCAGACAGCATATAAGCTCGCCCCGGCGGCAGATGGCAAACGGGAGTACCACTACACAGATGGCGTCACTCTTTACAAGCATTTGCTCAGTGGCACTTCTGATGAGAAACTTAAAGCAGAGTACAAGGA
>JAUMBK010000018.1:0-8084 GCA_032115795.1 Saprospiraceae bacterium | reverse complement strand
AAAAAAAAGAACACTGATTGAACTCAGTGAGTCTCTGGGCATATCCAAAAGTGCCCTTTCGGATTACGAAAACGGCAAATCATTGCCCGGCCTGGACATTGGACAAAAATTGTCTGCCTACTTTCTCATTCCAATGGACGAGTTGTACAATTCCAGAATTCCGGAAAAAAACAGATCCGGGGTGAATGAGGGAAATACCGCACCCGCTAATCTGGCGAATCCAGTGGACCTTGAAAATGAAAAATACATGTTCAATATCAAACTGCTCAACCAAAAACTGGAGAGTCTGCAGATTCAGATGCAACTCGTAAGGCAGCTCCTGGATAGCAGGGAAGCCGAAAATAAAACCCTGAAAATGAACATACGCCTGCTAGAATCCCAGCTTAAAAACAAATGATCGCCAGACGGAATTTTTTATTCTTGCTCACGATAGCTCATTTCAATATTTCTGACAAAAGTGGTGATGTCAGATTCCGTAACCGTATTGCCCTTCGCTTGTTCGAGAAGGAGCAACAGCCTTTCCTGCACCTTTAAGATCGCTTTCAACGTGGCCTGATTTTCCATGATCGTATGCTGATTTTGAATAATCCTGATCTGGTTTGTGACAATGACATCCTGATTGTGGATGATTAACCCCTGATTTTGTACCACCACATCCTGGTTGTCGACCTTGCTTTTCTGGTTTTCAAGAAGGATGTTCAGATTTTCAAACAGACTTTGCTGAATATTTTTCATATATTCCTGCTCAGCCTCCATTTTTTCAATCAATTTTTGTTCATTTGCCATCATATCAAACGGGTTCTTCTACATTCGTTCATGTAAAATTATAAATAATCTTCCATTGGCAGGCAGAAATATTCCATGGGTGTCTATCGTATATGTAACTTTGGTTTTGACAGCCTGGGCTTATTTCATATTTTCCGAGCACCTGTTCGAACAGTTACTTCACCAGGGAAATGTCGTGCTCACAATGATTGCCGGCGCTTTCATTGCAGGCTCCAGTCCGGAGGGAAGTGCTGCCATCGCTTATCCGGTCTTTACCTTATTCCTGGATATCGAACCGGATGATGCCCGGAATTTTGCGTTTGCAATCCAAAGCATTGGCATGACCTCCGCTTCCCTATACATTCTTGGCAAACGAATTCGGGTGGACTGGCGCTATGTCGTCTATGTGACGGCTGGGGGCATTGTGGGCATTTTTCTGGGTACCTGGTGGCTCGTACCCCTACTTTCGCCCATTGTGGCCAAACTTGTCTTCGTCTCACTTTGGCTCGCTTTTGGCCTTGCCCTCTACGGAACGCGATCCCGGCAGGAGATCAAAAAATCTGCCCTTCCGTCATTGCAGCATTCAGACGTCCTCCTCCTTCTTTTTTTTGGCCTGCTGGGTGGCGGCATTTCAGCCCTGTTTGGTACCGGTATCAATATGCTTTCGTTCTGCCTGGTCGTCCTGTATTTCAATCTCGATGAAAAAGTGGCTACACCCTCTTCCATTCTCATCATGAATATCGAAACCTGGCTGGGCTTTTTTATCCATGGTGTTTTGCTTCAAGACATCAGCCACCAGACCTGGAATATGTGGCTTGCATGTATTCCGGTTGTCATTTTTATGGCACCCCTCGGTGCGTGGTTTGCCAATAAAATAAGCCGGTTTCATTTTCAGAATTTTCTTTACCTCATTTTTATTTTACAATACATCGGTGCAGTATACGTGATTCGACCGGGGATGACATTGATCTGTCTTTCACTGTTGATCATCCTTTCCGGTTTGCTTGGCTTCAGGTGGATAAAAAAACAATCCCCGTTTTACTAATTCTTTTGTGTAATAGTTGATTCATCCGTCGTGTCATACATCCGTGATGTGATTTTCCATACCTTTGCACTTCTCACGTTCAACAGCCTGATTATGATTGATTTTTGCCATCTGCACTCCCACACACAGTTTTCATTACTTGACGGAGCTTCAGACATCAAGGCTTTGATGAAAAAGGCGAAAAGTGACGGCCAATCGGCAGTAGCCATCACCGACCATGGCAATATGTTTGGTGTGTTTAAGTTTGTCAAGGAAGCCCAGAGTCAGGGAATAAAGCCCATCATTGGTTGTGAATTTTATCTGGTAAATGACCGTTTTGTCAAATCGTTTGAAAAATCCCGCGGACAAAAAGATGTGCGCTACCACCAACTATTACTTGCAAAAAATGCACTTGGTTACCAAAATCTGACCAAACTCTGCTCTCTTGGCTTTACCGAGGGTCTGTACGGCAAATATCCCCGAATCGACAAAGGACTGGTCGAAAAATACCACGAAGGTATCATCGCAACCAGTTGTTGCATTGGGGCCGAAGTTCCTCAGGCCATTTTAAGTGGCAATCTTGCCCTCGCAGAAGAGAAGTTGAAATGGTGGCTTGATTTGTTTGGTGAAGATTATTATATCGAATTGCAAAGACACAGGGGTATGGAGAAAATTGATGACACCGGCATGAGCCAGGAAGACGTCAATCAGATTCTCCTTGGATTTGCAAAGAAGTACAATATCAAAACCATTGTCACCAACGATGCGCATTATGTTGAACAGGAAGACTACGCCCCACATGATGTCTTGCTCTGTATCAATACTGGGTCTCTTTTGTCAGACAAGGAACGATTTATCTTTCCCAGCTCTGACTTCTATTTTAAAACAAGGGAAGAGATGAATACCCTGTTTGGTGACGTCAAAGAGGCAATTGACAATACCATGGAAGTGGCATCCAAAGTGGAAAACATCGAACTAGCCAGGGATATTCTGCTTCCCGCTTTCCCACTTCCGACCGGGTTTGACAGCCAGGAACTCTATCTCCGACACCTGGCCTTTGAAGGTGCTAGAAATCGGTATGGCTCCGTGGCCGGGAAGGTCGAAGAACGATTAGAGTTCGAACTGGATGTCATTATCAAATCAGGGTACTCTGGTTACTTTCTCATCGTCCAGGACTTTACGACAGCGGCCAGAAACATGCAGGTCAGTGTCGGTCCCGGCCGGGGATCTGCAGCAGGTTCGCTGGTGGCTTATTGTCTCGGCATTACCAACATTGACCCAATCAAGTACGACCTGCTGTTTGAGCGTTTTCTCAACCCTGAACGGGTTTCGATGCCGGATATCGATATCGACTTTGATGATGAGGGCCGTGGAAAAGTCATCGATTACGTCATCGACAAATATGGCAGAAATCAGGTTGCTCAAATTGTCACGTATGGCACCATGGCAGCCAGATCCTCCATCAGGGACGTGGGCAGAGTGATGAACATACCCCTCCACGAAGTGGATCGGGTAGCCAAAATATTTCCTTCACACCTTTCAGCCACCTTGCAGTCAGTTCTGGCGGAAAAAGACATCGACCCAAAACTAAAAGAAGTCCTCACCACCGAGGAAAAGGAAAAAGCCTATGAATTCAGGAAGCTTGCTGAAGAAGCTTCCGAAATCGGACAGATGATCAATACGGCGAAAAAACTGGAAGGATCAGTCCGAAATACAGGCATCCATGCCTGCGGTGTCATCATCACACCCGACGACATCACCAATTTTGTCCCTGTCGCTGTTGCCAAAGACTCAGATCTGCTGGTTTCGCAATACGACAATAGCGTTGCCGAACAGGCTGGTTTGTTGAAAATGGACTTTCTCGGCCTTAGAACCCTCACCATCATCAAAGATGCGCTGGAAATCATCAAAGAAAGGTACGGGGCAGATGTGGACATTGATCATGTGCCCCTGGATGACGAACTCACCTTCGAATTGTTTCAGCGCGGCGACATGGTTGGCATTTTTCAGTATGAATCAGCGGGCATGCAAAAACACCTCCGCGACTTAAAACCCACCCGTTTTGAAGATCTGATTGCCATGAATGCGTTGTATCGCCCAGGGCCGCTGCAGTATATTCCTGATTTTATTCAACGTAAAAACGGAAAGCAGGAAATCAAGTTTGACCTGACTGAAATGGAAGAGTATCTGGCCGAGACATATGGGATTACCGTTTACCAGGAACAGGTGATGCTTCTGTCACAAAAATTGGCCGGTTTCAGCAAGGGGGATGCGGATATGCTCCGAAAAGCCATGGGAAAAAAGCAAAAGGCCGTGCTGGATAAAATGTTTCCAAAGTTTGTCGAAGGTTGCATTGCCAATGGACATCCTGAAGACATTGTCAAAAAAATCTGGACAGATTGGGAAGCGTTTGCTTCTTATGCTTTCAATAAGTCGCACTCCACCTGCTATGCCTTTATCGCTTTCCAAACAGCGTACCTGAAAGCCCATTATCCTGCTGCTTTCATGGCGGCAGTGCTCAACAACAACAAAAACGAAATAAGTAAAATCAATTTCTATCTCCAGGAAACCAAACGACTGAAAATCGATGTACTTGGTCCGGATGTCAATGAAAGTAACCTCAAGTTTGCCGTCAATCCAAAAGGACAGGTCCGGTTTGGTTTGTCGGCACTCAAAGGCGTCGGAGAGGGACCCGTGGAGGAAATCATCAATGAACGCAAAGCCAACGGACATTTTGCGGATGTGTACGACATGATGCGCCGGCTGAATCTTCGATCAGTCAATAAAAAATGCATGGAAAGTCTCGTCTTGGGTGGCGCCATGGATTCGTTTGGTAATTTCAACCGGGCACAATATTTTGAACAAAGCGGTGACAGAACGGAAACCTTTATTGAAGCAATCCTTCGCTACGGAAATAATTACCAGGCACAAAAGGAAAGCAACCAGATGTCGCTCTTTGGAGACGCAATGACAAATTACATCGATGCACCAAAGCCAGCTGACACGCCAGAATGGAACCAAATAGAAAAACTGGAGCGGGAAAAAGAAGTGACAGGCATCTACATCAGCGGCCACCCTCTTGATGACTACCACATTGAATTCAGGCATTTTATCAATTGTCCACTCGAAAAAGCAGAACAGGTACAGGGAAAATTACTCAAACTGGGAGGCATTGTCACAGACGTTTCTTTTGGAACAACACAAAAAGGAACTGGGTACGCGCGCTTTACCCTACAGGACTTTACAGCTTCATTTCAAATCAGTCTCTACAACGAACAGTTTGAATCCTTCAAGCACCTCCTCACCAAAGGCCAGGTCCTGTATGTCGAGGGAATGAACGAAAAAGGATTTCAGGGGGATAGATTCTTTTTTAGAGTCAAGGATATCAGGATGCTCGACTCCATTGGCAAATCAATGACCAAGTCACTGACAGTCAAATTACCCCTCCACCAAATTGACGAAAAGCTGATTTTTGAGATTGAGCACCTCTGCAATGAAAAGATCGGACCCCATACCCTTAAGTTGAAAGTCGTCGAGGACAATGAAGACATTGGTGTGGACCTTATTTCCACCACTATGAAAGTCAATGCGGACTTTCAGTTTATCAACGAACTTGAAAACCTGGGGCTTGCCTACAAACTGAATTGATTAATCCAAAATCACCGCCTTTTGCCTGGCTGTCCTACCATCCGCCATGGTGACTTCCAGCGTATAGACCCCTGCGGGCAGATCATCCACCTCCAGAGTCAGCTTGTCTGTTGGCACCCCTTTCCAGATGTGCTGCATCTGGCCGTCCGATCCCCACAATCGTGCAGTGATGATAGGAACACCTGCCTGCACTTCCAGATTCATTGATGTGGGATTTGGAAAGACCTGCAACCAATCTCTTTCTGAAAGGGCATCAGTGGCGGAGATCGTGCCGTTTTGGTAGATTAAAAACCCATTGTCATCCAGCAACTGGACAATATCCGCATCGCTGTCGTTGTCCAAATCACCAACCAGGACTTTTTCTGATATACCATAAGATTGCGGGATGGTTGCCTGCTCCCATTTGCCCGGCTCTAAACCATTGCTTTTTAACAGGCTGATGCCCGCAGCTTGTTCATATCCTGCCACGATATCTAATCCGGGCGTATTGTCTATTTCCGTAAGAACGAATGAGGAAAAGTTGCCGGGCAATGTAGTCGCTAAGGTATCTATTTTAAACAAATTTTCCGGATTTCCAGTATTGGTAAGTAAAATTACCTTGTTCTTGTTCTTATAGTCAAGTGTAATGACATCTGGCAATGAATCCTGGTTGATATCTATCAGAGTAAAGTCTCGCACAGGCTCATTATAGGCAGAACGGCGGAAATTAAAACTGTTATTGCTGTTCAGGTAATATACCAAACCCGCCGATCCGGAACTATTGTTTCGAGCCAGCAGGAAATCTGGTTTGCCATCCCTGTCAAGGTCCGCTGATTCAACTTTGTGCACATTGTCCAGATCTGCATCGGGCACATCGTAAATAAAAAAACTTTTGTCAGTCTTCTGAAAACCGATTTTTGTGTCTCCATACGCAACAAGCACATCAACCAGGCCATCTTGATTCAGGTCTTTTACAAAGTACGAGGGAACCTTTGTTGACAGACTGCCATAATAAAAAAGGTCTTTTGCAAACCTGACCAGTTCGGATTTTTCAGGCGTACTTTTATTCTCCAATATCAACACTCTGCCTGAAGCACCAACAAGAATATCCTTATCACCATCATTATCAAAATCGTATTCCTGAAACACTTTTGATGGAGATGTTTCGGAGGTGACCCTGATTTTTTCAAATTGCATTTTCCCTGTCGCTTTATTGATAAACATGTAAATATCCCGTTTATCCGCAAATAGGATGTCTGGAAAACCATCCCGATTTACATCGCTCAGCATACCTCCTCCAATAAAATCAGTGGTAAACAAATAGTCTTTGTTCAAAATGAAATTTTGCGAAAAACTCTTTTGTAAAACAAAAACGAACATCATTAAAAATACCTTTCTTTTCATGGGAAACAAATTCAATTTTAGACAGAAAGCGCTCAAATTAAATAAAACTAATCAAAAGTAAGAGAAAGAGGACTGAAAATTTATTGGCTGGCCAACTAAAAAAGAGAGAAATTTGACAATGACAACACGTACGTTCCTGAATAAAAAAAGCCTGCCTGAAATTCGTTTATTCCAGACAGGCGGTTCCCATTTACGAATAAAAATATGGTTTCCCATATTTTTTTCTTAAAGCGTACGTAAGATGTTCGCTATTTCTTCTTTTGTTGTTGCCTTGGGCGATACTAAAATTTTCGCATCCTTACCTAAAACAACATTAGTCATGCCAAAGTGGTAGTTTTCGTTGCCAAAATTACTTATAGTTATGATTTTTCCAGGAATATTTTCAGGGTGACCAGAAAAAGGGAACCTATAACAAGGGTCGCTTTTCTTTTTTTCCAATCTGATCATCGCATTTCTGTTTGCCGCAAGAAAGAACACAAGCGTATTTTCAGGCACGAATGCCGGGTTCAATTCTACACATATGTCATCTCCGTCTTCTTCAGTAAAATCCAAAGAGGAACCGATGCAATACCAACCATCTCCATTGTCAGTCCGGATTCTGTACCCTTTGCATTCGTAAAAAGATTCTTTGTATGGCATCTGCCAGACCCCGTTGTCAGAAACCAACATTTGTGGGGGTAACAAATCCCAGTGATCATCCGTCTGGCTGGAACCTATTGTAAACAACGACGCATCATTATTTTGTTCAGAAAAGGGTGCAGGCACAAAAACGTACAATGGCTTGTCCATCCGTAGCTGTTCACCATTTCTCGATGTTCGGATTTGAATCAGTTTTTCGCAGGCTAAACAACTATTTTCTGTCACTAAGGAAGGTATTCGAAGAAGGTTTTTCTTTTTTCGTGAAACTTCCTGAATATCAATTCTTATATCTCCCTTCACAGCTTCACCTGTCGTAAGAGAGGAAAAGGCCAATGCGGGAATTTCTATAAAGAGCCCGTCGTTTGCGGCAATCACCATTGACTCTCCCTCGTAATTTATCCTGTGAGAAACCGGACCATCGGTAAACTCAGCAAGCAATGCACTCCGATTCTCTTCCCTGGTCAGGTCTGGAATAAATACTACTTCATCCCTGGAACAACCAACCAAAAGAAGCCCAATCACCCAAAACTTCACACCTACTTTCAAATTTCTTGATTTTAATTCAGGATGTCAATCAATATATAGACACTGAAATCATGCAAAACGCTGCCTAACCATTAAAATT
>JAUMBK010000017.1:0-4705 GCA_032115795.1 Saprospiraceae bacterium | reverse complement strand
CTGCCAGGGGTACTTCTATTCTGCCAGTTTCCGGGACAGGGATGCCATCTACAATGGCATAGTAGTACTTTTCCACCTCCCGGCCTTCAAAAGCCATCGAAAGGGTGCGATGACTTTCTGCATTTCTGGCAAACAAATTGATGCCACTTGTAAATTTATCAAGCCGGTGAACGGGAATCAGGTCTCCTTCTGATTGTGCCAGCAGGTGAAGTAGATTGGGTAGTTCAGGATTGAACCGGTCAGGAATCGTCAATATTCCGGCTGGCTTGTCTACTGCAAGCATGTGTTCGTCAGAATAAAGTATGCGTACTTTTGGAAGCTTCAATGTTAAAATTTAAGGGATGAGAAGAATTTCTTCTTTTCAATGTAATATTTCCAGATGATTGACGAAGGATAGCGGCCGTTTTCATTTTCCTTGTTTATTCTGCAGGCCTTGATTTTTGTAAATTCCACATTTCTCCTTTCAATAACAAAGGGCAGACGCACATAAAATTGCATGTGGGCTTTGAAAATGGCAACGACCGAGGCAGGGCGGCCTTTCAGCAAAAACTGGATTGCCGCAATGCCATCGAGAATCAATTTTAATGGTATCAGCCAGGTCAATTTGAGGAGTGATTCATTTTTGGTGAGCATACACAAGTTGTTCCTGAAATTAAGAAAGTCTTTTCTGGGATTCAGGTACTGTAATGTTCCGCCCCCCAGGTGGTAGACTTTACTTTCGGGCAAGCACCAGACTTCGTAGCCGGCTTGTTTCATCCTCCAGCACAAATCGATTTCTTCCTGATGAGCGAAAAAGGAGGGGTCAAACCCACCCAACTTTTTAAATAGATCCGTCCTTACGACCATGGCAGCACCACTTGCCCAAAAAACCTGTCGTGGCTCTGTGTATTGGTTTTCATTTTTTTCAACAGTATGAAAAATTCGTCCCCGGCAAAACGGATAACCAAGGATGTCGATGAATCCTCCTGCTGCACCTGCATATTCGAAAAAATCCTTGTTTTCCAAAGAAAGAATGGCAGGTTGCACGGCGCCCACATGTTTGTTTTCATCCATGAAGCTAATGATGGGATCCAGCCAGTTTTCTGTGACAAGTACGTCTGAATTGATGATGACAGTGTACTCGGTTTCTACCTCAGAAAGGCCGATATTATAGCCTTCTGCAAAGCCATGATTTGATGTCAGTTGTCGAATGATGACCTCCGGATACCATTCTCTCAAAAAATCAATGGACATGTCCTGGGAATCGTTGTCAATTACCAGGATACTGCACTCGTGTTTGGCTGAGGAATATTCCATCATTGGAAGGTATGATTCCAGCAATTCAACTCCATTGTAATTTAAAACAGATAGTGTAATCCTGGGCTTGCTTTTTTGTTGTTTTCTCAACTCCTCCAATTGGACGCGGGAGGCGATTTCGTCCACCTTCAACTGTTCCTTGAGTCCATCCAGCGTTTCAAACCGGGCATCTTCACGTAAATACGAGAGTAGAAAAACCTGTATTTCTTTTTCGTACAAGTTCATATTCACATCGAATAAATGCACTTCAATATTGTTGTGCTCCTGCAGGCTGACAGTGGGCCTTGTTCCAATATACATCATCCCTTCAAATGGAATCTGTTCTACTAGGGCTTTGACAACATAGATGCCGGGGTGGGGGATAAGCTTTGTTTTCTCTTTTATCAGAATATTGGCCGTTGGGTATCCTAATTTACTGCCCATTTGATCTCCCTTGACCACTTTGCCAGTGATTGTATACGGAGCTGCGAGGAAAATATTTGCTTCCTCAACATGGCCTTCGAGCAGGGCTTTTCTGATTTTTGTACTGCTGATCGCGATATCATCAATTTCCTGGCGGGGAATTTCTACTAAGGTAAACTGGTGTTTACTTGCATATTCCCTGAAAAGTGTGATATCCCCCATCCGGTTGAGTCCAAAGCGGTGGTCGTAGCCAATGACAACATGGGAAGGATGGAAATGGTCAATAATGAAAGTTTCAATGTACTCCCTTGGCGATAATTGAGAGAATTCCAGGGTGAAAGGAACGATGACTACATTGTCAATGCCCAGGGATTCCAGTGTGTGCAACTTTTCCTCCAATGTTTGAAGTAGACTCACGGAATTATCGGAAGGATCCAGAATGCTTCGCGGATGCGGATAGAACGTGATGACCACACTTTCCCCAGCTATTTCTCTGGCGATGGAATGTATCCTGTCCAGAATTTTCCGATGGCCTGTATGTACTCCATCAAAGGATCCGATAGTAATGACAGACTTAGAAAATGAAGGAAGCTTTTGTGTATCTCTGTATACGTTCATTTGGTCTGCTGCAAAACAGCTGTTTTCCGGGCGCAAAAATACACAATTGTGCCAATTTAATGTTTTCTTTCTCTATTTATGAACAAATGTTGATCCAAACCACTTGTAGCACATGGACACTTTACACGCGAAGACACATGCAACCAGACCATAACCAGATCGTAGAGGCTCTCCGGAACGTAAAAGACCCTAAATCGGGTACTGACATCATTTCTGCCCGGATGGTGGAGGATTTTCGGGCAGAGGGCGAGAATGTCTTTTTTTCAATCGTTCTGAATTCACAGGATGCTTCGTTAAAAACGGCTTTGATGCAAGCCTGCACCGAATCAATAAACGCTGTTTATCCTTTCGTCCAGGTACACATTCACCTCAAAATCAAATCAGATCATGGAGGACAAGCGGAAAGTGTCTTACCACAAGTGAAAAATGTGGTTGCGATTGCCTCTGGCAAAGGCGGCGTGGGTAAATCGACCGTTTCTGTAAATTTGGCCGTGGCTCTGGCTGCAAAAGGCCTGAAAGTGGGCCTCATCGATGCTGATTTATATGGTCCTTCGATTCCAACGATGATGGGACTTGTAGGTTGCCGGCCGAAAGTGGAAATGCTATATGGAAAACATAAAATTATCCCGCTGGAAGCGCATGGTGTGCATGTGATTTCAATAGGATTTATTGTAGAACCTGAGCAGGCCGTCGTACTTCGCGGACCAAGGCTCGGCGGTTTGTTGAAACAGTTCATACATGACTGCCTGTGGCCGGAATTGGATTACCTCATTATCGACCTTCCTCCCGGGACTGGTGATATTCAGCTGACGCTGGTGCAAACAGTCCCTGTAACGGGTGCATGTATCGTAACCACTCCCCAGGAGGTCTCGGTTGCCGATGCGGTAAAGGCAATGAACATGTTTTTATTGCCGAATGTCCAGGTGCCCATTTTGGGCGTCATTGAAAACATGAGCTGGTTCAGCCCGGCAGAATTGCCCGACAATAAATATTTCCTATTTGGGAAAGGCGGTGGTAAGCGTTTGGCAGAGATGGCCGAAAGCACTTTGCTGGCTCAGTTGCCTCTGATACAGGGAGTACAGCAGTCAGGCGATGATGGCATCCCCGCCGCAAGTAAAACCGAAAGCCCGATGGCTGAGATGTTTGCTGATCTGGCAAGCAACGTCATAAACGCTGTCAACCACAGAAATAAGACTATGGATCCTACAAGAATTGTAAAAGTAGAGAATGGATAAAGGGTGTTGATTGGATAATGTCCTAATTAGAACGGAGGAATCTGCGTTTTATCTATTGGTGCGGTCATCATAAAAGAGTACATTTGTGCAGCAATCTTCATAAGCATGTCAGAAATTTTGGATCGGATTAATTTGGCTCTTGACGAGATCAGACCACACCTGGCGGTAGATGGGGGTAATATTGAGTTGGTGGAAGTAACAGCATCCGGAGTGGTAAAAATAAAATGGCTGGGCAATTGCGAACATTGTTCGATGTCTGCGATGACGATGCGCGCCGGAGTAGAACAGGCAATACGGTCTAAAGTACCAGAGGTATTCGCAGTTGAAGCCATCAATGGAATAAGTGCGGCATGACCAGGCAAGAATTGATAGAGCTGATCAGGAAGAGGAAAAACTTCCTCTGTATCGGGCTCGATACTGATATCGAGCGAATTCCAGTGCATTTACGTAATTCTGAAGACCCTGTTTTTGAATTTAACAAGGCGATCATTGATGCCACAAGCGATCTTTGTGTGGCGTATAAGCCAAACCTCGCATTCTATGAATCGTTAGGACCTGCCGGCTGGCGTTCCCTCGAAAAAACGATGGAGTACATTCCCAATGATCTATTTACCATTGCTGATGCGAAGAGAGGCGATATTGGAAATACAAGTACCATGTATGCCAACGCTTTTTTCTCCTATTTTGATTTTGATGCGGTCACAGTTGCGCCATATATGGGAAGGGATTCTGTTGAGCCATTTCTTGCCTTTGAAGGGAAATGGGTGATCTTACTGGGCTTGACAAGCAATCAGGGTAGTCATGATTTTCAGCAAATTTGTTCTGATAAAGGAGAGCCGTTGTATGCTGCCGTAATTAAAAAAGCACAACAATGGGGCAATCCTGCCAATCTCATGTTTGTTGTCGGAGCAACACACCCGGAGTCATTGGGTAAAATCAGGCAACTTGCCCCGGATTCCTTTTTTCTCGTTCCTGGTATTGGGGCACAGGGGGGCGATTTGCATGCCGTGTTTGCATCCGGAGCCAACGATGACATAGGCCTGCTGGTAAATTCTTCCAGAGACATCATTTTTGCAGGAAAAGGAGAGGATTTTGCCGCAATGGCGAGGACGAAGGCACTGGAACTCATAGAATCAATGGCTTCATTGATGGCG
>JAUMBK010000016.1:0-3880 GCA_032115795.1 Saprospiraceae bacterium | reverse complement strand
CTATAAATCAACGGCGCAGAATTCCCGAAAAAACCTTCTTTACCCTGGGCTTTTTTGGCGCTGCTCCCGGCATACTTCTGGCCACCACAGTTCCTTTATATCATAAAAAAAATAAGACGACATTCAGGCTGATTCAGTTGGTTTTTGTCCTCATGCAAGGGTGTTTCCTAATAGCTTTGGTTCGGCACGATTAGTCTGGATGCCTATCCCAATTCCTGGGCCTTAATGATTTGCAATGCTTTGTTGACATCTTTTTCCAGCACGCGTATCTCTACATTATCCCCTGGCAAACGGGTATTTGTCTCATCCAGGCGAAATACCTGAATATCTGCATTGTGCAGGGCTGCTACAATCAGGTCGGCCACCACCGCATCCTGGTACGTTCTTACCGTAATAAAATTCTCTGATTTCATGATTTTCGATTTTATGTTCATGTATTTTACTTACCTTTATAAATATAAGGCATTTCAAAATCAACCGACCGCATTTGTTCACCAAATCATCTGGCATGATGACGAAAATCACTTTTTGGGGCATTGATGAAAAAATACAGACAGTCACAAAACGCTTTCCCGTCACGGCACTTTTTGCTGTCCTGACCACGTTTCTGCTGCTATGGCTTGTTGACGGTGAAAATGAACATCTGTTTCGGTGGCCGATAACTGGTTTTCTTGGATTTCTTGCGGTCCTGAACTGGGATTTGTATACCTTACCCAGGCGGATTCAGGGATGGAAATATGTGTTGGGAATTGCATTGATCGTCCTTTGTCTGGGATTCTATTTTTCGCTTGCGCCTTCCCGGATTTCTGACGATGGTTCCTGCTTTTGGTATAGCACGGCAGGCATTTGCGTACTTCTCCACCTGATTACTACGGTAGCTCCGTTTACCAGCTCTTCGCCGATTTACACTGCAGTAAATTATAATGTCAGGACATTCATCGTCTGGATGCAATCATTACTATATTCTAACATTTTGTTTTCTGCATTGAGCCTTGCCTTGCTTGCGCTGACCATGCTTTTTGGCTGGGAACCGTCACCGACCGCTTATATAAAGCTTTTTATTCTGGTCACGGGGATTTTTCAAACAGGCTATTTCCTTGCAGAGATGCCTTCGTTTGAAGATAATGAATATGTACCCGCAACAAGGTCGGTTTTTAAATTTTTAGTAGGCTATGCGGCGGTACCCATCACAATCCTATATGGAATCATTGTGCATGTGTACCTGATCAAGGTCTTGGTATTGAGGGAATCTCTGGTTGACTGGTACCAAACCATGGCATTGTGGTATATTGGCTTTGGCGCATTGACGTGGTTGCTGGGCTTATTGTACGAAAAGCAGCAGGAAAATAACCTCTTGTCCGGTTTTAGAAAATGGTTTCTCCCCTTTTGCATTGCGCCACTGGCAACCCTTCTTTGGTCTGTATACGGGCAAAGCCATGTTGGTGAAGGGAAGGAAGAATGGTATTTCCAAGCGTACTTTACTGCCTTGTCCGCTGGATTTTGGGTACTTGCCACCCTGAAAGGAACCGGCAGCGTTCGTTCTATCCCTCTGTGGTTTATCCTGGTGACATCAATGACATTTTTCAGCGGCAAATTTTCAATATGCAGGTACCCTGTCATTGCCGAACAACAGCAGCTTATCAATATCCTTAAAAAACAGGAAATCCTGCGCAATGATACCCTGTACAGACCCACACATTCCTTGCAGGACACCAATGGTCTGATCACATCAGGCATTGAATATCTTGGAAGAAAAAACGCCCTGGACTTTCTCCGCCAATATGACAGTAACCATCTTTTGGATTCCTTGCCCGACACGCTGAGAGCAGTAGATTTGCTAACTTTTCTGCATGTAGATACATATAATGATTTTGTGGACATGCGTTTTTGGGAATATAATCGCAGAAACAAGGATACAATTGGAATTTCTGGCTACGACCGTCTTATACCCGGCATATTTTATTCGACTGTGCCGGAAATGAATTCCGATGCAGAATACCTGTATTGTACACCCCAGGGCAAAGCGCTCTATGTACGTGGGAAGGATACCATGGCCACCATAGACCTTAGTCGCTTGCTAACAAAACTGGCGGCATTTCCTGACAAATCCTACGATACCCTGGTCGCTGCCCGGTCATTTGATATGCGCATTGTACCACAGAGCGCGACCGGAAAACGTGAAGGAAGTGAATTGAACATCACCAGTTTTTCGGCCATTGTTTTGGTTAAAAAGAAATAGGCACGCCATGATTCCCGTATTTTATTCTTAAAACCTGGTTTATGTCAACATCGCAACAACGGGCAGTGCCGACTGTCGTCAATCCGCAAACTGCATTTTTAAATGGCTTTCCATTCGTATGATTGCGTCAGCCATTCCCTTTTTGTTCGGTACCGGATTTTGTCTTGTCGCCATCCTTGGTTACTGGAGTTGGTTTTTTCTTGCCTTCCAGAAGAAAATGACTTCCTCTGTGATTGCAGAGTCCGAATTGCCTCCTGTCAGTGTTTTGGTATGTTATAAAAACGAAGCACAACAAATCAGGGAGTGCCTGACGGCCATTGTTGCTCAACAGTATCCCTCTTTTGAAGTCATTGCCATGGACGATTTCAGCAGTGACGGAAGCGGAGATATAGTGTCAAATATCAACCATCCGGGACTGAAAAAGCTGCAGGCAAGTACAGATGCTCCAGGCAAAAAAAAGGCTTTGTCGGAAGCGATTCTGGCAGCCAGCAACCCCATTTGTCTGGTCACGGATGCGGATTGTATTCCTGCCTCAGCGCATTGGATTCGTTCGATGGCGGAGACATACATGCAGAAAAAAACAACCCGAATTGTCCTTGGAATTGGGCCGACAACATATGAAAAAGGATATCTTAACGCCATTGAGCGGTATGAAACGACGTTGACGGCCATGCAATACATCAGCTATGCTGTTGCGGGGATACCCTATATGGGTGTAGGCAGAAATCTAATGTATGAACGCTCCTTTTTCCTGGAAAAGGGTGGGTTTGAGACACTTCCTGGTACGGTGTCAGGAGATGATGATTTGTTTGTCAATCATGCTGCAACCTCTTCCAATGTGGCCATCAATCTGCATCCTGAAAGTTTCGTATTTTCTGCGGGGAAAGCCACGTTGATGCGCTTTTTGCGCCAAAAGGCACGGCACATATCCACAGCACCGCATTACAAAGCCAAACATACATTCTTCCTTGCCTCGTTTGCGGTGGTTCAGGTGGCCTTTTATGGCTTTATTGGGTTGTCTGTGATATTAGCAGACCTGCATTGGTGGCAGGCGGGAATGGTTGTGGTATTCAAATGGATGGCCCAGATGGCTTTGCAGGCAAACTGTTTTTCCCGCCTGGGGCAAAAACATCTGAACTGGTTTTTTCCGTTGTTAGATTTGAGTATGGTGCTGTATTATTTGGTGATGCCTTTGTTTAGCTTGAGGTGGAATAAAAGCTGGTGATCTAAAGAAAGGATTTCAGAGGACCAAAGACCAATTGGAATCGTTGGTCCATAAAACCAATTTACTGATTCTCCTTTTTATATCTTATTTCTTTACATCATTTGGTGTCAGTAATTTTGTAAATGACAATGATCCCAATTTCCATAAACCAGATTTTTTGACATATACCTCCTTTACAATAAACGGGTTTACGACTTCATTGCCCCCCACCACGGCCGTCAAGGTTATATTGGCAAGCAAAATGGCGGTATTTTCAATCATGTTTAGCGTCTGGGAATGAACATCTGCTTTCTTGTACCAAATACCCCCACTGCGAATCACTTCATTCTCCTGCTCCTTGCCCCAGCTGCCTCCCATGTGGACAAAAACAGATTTGTCATCGAATAAAACTTGCAGGGAATCCACATTTTTTTCCG
>JAUMBK010000015.1:0-2076 GCA_032115795.1 Saprospiraceae bacterium | reverse complement strand
AGCAGGAGTGATCGGTACAAGCCACCGTTCAATTTGGTGTTTTTTTAATATTAATATATTTACTATTGTATATAAATTTGAAAATGAATAGTTTATACAATATTTGCGATACGATAAAAATAATCATTCACGTAAAGACAGGAATGCTCATTTTCCTCATCAAAGATTCCATTTGGCGTTAAAAACAATTCACGCAGCGCGTAATGAACATAAAAAGAAACAAATGAAAATACAATTGACATCCACAGCTGATGCATCTCAGTATATCGGAATGAATGAACGAGGCCAGCAAATCCTGCTATCTGGCAATCAATCTGCTGTGAGCCCCATGGAGGCAGTCTTAATGGCTGCATCAGCATGCAGTACAATTGATGTCGAACTTTTGCTGAAAAAAATGCGACAGGATGTTTCCCGGGTAGAGGTGCACACCGAGGGGACCAGAGCAGAGGCTGTACCTGCTGTCTTTACGTCGATCCATATACATTACCGCATATTTGGAAACGTCAGAGAGGAAAAAGCAGTAAAGGCAGTTGCCATGTCTCTGGAAAAATATTGCTCCGTTTCCATTATGTTGTCAGCAACGGTCGCAATCACCCATAGTGTGGAAGTCATCACCCCATGATGAAAAAGCACACCGGGTTACGTAGAAAGTTTTAATTTAAATACAGCCCGTTTAACATGCGCCTCTTTTTCGACTGGATCGAAGTGGGCTGGCTTTAGTTTTCTGTGATGTCTTTCAATTGGACAATGCTTACCATATTTTTCACCCTCTTCACAATGGTAACTTCATATTCGTCAAGCATCATTTTCTCGTTGGCTGCAGGAATTCGGCCGAACCGATGAAGAATCACACCCGCCAATGTAGCTGCATCGTTGACAGGCTCAAGTGCGTACGGAAGAAAGGCATTGATGTCGTTCAATGCCGCCGTGGCCATCACATTAAACGTTTTATCATCAATTCGCTCCACAACCGGTGTCTCATTGTCATATTCATCCTGAATTTCCCCCACCAGCTCCTCCAGGATATCTTCTAACGTGACCAGACCTTCAGTGCCACCAAATTCGTTGACTATGATGGCCATTTGCGAGTGGGTCCGCTGAAAATCTTTCAGAAGGTGGGCAATTTTTCTATTTTCAGTCGTAATTTGTATTGGTCTGATCAATTCCCTAATGACCAACTGGCTATTGTCTTTCAACTTTAGCAATATGTCTTTCGTGTTGATAATACCTATGATATTATCAATGCTGTTTTCGTAGCACGGGATGCGGGAGTAGCCTTCGTCCAGCAACTTTACAAGTGCTTTCTCATCGCCCGTTTCCACATTAAATACGACCATCTGGTTTCGAGGTACCATGATTTGCCGTGTTGTGCGGTCGGAAAATTCAAACGCATTTTTTATAATTTCATAATCTGAATTGATGATCGCTCCTGTTTCACTGCTTTGTTGGACAAGGTACTTTAATTCATCTGAACTGTGCACTTCTGCACCATGTACAGGTTGTATACCCATTCCACGTAACAAAATAGTGGCAAATCCATTCAATAAGCGGATGAACGGTCTAAAAATAAGATAAAAGGCATTTAAGGGATAGGCGATAAACAACGTCGTCGTTTCAGGTCGCTGGATAGCCAATGATTTGGGTGCCAGTTCTCCAAATACAATGTGTAGAATTGTAATCAAGACAAAGGCAATGGGCAAGGCAATTTGATGAGCAAGTTCGGGTGTGATGTCTGCTTGAAAAAGTCCGAAAAGGCCTATGATTATTTTTGATACCACCGGCTCACCAACCCATCCCAGTCCAAGACTCGCCAGCGTGATTCCAAGTTGTGTCGCCGCGAGGTATCCATCCAGGTGGTCAATGATGTGGGCAGATAACCTGGCTGATTTATGGCCTGACTGTACTTTTAATTCGATTTGTGAGGCCCTCACCTTGACAATGGCAAATTCTGCTGCGACGAAAAAACCGTTGAGCAAAACCAGCGTCAAGGTGATAATTATGTCCGTTATCATTTTTTTTGGTCTATTCCAGCTACAAAAGTACACAATTTTATTACTCTTCATCCTTGCGACAAAT
>JAUMBK010000014.1:2294-5003 GCA_032115795.1 Saprospiraceae bacterium | reverse complement strand
TGATGCCATCTACAGCAGCGTCAAAGATGGCCTTCAGTCGAATAATATTGTCTTGGTGGGTGCTCATGGTTTTCTTCACAATGAATAATAAATGAAATGCATCTTCAACCTCAAAAAAACGGGTTTGAGGTGGATTTCATATCAATCATGAAAGATACTGATTTATGTCATATAAAACAAAGAATTTCTTCCACAACTTTGTTCAAAATTAAACAATTTACGTATGAACATCTTACACCCTGTATCCAACATCATGACAGCCAATCCGATATGCATTGGTGCCAACGAGACATTGGCCGTTGCGGATAAATTATTCAGAGAGAACCGAATTCATCATTTACCCGTCCTTGCCGAAGGAAAATTGGTGGGAATGGTAAGTAAGTCTGACTTTTTATTCTTTCGGCGTGGTTTTACCGATACCGACTATGAAAAGTTTGAAGAAGATGTCAGACTGAATAATTATACAGCCCGGCACATCATGACCAGTAAGCTGGCAAAGCTTAGTCCGGATGATAAAATCAATGTTGCATTGGAGGTCTTTAAGGAAAATCTTTTTCATGCCATTCCCGTCGTCGAAAATGACAGAATTGTTGGTATTCTGACAACGTTTGATATTATAAACAGGCTTGCGTTGGATGCGGAAGCAAAAGCAGTTTACGAAGGATAGCCACTTTGGTTGCCGATGAATGATGCGTCTCCTCAAAGAGTAAATTTTACGTTATGTTGGACATAAAAATATATGGAACGAGTACTCCAAGTTACCAGCTTGCGAAGCTGAAACTCATTGATGCACTGGAAGGTGCGGATATACGTTACCATCTGGAAGAAGTGACCAGCGTAACTGACATCATGAGAGACCAGGTAGAGTCAGTTCCTGCTGTTCGGGTCAATGATCGTTACTTGTTTCAAATGAGACCCAATGGCCATTACAATCAGTCGCTGCGAGAGGCAATCCAGAAAGTGCTGCGTCTGGGCAACTATGGCAGTATGTCTAAAATTATTGTCCCAACTGATTTTTCAGAGGCTTCCTTCGGTGCGTATAGTTTTGCCAACCTGCTGGCCAAACAGATTCATGGAGTACTATGGCTCACACATGTATACCATCCTGTGTCCACAGATATTAATCAACTGGTCATGGTGAATGTTGAGGCAGAAAATGCGCACCAACAGCGTCTGCAAAGCTTTGTTGATTCTCTGAATCAGGATTGGATAGGAAATTTCATCACAGAGCCAATCGTTGAGGGCGTATTTAAGGTCGGTTTTCCTCGCGTGGAACTGGAGGAAATGTCAAAAACGCAAAATACGGTGATGGTCATGGGAACGACAGGTGCGGGTGACGCATTTAAAAAAATCTTTGGCTCGTTGTCATTGGATATGGCAGGAAGTGTTTCATGTCCTTTGTTTTTGATTCCTCCAGGTGCTTCCTTCCCTTCGATGAAACGAATCATGTATCTGTCTGAGGATTTGAATTTCGATTCGACACATCTAATGTATGTTGCGGGCATTGCCTCAAATTTGGGGCTCCCTCTGTCATTAGTCCACTTTCGTTCGGATAGGAAAGATGATTACAATGTGCAGGATTCGATCGATTTGTTTGAAGCGTTTTACCCTGAGCTAGAGTTCACCATTGATATTACTGATACGAGTGATTTATTCGCATCCATTCATTATTTGGTTGGTGATCGGAATGACTGTTTGGTGGTATTATCTACCCGTCACCGAAATGTGTTTGAACAAATTTTTCACCGCAGCGTCACCGATTATGCAGCCGTGCATACCCATTGCCCGTTGCTGATTTTAAGTGATAAAGTAAAGGAGCGTATTTATAGCGGACGAAAAGTGTATTCCTGAATTTCACTTTTCTTTTGTGCCCTTGATTGATTACGGTCACTTTGGTTTACTTGTTTTGTTACAGACGGAAATCCTATTATCTTTACGCCAAAGTCTTAGTTGACTTTGAATCTATAAATTCATTGGCGTGAAGCTGGAAATTGCCGTAAATGACAACAAATCCGCAGAAAATAATCAATGCAGAGTCTCACTTTCTTTCCGGACCGGATAGCAGGGGCAGGGAGTTTCTTTTTTTGATAAAGGTATTTTTCCAGTTTTTAAGAGGATTTCGTTATTTACACTTTATTGGTCCTTGCATTACTGTGTTTGGTTCAGCCCGTTTTTCAAATGAAAACAGGTATTACAGGCAAGCCTACGATATAGGGAAAATGCTGGCAAAAATGGGATTTGGTGTGGTAACGGGAGGTGGCCCAGGTATTATGGAGGCGGCTAACAAAGGCGCGAAAGAGGCAGGTGGTGTTTCGGTCGGTTGTACAATTAAATTGCCGAAGGAGCAAGAACATAATGCGTATATTGACACAATCGTGGACTTTGACTATTTTTTTATCAGAAAGGTACTTCTAACCAAATACTCCTATGCATTTATCGTTTTTCCGGGTGGTTTCGGTACGCTGGATGAATTATTTGAAACGCTTACGTTGATACAGACGGGCACGCTGCATAATTTTCCAGTGGTCATCGTTGGTAAAGAGTATTTTCATGAAATACGTGCCATGATTGATAAAATGATTGCTGAGAAAACTATCTCTCCTGATGATGAACATTTGATTTTGTTTACTGATGACCTTGACGAGGCTGAGGCTCACATACGGCAATATATCCGGTCACATTACAAGATTGTCAGAAAACCATTGTGGT
>JAUMBK010000014.1:0-2284 GCA_032115795.1 Saprospiraceae bacterium | reverse complement strand
CTTGGCGTGCATCTGCCGTATACGGTTGTATAACGGGTAGCTAGCCAGCATAAATACAAAGGCCAGAAGAGAACTCAATGGATCGCTGTATACCGTTCCAGCTAAAAATAAGACAGAACAAAGAATGAGGAGGACAGGGAGAAAAGGCACAAACGGCGCTTTGAATGGCCTCGGCAGATCGGGCTCTGATTTGCGTAAACGCAATAATGCGGCAAAGCCGGCTGCGTAACTCAATACAAAG
This sequence comes from Saprospiraceae bacterium, assembly GCA_032115795.1. Taxonomy (GTDB): domain Bacteria; phylum Bacteroidota; class Bacteroidia; order Chitinophagales; family Saprospiraceae; genus OLB9. The sequence continues at coordinate 2,043 of JAUMBK010000014.1, read as the reverse complement.
AAAAAGGTGGCAATATCTGACAACCTGCCACAGACTTCCTTTCCACTCAGGATCATAAGAATTGCGAGACCGGCCGTCATAGGCATAGCCACGGAGGGGGTACCTGCATGGTTGACTCGGGTCGCCTGGCGGAAGAAGAGGCCATCACGTCCCATGGAATAAATGACCCTGGGGGCAAACATAATCTGTGCATTGACAATGCCCAGGATAGAAATCAGTAAAAACAAGGTAATGGTACTCGTATAGGATTTGCCAAAAAGGTAGCTTATGGCATCCGCCGCTGCCAGTTTTGATCCAGCAAGCAGGTCGGCAGGCAAAACGTATAGTATGGCCCCATTTACGGATAAGTAGATGAATATGATGGCGATCACACCTGCAATCATTGATTTTGGCAGGTCCTTGGCAGGATTTCGGTTTTCTTCAGTAAAATAGGTGGCGGTGTGCCATCCATCGAACGTATAGAAAATGGATTGCAAAGCACCAATCACACTGGCTATAGTCAAAGGGATAAATGTTTTACTGACAGTCGCCTGCGTCTCAGTCGCGCCTGGGTTTTGGCCATAAACAAAGCACACACCTACAAAGAGCAGCAAGCCAACGGCTTTGACGACCGCTAAAAATTGCTGGGAAGCACCGCCAGTTTTGGTGCCCAGCCAGTGAAAGGCACTGAGAGTCACAAGCAGGAATACAGACATTCCCTGAATCCAGGCTGTCGTTTGAGGGAGTAATAATGCAACATATTCACTAAAGGTGTATGCCCCGAAACCCAATGCAGATACAGTGCCCAGCCAGCTTGTAATGCCAGTGACAAACCCAAAATATCCACCAAATGCCCTCCTCGCATACACATACCAGGCTCCCGCCTGGGGTATGGACACCGCCAGTTCTATTGCACAGAGCACACCTGCGATTGCATACATACCGACAAGCAGCCACAAAAGTAGTATGATCGTTGGGTCGCCAATTTGTGCCGCTATCGGGCCTGGTTTTCGCAGAATCCCTGTGCCTATGGTGCCCCCGATTGTGACTGCAATCCCAAAGCCGACGCCCAGTAATTTCAGCAGTTGTTGCTCATTTTTATGCATGATTCACTCTATTTTGAAAACGAACTTGTATGGTCAGCAATGATTTTCCAGCCCTCCCTTTGTTTTTTCCAGGTAAGAGAAAAAATGCCACTTTCTTCCTTCTGGTTGCGCACCAGAAAATATTTTCCTATCACCAATGCTGCACTTTCGTTTAACATTTCAGTGGAAAGGATCTCAAAGCGCAATGTTCCCATGCCTTCCTTTCCAGGGTAGGACTTTTTGTACCCATCAAGCGTCGCCTGCCAGCCAGTAGTCAAGCCTGAGCGCCCGATAAACCGCAGGCTGTCAGATTGCCAGTAACCAGTCATGAATCGCACAATATCTCCTGCATTCCAGGCAGCTTCCTGGTCTGCCATCACAGCTGAGATTGTATTTTTTGCTTCCATTCTGCCTGGTGACGATTGCCCAAACAACAAACCGGAGGAGAGGAATACCAACGTAATTAGAAAAAACCTGAGAACCATTTTTCCTTCAAAAATACACAAGGTTTTTGAATTTGGTATCAATCAGGGAAGAAGTCAAGTAAAGCCTAGCTGCTTTCTCATGTGTATATGATGACTTTCAGCAATCGGATCAGTCCAGCCATTTTTCCATTTGCTGTAGAACAGCCTGCATGTCTTTGGGCATTTCGGCTTCGATTGTCAATGGTGTCTGGTGCACTGGATGGGCAATGACCAACTTGCATGCATGCAATGGTTGCCTGCTTAACATGGGCTTTTCGTCTTCGAATTTTCCAAGCCGAAATTTTTTTAGTTTGATTTCAGACAGGAAGAAAGCCTCCCTTCGCCCGTAAAGCGAATCTACGATCAATGGATTTCCCAGGTACTGCATGTGTACCCGAATTTGATGCATACGGCCCGTATGTATTCGTAAGTAGAGCAAAGAGAAGTTTCGAAATGACCGAAGAATTTTGTAATCAGTGACTGCCATTTTGCCTCTGGGGTGTACGAGCATTTTT
>JAUMBK010000013.1:0-12885 GCA_032115795.1 Saprospiraceae bacterium | reverse complement strand
AATAAACGGGCGTAGCATCATTGCAATGATTTTGCCGTTGTAAAGTTGCTGGTAAAAGAGAGATCCATTTGACTTCAGCATTTGCCGCAACACACCGGAATCGTCCAGCTTTTCGGTGATGCCGCTGGATGTTCTGCCCAGGTCAAGGACCACAGCTTCCAGGTTTTCCACATTTTCCCGAAGCACAACCTGCGCATTCGGGAGCTTTGCTTCATCCAGCAACTCCTGCAAGACCCCTGCAATCATCGTTTTGGTAGAAGATGCCCATTGCGTCCGGTACTGGGCTGTGTTGTCCAGAATTTGCCTGTATTTTTGGATTGTATCGTACATTGTCTTCATTTCAATGCCAGGATCAGCCTGGCTGCTTGTACTCAGATGATTAAAGGAAATCTGATTTGACATAGTTATAATTTGCTGGTAAGTAATAATTCAAGGCTGGTGTACTTCAAGCCAAAACGTTTGCTCAGATACTCATGGGTAATGGCACCCCTGTAGGTATAGCAACCATGCCTGATGCCTTTGTGGTTGTACAGGAGATTCTCTGCCGATGCTTCCGTACCCAGTTTCAACAGCAAGGGTGTCAGAATGTTGCTGACGGCCTGTGAGGCTGTGCGGCTGACTTTGGATGCAATGTTTGGAACACAATAATGAATCACACCGTGTACTGTGTACGCCGGATTGTCAAGGGTGGTCATCTTAGATGTTTCGATGCACCCTCCCTGGTCAATACTCAGGTCTACAATGACAGCCCCTTGTTTCATTTTGGCAACCATTTCCTCCGTCACTACGATGGGTGTGCGGCCATTCCTGGAATGCATGGCTCCAATGACCACATCCGCACTGGTCAACTGATAGGCAAGGTAAACGGGATTCATGGTGGAGGTATGCAAGTGCCTGCCTACGATGTGCTGAAGGTGCGTCAGCCGGGTTATGTCATTATCAAAGACGCGCACGGACGCACCAAGACCCAAGGCCACCTTTACAGCCGATTCGGCAGCGACACCGGCTCCCAGAATGACAATTTTTGCGGGTGGAACGCCTGATACACCTCCAAGCAGGACGCCTCTGCCATCTTCTCTCGACTGGCTGAGGTATTCAGCCCCTGTCAAAACGGCACAATTCCCGGCAATTTCACTCATAATCCGAACAAACGGATAATCACCTTCATCCGATTGCAGGTATTCCATCGCCAGCGCGGTGATGCGCTTGGCCCGCAGACTTTCCAGATACGTATCGTGCAGCGCAGGCAGTTGCAGTGGAGAAATCAATACCTGATCAGGGGGCATCAGGCCGATCTCCTCACTGGTCGGAGGTGCAATTTTTACCAGCACCTGTGCATCAAAGACCTCCTTTCTGCTTTGTGCAATGGCAGCACCTGCCTCGGCATAGTGATGGTCTGAATACCCGGCTTTCAGTCCGGCGCCCGTTTCGACGGTAACGGAGTGTCCAAAGCCCGTCAGTGTGTGGATTGAATGGGGTACCAAAGCGACACGCCGTTCATGCAGGATTGTTTCCTTTGGTACGCCAATAGCCAAGTTTTTGGATGTATTGCCCAGCATGCGGGGTTCCACTTCGGTTTCGTATTGTCCTTTGGTAAAGAAATCTGAAAAAACAAAGGGTTTTTGTGGCATGCTCATATTTCGTAGACGATCTTCTGTTTATTTTTTTTATTCTTGAATCAACTGAACGTAAATGTGTCGTTCATCAGGTGCAATTGCTTCCAATGATAGCTGGTAATACGGCGGGTCAATCAGCCGCATCGCAACCTCAGGCCATTCGATAAAACAATACTTCCCACTGTCGAGGTATTCGATAATCCCAATGTCTATGGCTTCCTGGTCACTTTCCAGCCGATATAAATCCATGTGATAAAACACATTGCCGGCAGCCGCATACTCGTTGATGATCGAAAATGTGGGACTGCTCACTTCGCCATGATATCCCAGAAAAGCCGCAAATTCCCTGACAAGCGTTGTTTTGCCCGCACCCAAATTCCCTCTCAGCAAAAACAAACTGGAAGCCAGGCACTGCGACAGAATCTGATCAGCAACATAAGGAAGCTTGTCCAGTGACACGTTTTCATAACCAAGGCCAGGCCCCATTGCTTCCCGGTGCATGCTTACCCGATTAAGTTGCCCTGGTCATCCCACTGTGCAATCTTCTGCTGGTCAGCAATATTCAGGCATACTTTGAGTGTCTTCTCATCGTAGCTGAGGTTGAATTGTTTTAACACATCCTCAGGTACGCCATCCCACTGGTTTGGCCTGTTGCCCACATAGCCAATGTCTTTGATTCCCATCTCAGTGGTAAAAAAGCCTGAGCAGGTAAGGTTGCGCATCAGGTTGAAAAACTTCACTCCAAATTGCATGTCCTCCTCCGCTGTATCCGGCCAGGCGATTTTTTCCACCAGCTCCATTCGTTGCTGGTCTGTGATTGCAACAAATGACTGGTCAAAGGTCGACAAGCTGAGGTTCTCCAGCCACATCAGACCGCCACGCATAGGCAACTGAAATTTCGGATAATCCTTCATCATAAACTCTATAAAATCCGGCACACCTGCCTCCGTAGCACTGCCCGAAACATCATCTTTTGGGATGATGATGTCCGATAGCAGGGAAACCATCTTTTTCTCCTTTTCAGAAAAAAACGTCTCGGCCATGAGTTTTTGGTCGTGCAGTACTTCCTCAGGTGTACGTCCGTACCCTGCCAGCACTGATTTTGCCGTTTCTGTATCTTCACTTCCACAGCCCGTGCTCAGGAGAAATCCGGTGGCAACGGTTCCTGTCAACAGGACTTTTAGGTTTTCACGTCTGTCCATGATCAGATATTTTGTTTTTTAAGTTGGTCGATGATATATTCTGACGTTCTCCATGACAGGGCCAGGATTGTCCACGTCGGGTTTTTGTCCGCCTGCGATACAAACGATCCTCCATCCACTACGAAGACATTTTTGCACTCGTGGGCCTGGGAATGTTTGTTTAAAACAGACGTTTTAGGGTCATCACCCATCCTGGTTGTACCCACTTCGTGAATGATTCTTCCGGGCGTGGCCAGTCCGTACTGGGTCTCCGCCGTAGGCTTTTCGCCGAGCAGCACTGCCCCCATCGATGTCAGTATTTCCTCAAAGGTATCGTGCATGTGTTTGCTTTGGCGCACCTCGTAATCCGTCCATTTGTAGTGAAACCGAAGTACGGGAATTCCGTATTTGTCTACTGTATCAGAATCTATTTCACAATAATTGTCGTACTGAGGAATGCTTTCTCCCCTACCTGACATACCGACGGTGGCCCCATAAATACGGCGGATATCCTTCTTCAGACCAAGGCCGTATCCACCATTGGGAGATGGTTTGCCCATTTCGTCAGTGAGGTATTTGCGCATGGTATCCATGCCAAAGCCAAAGCCATATCCCGGCATACCCATGCCTCCCCAGTATTCCAGGTGGTAGCCACGCGGGAAATCCAGCTTTTTGTTGTCAAGCCACCAGGGTGTGTATACGTGAAGTCCGCCTACCCCATCTTCATTATAGCGGGGCCTGTCGATCAGATTCGGCATGATGCCCATCCTGTCTGTTCCGGTGGAATCGTGGAGATACCTTCCGACGACACCCGAGCTGTTGGACAAGCCGTTGGGATGCAATTTTGATTTGGAGTTCAGCATGATTCTGGCAGTTTCGCACGCCGAGGCACCCAAGACCACAACCTTGGCACCTACACGGTACTCCTGCATGTCCTTTTTGTCGACATACAGGACACCCGTCGCCAGGCCTTCGTCATTCGTCAGCACCTCTCTGACCATCGCATGAGTATACAGCTCCACCTTGCCTTTCTGCATGGCCGGCTTGACCAGGCACGAACTGGATGAAAAATCACCATATACCTGGCATCCACGATTACACTGGGCGCAGAAGAAACAAGCACCCCGTTCATTATTGATTTTTCTTGTGAGGATGGACAACCTGGATGGAATGACGGGAATGTTGCTCTTGGCTGCCCCTTTCTGTACCATCAACTCATGCAATCTGGGCTTGGGCGGCGGCAAGAAATACCCATCAGGTTCGTTGTACATGCCCTCCTTACTACCAAACACCCCAATCAACTTGTCCACCTTATCATAGTATGGTTTGACATCATCGTAGCTTATGGGCCAATTGTCGCCCAGGCCGTCCTGGTCTTTTCGTTTGAAGTCCAGGGGACCAAAACGCAGCGAAATCCGACCCCAGTGGTTGGTTCGGCCTCCCAGCATTCGTGAACGAAACCAATCGAATTTCGTACCATCCACCCGTGTATATGGTTCTCCGTCTATATCCCAGCCACCCCAGGCAGCGTCAAAATCACCAAATGCCCGCTGCGTGCCGGCACCCCTTCTGGGAGATTCCCAGGGCCACCTTAATTGTGTCCGGTATTCATCCTTCGCAGGATCGTAATCGCCTCCTGCTTCGAGTACTGCCACAGATAATCCAGCTTCAGACAAAATCTTGGCTGCCATACCACCTCCTGCACCAGAACCCACGATACAGACATCATACTTTTTATCCTGTTCTTTGATTTGAAAACTCATAGTGTACAATTTGTTGGGTAAATATAGGCTGAATCCCTGATAATTTCACCACGTTTTTTTGGTTATATTTTGCCAATCGGACGAATGTATTCACTGAATTGCCCTAATTTTGCAACCGAAAGCAAAACACCATGATGATTTCCTGCATTGTCGCCGTTGCGCGCAACCGAGTGATTGGCAATAACAACGAAATACCGTGGTATTTGCCTGCTGATCTGAACTATTTTAAAAAAACAACCCTGGGCCATTGTGTAATCATGGGAAGGCAGTGTTTTGAATCGATTGGCAGACCTTTGCCCAAGCGTACCAATATCGTCATCAGCCGGGACCCGTTTTTCATTGCAAGCCAATGCCTGGTAGCGCACTCCCTTGGTGAGGCTCTGGCACTGGCGGCGGAACATGAAGAGGAAGAGGCGTTCATCATTGGAGGCGGACAAATTTACGCCCAAAGTGCTGATCTGTGGCAAAAACTCTACCTCACCGAAGTTGCCCTCGATGCAGAAGGAGACATCTTCTTCCCGGAGACAGATATGCAAAAATGGCAGCTTGAACACGAAGAATTTCACGAAAAAGACGACAAAAACCCATACGATTATACTTTCAAGGTATTTACCCGAAAATAATACCATGACGCTGCATAAAAACTACCCCTATGATAAAAGCCCCTCTTCGCGAGGATTTTCTGCATTACCTCTGGAAGGTAAAGAAAATCCCGACCAATGCATTGTTTACCACTGATGGCAGAGAAGTAAGCATTGTCGATTATGGCCAGTACAACACCGATGCCGGCCCTGATTTCTTCCATGCGCGCATCTTGCTCGACAAGACGCTGTGGGTCGGAAATATTGAAATGCATGTATTCAGTTCGGACTGGTACAAACACCGCCATGATCGGGACGCAGCTTACGAAAACGTCATCCTACACGTCGTCTATGAACACGACCAGGAAATCAGGATCCACGGCCAGCCAAGCCCTATTCCTACGCTGGCGCTCAAAGGGCAAATTCCAAAGTCCTATCTCAGGAACTACCTTGCCCTTTCGCAGTCAACACAGTCAATTCCCTGCAAGACCTTCCTTGCCGATATCCCCGTGGAACTGGTCAGGGTCTGGATGGAGTCGCTCACCATCCAGCGCATAAGTCGAAAGGCATTACATGCAGAGCAAATTTTCCAATCCGTAGGCAATGACTGGGAAGAAACGCTCCACATTCTTTTGGGAAGATATTATGGCGCCAGGGTCAACATGGATCCCTTTGAGATGGTTGCCAGACACCTTCCCTTGTCCATGCTCATGCGGAACCGGACCAACAGACTGGCAATCGAAGCCATGGTCTTTGGCCAGGCCGGCATGTTGCTAGCCCATTACCCAGATGCGTATTTCCAAGCCCTTCGCCAGGAATTCGGATTTCTGCAACGCAAATACTCATTGAAACCGCTGGAACCAAGGATCTGGAAATTCAGTCGACTCAGACCTGACAATTTTCCCACGATCAGGCTGGCGCAGTTTTCGTCGCTGGTCGCCTCTGGTCACCGGCTTTTCAGCCTGATTCTGGAAGCCGAACACAGCCGGGACATCAAATCGCTGCTGCTGACCGAACCTTCAGAGTACTGGCAAAGCCATTATCGCTTTGGTAAAGAGGCGGAACTGAAAGACAGGCTGCCGGGGCAAGATTTTTTGAATGTATTGATCATCAATGCGATAGCTCCCCTACTTCATCTGTATGGGCTGAAAACCGGACAGCCTGCATGGACACAGAAAGCGCTGGATTTGCTGGAAGGACTTCCTACGGAGGAAAATATGTTTGTTCGCCAGTGGGCATCTGCCGGCGTTCATGCCTCTTCCGCGTTTGACAGCCAGGCTTTATTGCACCTCAGGAAAGAGTATTGCGATCAGTACCGGTGCCTTTCTTGCCGCATTGGCCATGAAATCATCAAGAGCTAAGTACTGCAATACACAAATAAAAACGCCTGCCTTTTTGGAAAGGCAGGCGCATCAAAACAAAACGAAAAACCAACTTTTCTTTAACTCACTTAACCTTGTCTCTTAAAATGACTTTCGTAATTGTACCGGGAGGATTACCTCTCTTCCCGAACGATTGACAGTAATATTTACCTTGTCACCGACTTTATTCAATTTCATGGCTTTGTCAATGTCATCGTAATTGTCAATTCGGTTGCCATTGATTTCGATGATGACGTCACCGGGAAGCAAGCCTCCCATTTGTGCTGCACTTTTTCTTTCTACCTCTTCAATGTAAAAACCTTTATTTGTGCGCAATTGCAAACCAAACTCTTTGGCTAGCTCATCATTCACATCATATCCTCCCACACCCAGGCTGGTCCGTTCGATATTGCCTCCATTTTCTATAATGTCATCGACGACCTTTCTTACAATTCTGGAAGGGATGGCGAATGAATACCCTGCAAATACCCCCGTGGGTGTAGCAATGGCTGTATTGATGCCAATCAGTTCACCCTGAAGATTCACCAGGGCGCCACCACTATTGCCCGGATTGATGGCCGCATCCGTCTGGATAAATTCTTCAATCGCCTTTTCATTTTGAATGATATCCAGGGACCTTCCCTTGGCACTCACGATGCCCGCCGTCACAGTCGATGTAAGATAACCGAATGGATTGCCAACGGCGAGAACCCATTCACCTACATTTACCTTTTCCGAGTCGCCAATCTTGATTGGATTCAATGAGCCTGAAGCCTCAATTTTGATGACGGCCAGGTCGGTAGACTCATCCGTACCTACTTTGACTGCCTTGTATTTCTTTCCGGTAGCATCAGTGACGGTAATCTCATCTGCAAAGCCCACAACATGATTGTTGGTAACAATGTACCCGCTTGCAGAATAAATAACCCCTGAGCCGCTACCATTTTTTGGAGTGTAAAAATTCCCACCGAAAAAGTCATCAAAATTTAAAAAGTCCCCAAACGGGTCCATGCGTCGCTGGTTGCGCTGGTTTTTTCTTTTCTGTAAAATTTGCTCGTCACTCTCCTGTGCAAAAATATGCACTACAGACCCTGTAGACCGTTTGGCACTTTCCACAAAATCTGCGGATGAACCCGATAAAGAACCTGCATTTCTGTCACTTACCAAGTGCACATTTTCGTTGGCGGTTGGTTGAATAACAGGCTTTTCAGCAAAAATCATAAAACCTGCTAAGACCAACAACCCTCCTGTCACGCCGGATGCAATCAGCTGGATATACGACTTCATATTTCTTTTCTTTTCTTGTCATCATCGCGATGACAGGTTAGTAACTCATTCCGGCATAAATCACAACAGCATTCGTAATAGCGCGCGTGCATATTCTAGCGGCATGAAAATCTGACAAATAACGCAGGCAATTAGGAGGAAGTTACCTGCGGATTTGAGTTTAACACAATCTTAACTTTGCTTTCCCGTTTGAAATTTCCTGACGAACGAAGGAATTCCAGTTTTTGTGGCTAAAACGTTAAAAAATGTCCTTTTTTATCGCATTTTAAGGACAAAGAAATACAACTTTCGGAAACAAATCAGATGTTTGCAGGATGATTATGATCGCTCATTGTCTCACAAATTAATAAAAAGCCCCGTCTATGTTCTCTTGTTCAAACAACCACTGCTCCCGTACTTTCTTCATCTTATTCCTGTTTTCCTTTGGTGTGTCCCACGGCCAGGGCCTTGACGAGTTACGAAAGAAAAAACAGGATTTGGAAACAGCACTGGCACCGTTGCAGGCGCAGACCGAGGGCATTCAGGCGGAGCTGAATAAAGTCAATGCGACCATTACCTCCTTCCCTGGCTGGTATTCTGGTGCGTTTGGAACGGTTGGCGCCAATGTGACTGGAAGAAACCAATGGTTTTCCGCCGGAGATTTAAAAGATTCCCGGGCAGCCACGATTCAGGGCAGTGTGAATGTGTTTGTCAACAAGCTGGCAGAAAAATATTTCTGGCGAAATTCGGCCAGCATCAACGTCGGATGGCAGAAATTGAAAGTCACCAAAGAGGCTGATGCCCCATTCGAGCCTGTCGCAGATATCCTGGCAGGATCCTCGTTGTTTGGATACAAGATGTCAGAAAAAATGGCCATCTCTGGTATGGGAGAATACCGTACTTCTGTGATCCGCAATTTTAATAATCCCGGTTATCTGGATGCGGGCATTGGAATGACACTGACTCCTGTGAAGGATTTGGTCATTGTCGTTCACCCATTCAATTACAACCTGATTTTTGCCAGCGATACGCTGAATTTCACTTCCTCTCTGGGCTGCAAGGTGGCCGGAGATTACAATACACAACTGATCAAGGGAGTGCATTGGCGCTCTAACCTGACAGGATTCCTTTCCTACAAAGCCAACAACCCTTCTCTGCACAACGGTACCTGGACAAACTGGTTCAATGTGCATGTTTTCAAAAGTCTGGGCATTGGCCTGGAATGTGCGCTCAGGTATAGCGAACAGGAATACAACAAGCTGCAATTTTATTACACGGCTGGAGTAAGCTACAGCCTGTAGACAAAGGGCTTAACCCGGGTAAATCCACTGCATCAGCAAGGCGGAGGCAATGGCCCCATATGTTCCTATAACGTAGCCAAAAATAGCCAGCAAAACACCGACCGTCGCCAGCGAACTGTGAAACGCTGAGGCAACAATGGGTGCTGAGGCCGCCCCGCCGATGTTGGCCTGCGATCCGACAGCAAGAAAAAAGTAGGGTGCTTTGATTAGCTTTGCTACCAGGATGAGCAAAAGTGCATGTATACTCATCCAAATAAATCCAAGCAAAAGCAGGGCAGGGTTGCTCACCACAGCCAGCAACTCCATTTTCATGCCGATGGTAGCCACCAAAATATAAATGAAGACCGTGCCCAGCTTGCTGGCGCCAATGCCTTCCATGTTTTTCAATGGCGTAAATGAAAAGATCACTCCAAGAATGGTAGCCACTGTGATCATCCAGAAAAATGGATCTGCAAACGTACTGACCGGGCTGGACGTATCTGCGATAGCAGGAAATACCACCACGAGGGAGGAAGGGATGGCCTTGCCCGCCCAGTGAGCGACAGCCACGGCACCAAATGTTGCTCCCATTAGTACCATATAATCTTTGACTGTCGGAATGCGAGTGATGGAAGCGGTGAATTGCGACACTTTTTGCTGGATAGCTTCAATGGCGGATGTATCTCCACCAAGCCACTTTTCAATTTTTTCCTTTTTTCCAATGCCAAACAAGAGCAATGCCATCCAAAAATTGGCCACGATAATATCAACCACTACCATTGAGCCAAATTTCTCAGGGTTGTATTTGTAAATCTCCAGCATAGCTGTCTGATTTGCACCCCCACCGATCCAACTTCCCGCAATGGTAGAAAGTCATTTCCAGACAGCGTCATCACCCACACCTGCGACAACTTCAGGAAACAGCTGCAACATCAGCCACAATGCAATGGGCCCTCCTAGAATCACGCCCACTGTACCTGTAAGAAACATAATCATGGCTTTATTTCCCAAACTGAAGAGGGCTTTCATGTCGATGCTGATGGTCAGGAGGATGAGAGAGGCAGGCAGCAATACCCGACTTGCCATTTTGTAGAGCGATAGCGATTGTTTTACGGGCCCGCCATCGGCATCAGCTAGGGGCTGGCCATCAGCTCCGACTGCCTGCCATTCCGGAGAAATCACATTCAGGGCAGAAAGAATGGCAGGGATCAGATAACACAAAAGCAAGCTGGGGAAGATGGTATAGAATTTTGTCCAGAAACTGCTCTGTTTGGAAGATGTGTAAAAAATCAGGCCTAAAACAGCCATGAGAATCCCAAACACGGTAAAATCATCTGTAAATATGGGGGTAGTGTGCATCTGCATTGGTGACTAATTTGAGCCAAAGGTACTGTATTCCATTTAGTTGGAATAGCACTTCACTTACTGGTTCCATTTGGTTTGTCTGAAAAATTGGTCAGGGCAAAGGGAGTCAATTGATTACACATGTAGGCAATTCGAATAACGCGTGTGCATGCATCGGAAAAGTCATAGATAAAAGAAGTCGGTTCGAACTATATGTAGTTGATTTTCAGATATTTTTAAAATTAAAAAAGGCCATTTTTCGAATTTGTAAAAAATTGTATTACTTTTGCAGCCACTTATGTCCTTTTGCATCAGTACCAAGGCATTGTTATGACGAAAAAGAAAGTTCTTTTTGTTACACAGGAACTCTATCCCTACACAGAAAATACGCTGATTTCTGATCTTACCAGAAAAATTCCCGGCTATGCTGCTGAGGAGGGATTTGAATTGCGTGTATTGATGCCAAAATTTGGACTCATCAACGAAAGAAGGCACCGCCTGCACGAAGTAGTTCGGTTGTCGGGCATGAACATCATCGTTGACGATGAGGACTATCCGTTGATTATCAAGGTGGCATCGTTGCCGGGTGCCCGTTTGCAAGTGTACTTTCTTGATAATGAAGAGTTTTTCAAGCGAAAATTCATGTTTCAGGACCAGGATGGCAATGCCTACGAAGACAACCAGGAGCGCCTGGTGTTCTTCTGCAAAGGCGTCATGGAGACTGTCAAAAAGTTTGGCTGGGCCCCGGATATCGTGCACTTGCACGGGCAGATGACGTCCTTGATTCCGCTGTATATGAAACAGGCATATAAGCATGATCCGGTCTTTGCAGGAGCAAAAATTATCTATTCTGCCTACAACAATGAAGTGGGCCACACCTTCGGCGATCGTTTTCTGGAGATTGCTGCCATCAATGACCTGGAAGTCGATGACCTCGAACCCTTTCGTCATGACGGCCGAATAGATCTGAACCGCGGCGCATTTGCCTACTCCGATGGCTTTCTCGCTGGCAACGAAGCATCAAATGAAGGGGTAAATGCATTTGCTGACGCATCAAAAAAACCGTTCAGACTGGGTAGCGATGATCTGGACCAGTGTGCAAAAACAGCGGTAGAATTTTATAAATCGATTTTAGAAGAATAAGCGGGTACGAGAATAATGGAGAAAAGGTTGTTTTCCAGGTGGACATCTTTGTGGGCTGTGGTCGTTGTATTTTTATCAGGATGCCAGGAGTCCATTCCGGTAGGCTTTGATCTTCTTGATGACCAAAGTCTTGGTTTGGTAGTCGAAAACCAGTTTGATATTTCTACCAAAACCGTACCAGGCGATCGTGTCATTACCCATCGGCAGGGTGTGGATTCCAAAACATACTTGCTGGGCAACCTGGATGATGCCATATTTGGAAAAACTAATCCTGAATTGTACCTCTCGTTTTTGCTGGGTGACTTACCTCCTGACTTCTCTACCGTCAAACCCGACGGTCTTGACTCACTCGTGTTGTTGCTCCAATATGACACCACGGCAACCTATGGGCACGGAGCAGGGTTGCAGGAAATTGACGTGTTTCAGCTGGAAGATTCGCTCAACGTTGCGGACACCCTTTATTCTGATGCCGTTTTTAAATATAACCCCGTTTCCATCGCAAAGACAACGAAATGGGTAAGTCCCAAGGATTCCGTAACCATCATCGATTACAAGACCAAAAAAACGGTAAAGCAGGCACCCCATTTGCGTATACGCCTGAATGACGCGTTTGGAAAGCAACTCTTATCTAACCTGGAGGCGAACAAAACAGATGCTGCTTTTCGGCAATTTTTTAAAGGAATGCGCATCGTATCAAAAACAGCAGACAACAAACCAATGTTGTACGGCTTGAATCTAAACAATGCCGCATTGCTGTCAACAAATCCGTTCAACAAACTGGTTGCTTATTACAAGGTGCCATCCGCTGATACGACAATTCAATCGACGTACCAGTATCTAATGTACACCGCTACTGCAAATACGTTTCAGCATCTATACCAGGGCAGCAAAGTAGAAGAATCCCTCAAAGATTCCATCGCTTCGCAACAAACCAGTTTTGTCCAGGCAATGGGCGGCGTAAAAACCAGAATCCGCATCCATGATCTCAATAAAATGAAAGGGAAGCTGGTCAATAAAGCAGAACTTGAATGTTATGTTGCGGAAATTCCCGGGACAAACGGTACTTTCCCGGAACCGCCCCAATTGATTATCGAAACAAAAAACAGGGAAGGAAAACCAATTCTGATCCCAGACATTTACCAGCTGGTGAATAATGCTGTCAATTTTACGCCTGTATTCAATGGTGTTCTTCAAAAGACAACCACCGTCAGGAAATATACATTTTCGATTACAAACCATGTCAAAATTGCTTTGAGAGACAGTACCTACAACCAGGACATGTATTTGAGCATACTGACAGAGTCGGAAGTGCCCTACAGGGTAGCTATTCACGGTGCGAAACACAATACC
>JAUMBK010000012.1:2040-17625 GCA_032115795.1 Saprospiraceae bacterium | reverse complement strand
TGATGCGGAACGTTGTCATATTGGGAGTATACATATTAATATGCAAGTGTTGCATTGCCGTCAGGTTCAACAAGTTTGGCCCCACTGTCTCAATTCCTAGAAAGTTGACATTGTCATATCGCTTTGTATCGTTGCCTGCAATTTGTATGTCTGTCAGTGTTGCCTGAGACCATGGTGTCAGCCAGGTATTCACTGGAACGTTAGTGTAGGAGTTGCTAAACATTGAAATAACGTTAGCGGCCGGGCAAGTTGGATTTGGGGCAGCCGGCATAGACGACATGGAAGGACAGTTACCTACCGTGAAATTCAAGACATTGGAAACAGCCAGTCCACCAGCTATCCACGCAAATTTAATTGCAAAATTGAATGGGGCTCCAATGGTTTGATTTGTGTAGGTTGCTGTAAATGATTGCCCCCCGGTATTCGTCATCTGCACTTCTGCAAAATTCGGGTTGTAGGTCTGTACAAAAGCAACCAGGCCGACCTGTGGATCCAACAGTGTAACATCGATAGTAACACTATTTCCACTGGAAGCAAACTGGTACGTAAATCCATTGGTAAAGCTTCCCTGTGCCGCCTGGGTGATAGTACCGCTGCAGGGAGTCTGTGCCTGGATGGTTTGGGGGACAAACAACATTGTTGAGGCAAGCAGGAGCAAAAAAGACATAATGCCTGCTTGTTTTCTCTTTTGTTTTGTCAAATTCAACACGTTCCTTGCTGGGGAGGAGTGCGCCAGTGCACTGGCATACTCGTGTAGGAGGGTTAGATTCATGATTGAGTTCTCTGAGGTTGGTTAATAATAAAAAAAATGTGGCGAGAAAATTTCCCTTCACCTAGATTCTTGCGTAAAAGTAGATATCCAAAGCCGACGAACCGAATTTTAAGGTACATCAAGAATACATCAAGGTACTCAAAAGGTCCTTTTCAGTAAAGTGGTTCAACGCTGACAGCCAAGTTTGCTCTTTGGACATCCTATTTTAAATGTATCAGTGTATTAATGTTATGGTACCAGATCGGAATTCTGTCTTTCCATTCAGCAATACGATTTTTGCTAAAAACAGATACACACCTGGAATGGCCTTTTCGCCTTGTATCGTTCCATCCCATCCGTTTTGAAGATCATTGGACTGGATGTTATCCACACTGAACACCCTAGAACCCCATCGATCATAAATGGCAATACTGGCGATAATTTGCATGTCAGGCGTAAATGAAATCAAAAACCGGTCATTGGAACCATCGCCATTGGGACTGAAAATATTGGGCATTGATCCACTTTCTACCAAGAGGGTATCTCCGGAACATAATTTACAAATGGAGCCATCACACAACAGAACCAGCTGCTGGTCATCCAGTGTATTTTGATTTCCGTCATCGCAGCTTTGCCATTGCGTTTCTCCCGTGGTGCAATCCTGCAGGACCCCAGCGCATGGCACACAAGCTGTTCCATTGCAATTGAGAATCGTCTTTTGATCATCGATCGTACATGGATTGCCATCGTCGCAAGGCACGACAGAGGTCGCCCCATTGGTACAATCCGTTGGGGTGCCTGCACACGGTACACAAATGCTTCCATTGGCGACAAGCACGGTTTGGACGTCATTGATGGTACAAGTGTTGCCATCATCACAGCTAACTACTGCTGTCGTTCCGGTACTGCAATCGAGTACATCACCACTGCAGGGAATGCAGATGCGGCCATCACACACCAAAATAGTTTCTTCATCATTGATGGTTAAAGCATTGCCGTCATCACATGTTCTCTTTTGCGTTGGTCCGGTGGCACAATCCTGTAGAATTCCTGCACAGGGCTGACAAACACTTCCGTCACAATTGAGGATTGTCTTTACATCACCTGCAGTACACGGATTGCCATCATCGCAAGGCAGGGTTGACTTGCTGCCGGAGATACAATCAGTGAGTGTACCCGTACAAGGGACACAAATTGCGCCTGTGGCGACCAGGATTGTCTGTACATCACTGGCCGTACACGGATTCCCATCATCACATGAAACCACTGTCGTAGCTCCGGTAGCACAATCAATATCTGTACCCTTACATGGAATACAAATACTGCCGTCGCATACTAAAATCGTTTCTTTATCGTCAGTGGTTGACTGATTGCCGTCATCACAAGACCTAGTCTGTTTTGCCCCATTGGCACAATCCTGCAATACGCCTCCGCACGGGACACAAATGGTGCCATCCACAGTCAGGATGGTCTGCGCATCATTGATGGTACAGGCATTGCCGTCATCACAAGGGACTATGGTGGTTGCGCCTGTGGCACAATCGATATCGTCACCTTTACAGGGAATACAAACACTGCCATCGCATTGCAATACGGTTTCCATATCGTTTGATGTCGATGGATTCCCATCATCGCAGGGTCTGGTCTGCGTAGGACCACCTGCACAATCCTGCAGAACCCCCAAACAAGGAATGCAGACATTGCCGTTGCAATCAAGTATGGTTTTTACATCTGAGGCAGTGCATGGATTCCCATCATCACACGACACAACTGACTTCGTGCCGGACGTACAATCGGTGGGGGTTCCCGCACAGGGAACGCAGATGTTTCCATTGGCAGTAAGCACGGTTTGCATATCGTTGATCGTACAGGCATTGCCGTCATTGCAAGGGACAACTGTGGTCGGTCCGGTGGCACATTCAATATCCACACCCATGCATGGTTGACAAACTGTTCCGTTGCACGCCAAAACTGAGACAACATCATTTTGTGTATTGGCATTGCCATCATCACAGGGAAGTATGGACACTGTTCCGGAATTGCAATCAGTTGGCGTGCCCGCACATGGCAAGCAAATACTGCCATCGCACCACAATATGGATTGCTGGTCATTGATGGTACAGGCATTGCCGTCATCACAGGTAACAACCGTTGTCGCTCCTGTATTGCAATTGAGAGGAGTGCCAGTACAAGGGATACAGACGATGGTGTTGTCGCAATCTTCCACCACAGCCACATCATCTATCGTGCATGGGTTGCCATCATCACAAGGAAGCACTACTGTACTGGCGCACATGGCTACAGCGGTCCCTGCACAAGGTACGCACACCTGAGAATTGTCGCACACATCTACAAGTGCTATGTCGTTTATCGTACATGGGTTGCCATCGTCACAAGCCAGGCTGGTGGTATTTGCGCATGCGGCCACCGGCACACCCGCACAAGGAGTACAAATAGTGGCATTATTGCAACTTTCCACCAATTGCACATCATTGATCGTGCAGGTGTTGCCATCATCACATGGTAAACTTGTCGTACTTGAACAGGAGGGAATGGGGGTACCTGCACAGGGCACACAAACAACAGAATTGTCGCAACTTTCGACAACCTGCATATCATTCGCAGTACATGGGTTGCCATCATCACAAGCCAGAGATGTTGTCGTTGTGCACGCTGGAATTGGCGTGCCGGCACAAGGGGTGCAAATGATGCTGCTATTGCAACTTTCAACAAGCTGTGAATCATTGGTGGTGCATGGATTTCCATCATTGCACGCCACACTTACAGTAGCAGTACAGGAAGGAACAGGTGTCCCGGCGCAAGGAGTGCAGACGATGGTATTGTCACAAAAATCGACGATTTCCTGGTCATTGTTTGTACAAGAATTATTGTCATTACAGGGAAGTGTGGAGGTTTGTGTACATTGCGCTGGAACTGACTGGTTGTAAACATATTGCAAACATATCTGATACGTAACAGACACATCACCATTTGTAATAGCTGCCCCATTGGAGGGACAGAGGGTAGAAAAATCAGTTGCAGGGATAATATCGACACCAATCACGTCATTGATGCCGATGGAGCCGCAGGAAATCAGGTTGAGGGAATAGCTGCCGGGCATGGTCTGGCCCCCGCCAAACGTATTGCAACCAGGTGTGAGGACGTCCTGAATGATAGGACACACGCCAGGTATTGGGCAATTGAGTAATACATTCCCAAAAATCGGAATGCCATTGCATGCACTGCTTGTCGAAATGGAGAAAAGATCGATTGTAATTGTTAGGGAAGTCAGGCTCGGATTATTGATTCCACAAGGTAAGGTAGGTGGGGTGAAATTGTGTAAATAGCCCTCATTTACTACCGGCAGGTTGTTGTGCGCCCACAGGTTTCGATCCGTGCCTATGTTGTCAGCCACAGTTTTACACACCGTCACTGTATATTGTCCCTGCACTGTATTCAGCACGAAGTGCAGTAAAGTGAAAAAGACCAGGAAAGAGAAAGAACAACGTGACTTTTGCATGATTTTCTTTTGCGGACATAATTTTCACCTTCAACCGTCTTGGCATGCAATATCCCATCCGGAAATTTTGCCAAAAGCGCGAAAGCATGTGAATCTAATTTCACAAAGGTAGCAGCATGCATCGAGAACCAACGTTTCTAGGGTACATCATGAGTACATCACGCACTACATCTTGCACTTGCTCAAGGGCGACAAAGAAGTACGTCTTCTTTTATCTGAAAAAACTGAATAAAGTAGTGCCGTAATGCCGTACCTGGGTAAAACGGGCATGCTTGCTGAAGTCGTGTTCTGGATTGTGCTCCAATACAAAAAGGCCTTCGGGTGCCAATGTGTTTTTCTCAAAGACTACATCGGGAATGGTATTCAATGTGGGCAGAGGATAGGGCGGACCTGCAAAGATGTAGGAAAACTGCCGAGTATTTGTTGCCAGAAAGCGAAAGACGTCTGATCTGACTATGGTCATGTATTCCCTTATTCCCAACTCTTTCGCTGTTTTCTCCGCAAAGGCCACGCAGCCCGGAAATTTGTCTACGTAGGTGGCATCCGTACATCCGCGGGAAATAAATTCATAGCAATGGCTGCCAGTGCCGCCAAACAAGTCCAGCATGACGGTCTCTTCAAAGTCAATCAGATTATTAAGAATGTTGAACAAACCCTCTTTGGAAATATCTGTTGTGGGCCTGGTAGGCCAGTTTTTGGCAGGGGGTACAAAGCGACGCCCCTTGAGACTACCGCCTATGATGCGCATAAGGAAGCGCAATAGTGAAGAAAATAAGCATGAGAATGCACTCCTTCCGGCATGTTGCCCTGGACCTGGTAGAGTGACGCTGGCTGAATCAGTTCCGCTTTCATGTACCACGACAAAGACTGGAATAAAGCTGATTCCTGGCTAACCCAACCCGACACACGTACTTTATCAACCCCAGGTGTCAGGCCACATTCTTTCATAGCGGCGAGTCCAAAATACAGGATGTCTTTGGGAGAATCCACCTCATACGTATTGTAGAGCACCACATTTCCCTGCCTGACACAAAGGATGTTTATATTTTTTTGCTCGACGTGGAGCAGAATGCCCGTATTGATTTCCTGGGCAGCATAGGGCAGAAAACGAGTCAGGGCACTTGCCACGTGCATGTTTTTGCCTTCAAAGAGTTGCTGGAGAAGGTTGCGCTGGTGCACAGTCACACCATACACAATGGCGGCAGGAGGCGCAGTCGGAATCTGGTCTGAGAGTAGGACCGCCTTTTCCAGCCCCGGAAATATAGGTATGGGGGCATCCAGGTCGTCTTGCATAAAATAGGTGGGACCACCAAACGTAGTCACCAAAACATCCTGATAGGTTTTACATAGCCATGCATCATTGACCAACGCCTGGGTGTTGGTAGGATCATGAAATCGAATACCTTCATAGCTACGGTGGCCAAGTATATTATTGGATGCATCCAGAAGGCAATAAACAAAACTGTCCGCCATGAGAATAGCGGACAGTTTTGCTGTTTGCTGCCCTTCCTGAGGGAGAAAATCCCGTGTGAGCATAGATTTCTTTTACCAGTTTCCGTTGGTGTTCGGGGAGTTCATATCTCCGAACTTAAGGAGTTTTTCGGGATCGTAAAACTTGTCGTATTTTTTGTATTTGGAACTTGCGTACTCGCCCATAAACTCCTTGTATCGGGTGCCTACCTGCACTACATTCACCAGGTTATTCTGGTGTGTTAGCGTATCTGCATCGATATCGAAAGTCTTTCCAGCCGTATATGGAATGTATCGAAGTGAATCAAGACTTACCTGGCCGATCAATGAGAATAAGCTATCTTTGGCGGCTTTATACGAAATGGTCTTGATAAATTTATCCTGGTTGGAAGGGTCAGTAGGATCTGCTTCTAATTTGGCAATCTCAATTCTGCCCGTATTGATGACCTGTGCAAGGCTATCAAAATTATCGGCATATTTGCCCGTCACCATACGGTACACGTCCTGGGCAACCTGGATCTTTTTCAGCACTTTTACCACATCATCTTTGCGCTTGTCCCGTTCAGAGTGAAAATTGATCGGATCCTGAATCGAAGCGTATAACCAGTACAGCAACACAAATGTGGTTAAAATAAGAGCGATGTTAATTACTTTTCGCATAAAACTGATTGTTTATCTAGTAAATTAAAAAAGATGATTCGTTCTGTTAATGATGCTCTCCCACTTATCTTTGGTGCATCAAAGGCAAAATTATTTAATTTTTAACAATACGTGGTACACTTGGCAAAAAATAAAATTTATATCCTGGCGATCGAATCCTCTTGCGACGATACGGGTGCGGCAGTCTTGGAAGATGGCCATGTCCTCAGCAACTTCACCGCCAGCCAGGCAGTCCACGAACAATATGGAGGTGTCATCCCCGAACTTGCGAGCCGCCAGCACATGACGGACATCCTACCTGTGGTGGATGCGGCGCTCCGCGAAGCAGGAGTGCTAAAGAGTGCTTTGTCTGCAATCGCATTTACCCGCGGACCCGGCTTGTTGGGCAGTCTAATGGTGGGTGTTTCTGTGGCCAAAGCACTCGCACTTACACTCGGCATTCCCCTGATTGCCGTTCACCACATGCAGGCACACGTACTGGCGCATTTTGCCTATGAGCCAAAACCGGCCTTTCCATTTCTTTGCCTGACAGTATCAGGGGGACATACGCAAATCGTCCGGGTCAATTCATTTACCCAAATGGAAATCGTAGGGCAGACACTGGATGATGCCGCCGGTGAGGCATTTGACAAAGTAGGTAAAATGCTGGGCCTTCCCTACCCTGCCGGTCCTTTGATCGACAAGCTGGCAAAGCAGGGTGAGGCCCGGTTTCCCTTTCCGGAACCACAGGTCAGAGGCCTCGACATGAGTTTCAGCGGTCTGAAAACGTCTGTTTTATACTTTCTCCAGGCTGAAATGGCCAAAAATCCTGCTTTTATCGAGGAAAATATTGCCGATCTCTGTTGTTCTGTGCAAACCACGATCGTGCATTACCTCCTGGCAAAGCTGCAACAAGCCAGTAAAGAGAGCGGCATCAACCAAATTGGTATCGCCGGCGGAGTGTCGGCCAACAGTGCCTTACGTCAGCAATTGCAGGAAATGGGACAAAAAAACGGCTGGCATACCTTTATTCCCCCATTTTCACTTTGCACCGACAACGCCGGCATGATCGGTGTAGCGGGGTATTACAAGTACCTGGAGGGGCAGTTTTGTGGCCTGGATGTAGCGCCCTCGGCGAGAATGGAGTGGTAGTTTGTTTTATGCACTCATTTGCTAGTATGGTTATGGATTTACTGAAAAGAACGAATAAGTTTACCAATAATTCAACTCCTTTAGAGTTGAGATCGCACCTACTCCACATGCTGCACCTGTAGATAAGCTAATTCAAGTCCTTCCGGCTTTCTACTATGCAAAAATAGCACAGTATGAAACTTCAAAACGAATGAGTTTGAATCCAGCAGACCAATCCTGACCAAGCATCAGGAAAACAGCACAGGCAATTACAATTGAAGTAAATCCATCCCCCCAAACGTACCTGATGACATGAGCAGGAGCGTCGCATCGGCAAACTCCTCTCTTTTCAGGTAGGCATGGAGAGCCGGCGTGTCCGTGATGATCTCCAGATTGTTATGCTGAAAACACTGACTTACAAAACCAATATCAAGGGCGGGCATGTTTTTCATTTTGAGCGTATGCTCATGGATGAACACCACAGCCCGGGGAGCTGCTTGCAGAGTATTTTTGTATTCCGGTAAGAATGAGGCGTTCAGGCTGGAAAAGGTATGTAATTCCAGGACTGCCACTATTTTCTCCCCTGCAAACCAGTCACAGAAGGCCTGGGTTGTTGCTTTTACTTTGCTGGGCGCATGCGCAAAATCGAGGTAAACCCGTCTTCCTGAGGTCACTTCCATTTTTTGCAGTCTTTTATGTGCTCCGGAAAAGTCAGCTATGGCTTCAAAAAAAGCATCATCGGATACTCCCAGCTCATTGCACACATGCAGGGCTGCATTCATATTAGAGAAGTTGTGCCGGCCAATTACAGAAACAGGATAGTGCTTTCCTTGCCACAATACATTCCTATCAGCGTCCATTGGCAAGGAAGAATACGGTACTTTCCTGGCCATCAACGGTTGCGAAGTGATATCCTGTAAAACGACATCTGTTTCATCATAGACCAAAAGTCCATCGGCTTGGACCATTCCTATGAAAACTTCAAATTGTTCGACGTAATTTTCAAACGTCGGAAATACATTGATATGGTCCCAGGCAATGCCTGTCAGCACGGCAATGTGGGGTCGGTAATGATGAATTTTGGGCACCCTGTCGATGGGCGAGCTGAGATATTCGTCGCCCTCAATGACGATAATCGGCGCATCCGACAGCCGAACCATGCGATCAAAGCCGGGAAGTTGGGCTCCCACCAGGTAATCACAATCCAGATTGCATTTGCGGAGCACATGGAGAATCATGGCCGTCGTGGTGGTTTTGCCGTGGCTTCCGGCTACTACAACCCGTTTTTTATTGCGGCTGTGCTCATAAATGTAGGCAGGATAGGAATACACCGGAATATTCAATTCATTGGCCCTGATCAGCTCAGGATTGTCCGCTTTGGCATGCATGCCCAGAATGACAAAATCCAAGGCAGGAGTAATGCGCTCAGGAAACCATCCCATTTGCGCAGGGGCAATCCCCGCGGCCTGCAACCGGGCAAGCGAAGGATTGTACATCTCATCGTCTGAACCCGTCACCCGATGTCCCGCTGCATGCAAATCAAGGGCAATGTTATGCATGGCAGCGCCACCAATCGCAATGAAATGAATGTTACTGGATGTTGGGTTGAATTGTTCATCCTGACGGTCTGAAGTGTGGTTCATATTCTGGTTGCTTGCCTGCAAATATACATTCTGCGGCCTCGGTAATCAAAATTGTGCTTGGATATAAGAAATTAAATAATATTTTTGCAGCGGAAATCGTTAATGAGAATAAATCATCATCACATGAACAAAAAGTTTTCTGTAAAAATAGCCGCATTGCTCGTTGTTTTGGCATTGGTTACCGGCATGACTTCATGCAACCGAGGTTATGGATGTCCGTATGAGCTGAAAGCTGCGGTGTCTGTTGTTGCCTGCATTCAATAATCCCTCTTATCCCGGGAACGAGTGTTGAACTGGAAGGAACTGGATACCCTGGAAATGGTGCATCAGATAAAACATGCATCAGAGGACACGGACATCCTGATTTTCAAGCACAGCACCACTTGTTCGATTAGCCAGATGGCAAAACTTCGGCTAGAAAGTCAGTGGGATGACCAGCTGGATTTAGTACCTTATTATCTGGATGTAAAAAAATACAGGGAAATTTCGAATGAGGTGGCCGATGTTTTTTCAGTTCACCATGAATCTCCTCAGGTTTTATTGGTTCGCAACGGCGAATGTCTGTATGACGCCTCCCATTTTGATATTTCTGTAAAAGAACTGAAAGAAACATTGCAGTGGCATGCTGGATCCTAGTCCGCTTGTAATCTCCGATGATGGATCGCATACCATCGTTCATTCCGTATACAACGTACCTTATCATTCCCTTAGAGGAGCCATTCAGGAAAGCAAGGTAGTGTTTATCCAAGCGTGCCTTGAGGCACTTGCTGCACAAAGGCTCCCCTCCATCGACATATTTGAAATGGGTTTTGGCTCAGGTTTGAATGCCTTTCTTACCTGCCAGTGGGCTCTCAATCATAAGCTTCCTGTAAAATACACGACAATCGAAGCCTTCCCTTTGGGGAGAGAAGTGGTTGAAACACTAAACTATCCGGACATCCTGGGTGAACACTCCACCTTCCAGCACCTTCATGACGTTTCCTGGGATCAGATGCATGCAGTCAATCCTTTTTTCAGCATATGCAAAGTATTTGGCACGCTGGAGGAATATCAGTCAAGCGAACACTTTGACGGGATCTATTACGATGCATTTGCCCCATCAGCCCAGCCATCACTGTGGGATTTTCCGACGATGCAAAAGCTGATTGGTTTTCTGCGCCCAGGAGGCATATTCACAACATATTGTGCGCAGGGACAGCTCCGTCGAAATCTAAAGGAAGCCGGCTTCATTGTAGAGCGACTGCCCGGGCCTCCGGGCAAACGGGAGATGCTGCGGGGAATGAAGCCAAAAAATGATGATAAATCCAAAATTTAACATTGTTATAAGAAAATCGGTCAGAAAGATTTCAGACATTTGCCTAATCAAAAATTGGTACAGCATGAACAGAAGTATGATTGTTTTCCTCGGCAGTATGATACTGGCATTGCCCATGATTGCACAAACAAAAACAAAAGAAGCGGCAAAAAAGCCGGCAGCAGTCACAGCCCAGGCAGCCAAGCCGGTGCAGCAGGGAGTACACATGACATTTGACAGCGAGCACCTGAATATTGGAAAAGTAAAAAAAGGAGAGATCAAGAAGTTCGATTTTGTGTTTACCAATACAGGCACTGACGTCATCGAAATTGATATTGCCTCAGGCTGTGATTGTACGACGCTGGATTACCCAAAAAACAAAATCAGACCAGGTCAGAAGGGCGTAATTCACGTAACGTTTGACAGTGGAAAAAAAGAGGAATCCGAAACGGTCGATGTAGATATCTATTTGAAGAACCTAAATCCCAAGACAGGTCAGCGCATTCTGAAAATCGTTGATTACAAATACGAACTGACAAAATAAAACACCAACGCCTGGTGCGTGGCAAAAGAAAAAAAGCAGAGGTAAAGGCTTTTTCACAGAAAACTCCGGCTTGTCAAGGACTTGTCGGGGTTTTTTTTTACTCGCCTGCCTATGTTAAAATAAGTAAGCAACGTCTCGTGGAATCAAATTACAGCTCTGTTTTGCTTGAGGAGCTTTTCTACCGTCAAGTTTAGTACCTGAATGGATTTTGATTGCTGGTCAATGATCTTTTTCATGTCATCCATCTCCTCGTGGAATGCATTTCGGAGGTTGTTGGGGGAAGGCAGGTATGGTGATATTTTTACTTCGACGTGCCAGATTTCACGCACATCATCCACAGAGACTTCGTAAGGCTTGTAGTACGAATTGTCTGAACTTAGAAGAAAGGTGCCATTTTCGCGAACGCGGTTTTGCACACGTTTTACGACAACACCCCCATCCATTACAATCACGTAGACCAGGTTGTTGCGTACAGAGGCAAAGAAATTGTGGCTGTCGACCAGCGAACAAACGACCTTATCCCCGGCAAACAACGACGGCTCCATGCTATCGCCTGCGATATCGAAGCAGCGGTGATTCCCATGCTGAAAACGGTAGTCAGGCAGAGAAAAGGTGACCAGTTCTTCCATAAAGACGGGATCGCTGAACTGATCTGCGTAGCCAGCGTGTGCGGCCACGGGAACATACACAATTTTTTCTACAGCATCATGGTATTTGCCTGTAGGGGCAGGTTGCTGTGGCACCTCTTCATCGAGAAAAAGGCTGCCTGTGCCTGTAAAAATATACTGCGGGTTTAGTTTAAATAGTTCGGCAGCTTTTTTGATCAGTTCAATGGTCACATCGCGTTTACCCCGGATGATGTCATTCAGATTTTGGGGATGGTAATCCACAGCGAGGGCAAACTGACGGGCTGATCGAATTTCGCTTCTTTCCTTTAGTTTTTCAAGGCATTCTACAAATCTCACGGTAACAACACTACACATAAAATGGGATTTGACTGGTTAATTGGCTTCGTTTGTGCAAATGTAAAAAAAATATATTTAAATAATACGTAATATATATAAATTATTATAAAATAAATTAATATGTGATCTATATAAAATGAGTATTTTACGTATTACAATTCCTGTAAGTATATAAAATAGATGCAACCAATTCCTCGCATCTCCTGGCTGGCAAATAATTTTGTGCATGCTGTCAGTGCCTGAGCCAACTATATCCTTACCTTTGCACCAAATTTCACAAGAGAATGCTGTCAACACAAAATGTTTCACTCCAGTATGGCAAGCGCGTATTGTTTGATGAAGTGAATGTCACCTTTAAAGAGGGCAATTGCTATGGTATCATCGGTGCAAACGGGGCAGGAAAATCCACTTTTTTAAAAATACTTTCGGGAGAAATGGAAGCCAACAAGGGCAGCGTTCACCTGGAATCGGGCAAGCGAATGGCCGTGCTCAAGCAAAACCACTTTGCCTTTGACGAAATCAGTGTATTGAATACAGTCCTCATGGGGCACCAGACATTGTGGAAAATCATGCAGGAGAAGGAGGCCATTTACATGAAAGAGGACTTTTCTGAAGCTGATGGCATCCGGGCTTCCGAATTGGAGGAAGAGTTTGCCGAGATGGATGGCTGGAATGCCGAATCATCCGCGGCCAGCCTTTTGAGCGGCATCGGCATACCGGAAGACCTGCATTACAAGTTGTTGAAAGAACTGGACAGTAACCAAAAGGTTCGGGTCCTCCTGGCGCAGGCGTTATTTGGAAATCCCGATGTGCTGATACTCGATGAACCGACCAACGACCTAGACCTGCATACGATCACCTGGCTCGAGGAGTTCCTGCTCAATTTTCAGAATACGGTCCTGATCGTATCGCACGACAGACACTTTTTGGATACGGTTTGTACGCACATTGCAGACATCGATTTTGGCAAAATAAATTTGTACACCGGCAACTATACCTTCTGGTATGAATCGAGCCAGCTGGCATTGAGACAAAAGCAGAATGCCAACAAAAAAGCAGAAGATAAAATCAAAGAATTACAGGCGTTTATTGACCGGTTTAGTGCAAATGCTTCCAAATCAAAACAGGCAACGGCCAGAAAGAAAATGCTGGATAAGATCAATATTGAAGATATCAAGCCTTCTTCGAGAAAATATCCAGGCATTATTTTCAAACAGGCAAGAGAAGCAGGAAAAGAAATCCTCTCCGTCAAAGGTCTCAATTACACTCTGCAAGGAGAAGCCCTCATTCAGGATCTGAGTTTTGATCTGAACCATAATGATAAAATCACGTTTTTGTCCCGAAACAGTCTGGCTACAACGGCGCTCTACCGCATTCTTGCTGGTGAGTTGACGCCAGACTCGGGCACGATCCAGTGGGGCCAAACCATTACATACTCTTACCTGCCCAACGAAAACGAGTCGTATTTCAGTAGTGAGCCCATGCAATTGATCGACTGGCTAAGACAATATTCAGAAGAAAAGGACGAATCCTATATCCGTGGATTTCTCGGAAAGATGTTGTTTAGCGGGGAAGAAACACTCAAACTATCGAATGTCTTGTCCGGCGGCGAAAAAGTACGATGCATGCTCTCCCGAATGATGCTCACCGAAGCCAATCTGCTGATGCTGGATGAGCCAACAAACCACCTTGACCTCGAAACGATTACCACATTAAATAATTCATTGATGCAGTTTCCTGGAAATATCCTGTTTACCTCCCGTGACCATACGTTTACAGATACAGTGGCAAACAGGATCATCGAAATCGGCCCCAAAGGATTTATCGACAAGTTAAAAGCGTTTGATGATTACATTGAGGACAAGGATGTCAGTGCGCAGCGCGTGGCCTTATATTGATCAGGGCAGTTCATATGTTTGACGTAATCCATCTCACGTTTCGATTGTTTCTTATACATTAAACAAGTTTTCATATGCCTCGAATTGTTTTTCTCTTCCTCATTATGGGCGCATTGTCTGGCTGCAAGCAAACGGCCACTGAACAGACCGCGAGTGGAGACTATGTAGAATCTTCGCCAGCGTACCAGGAAGTGATGGCCATACATGATGCGGTCATGCCTGAGATGACGACATTGCACGATCTGAAAAAATCATTAAAACAAGCGGAGACGCCTGAAAACAGAGACAGGATTCTGGTAGAAATCAGCCGGATTGAAAGGGCTGATGAAGCCATGATGGAATGGATGGATGGCTTTGACGTGCCTGCAGACAAAGACAAGGTTGCTGATTACCTTGCACTGGAAAAAGGGAAAATCCAGGCTGTGTCCGATTCAATGAACCAGGTCATTGCCGATGTGAAACAGTTTTTAGCGAAGAACGGCCTGCCCCAAAACGAAACGAATAGAAAATGAAAGTAACATCGTGGCTCCTTTTCATGCCAGTACTCTTCCTGCTTTCCTGCGCTGAAAAGCCAGTTGAGTTGCCTTACCTGGGGCAAACGAGCCTGGAGGGAGGAAAAGAAGTGCACCATACCGTCGGGCAATGTAACCATTTGAATCAGGACAGTGTTTTGATTACGAATCAAACGCTCTCTAACTACATTTATGTTGCTGATTTTTTCTTTACCTCCTGCCCCTCGATTTGTCCTAAGGTTGCCAGGGAGATGTTGCGCATCCATGATGCACTGAAGGAGGACACAATGGTAAAATTCATTTCGTTTACAATTGACCCAAAGCGGGATGATGTAAAAAAATTAAAAATTTACGCTGATAACCTGGGCATTGATCAAAACAGATGGTGGTTTTTAACGGGCGACAAAGATGCCACACTGGATTTGGCCAATACATATTTTGTGGCGGCCTTGGAAGATCCGGATGCGCCGGGAGGATTCGATCATTCAGGCAAAATTGTGCTGGTAGATAAAGAAGGCCATGTCAGGTCGTTTAGTGAAGGTACTGATCCGGAAACTACACCCCGGCTGATCGAAGACATTAAAGCACTTTCACTCATATACAAAAATAAGCCATAATTGAAGACACCATTTTTCTTTTTCGGGATTGGTTTATGCCTTATTGGACTGATAAGCTGCCATGAGTCCCCGTATATGCAAGGCAAAAGGTTGTACGATGCCAACTGTCAGTCATGTCATATGGAAGATGGCAACGGCCTGAGTCAACTTATCCCTCCCATTACAAAGTCCAGGTTGCTGGGCTCGAATGCGTTGGGCTGTGTGATCATTCAAGGCATTCAGGATACGATCAGGCAGGGCGATTCCTTCCTGGAAAAAAACATGCCTTCATTTCAAAAATTGAGCACTGCAGAATTGACAAACCTAGTCAATTACATAAACCACCGGTGGTCAACAGAATTCAAAGAGACGACGATCATCCAAATGGAAGAGACAGTCAGTGATTGTTTACAGCAGAAGTAGTCATGAAGATTCTGTTCTGATACATTTGTTTTGTGGCAGTTTTAAAACCGACATCAAAAATGAGAAAACCATTTAAGATAGGACAGAAAGAATACAAATTCAAAAAAGATGCAATTACGCATTATAGAACTATTTTAAATTCTTACGACTTTGGACAATCCTTAAATTATTCCGATTATGACGACCTTATTGACTTATT
>JAUMBK010000012.1:0-2030 GCA_032115795.1 Saprospiraceae bacterium | reverse complement strand
TTTTAAATTAAAATATATAGAACTATTATAATGTCTTTTTATGACTATTTTAATTATTTAGCCGAACTTGAAACGATTGATAAAAATAGTGAAGAAGAAATAAGTAATGAAGGTGAAAGTGAAGTAAGTAATGAAAACAATGAAGAGGAAATATCAATTGAAGATATAAAAATCGCAAGAGTTCAGTTTAACACTAAATGTTTTGAAATCTTTTATAGCGACAAAACAAGTGCATATATTTCATACTTAATGATAATAAATAACACTAAATATACTCCTGAAAAATTATTTTATATAGCTTGTAGGAACTCTATTCACGGTGATATTAAAACAGTAAAACAAGAGTATTTTGACAAAAATTCAGTGAAAGGACAAGTCAAATGTCAAGAAACTGGAATACTTTCAAAATGGACTGAATTAGCTGTTGACCATAGACAGCCAAACACATTTTCGGTTATAGTTGACAGGTTTAAAGAAGTAAATAGAGTTGAATTGGACTTGATTGAATTTACTTCAAACGACCAAAATCATATAATTTTTAAAGACGATATTTGGACAGTGCAATTTAGAAAGTATCATAGGGAAAAGGCAAGTTTAAGAATTGTACGAACAGAATGTAATTCAAGCAGAACTGGTTTGGCGAGACTTAAACGAACATCAAAAGACTTAACAATCAAATGAAAAACCGACCCCATAACAGCACCTAGAAGAAATTGGCGGTTCAGTGGTTGAATGAAGCTTTGTGCTTCGTACCAAGTTCAGTGTGGTGGCAGACAGTTTTCGTCTCCGAAATCTCCAAATTCGGGTAGCTGAAAACCGATACAGGTAAGGAAATAAAAGATCCTCTTTTGAAATTACATCAAAAAAAAATGTCAGAGCATTCACCAAGAAAAATACTCTGACATTTTCATTTTGTGCCAAATCCCGGGGGAGGGATTATCAGACACCGATAAAGTCCTGTTCCTCCTCCTGAGGAAAAATGACTACTTTTTTTGTCCGGCTAAACACCTTTCCAAAAAAAGATTTTGTTGTGTTCCAAAAATTGTTCATGGGTAATAACTTATGTACTATGTAATACGATTAAAAAAACCAAAATGTTATGGAGATCTGTGAAAAAATGAAAAAAATTATCGTATGGGGGCTTCACTGATCTTACCGAATGTATTTTTCTATGTCTTCACCTTCATCATCGTATAATTCATCCCAGAATTTATTCGACCGCACATTTACCTTGGAATCATTTGGTACCATTTTTTTCTTTGGCTTGTTCAATTCGAACTCTTCCTGTGCCTTGCTTTTTACGTTGATTTTTTGCTTATTATTTTTCATGACAATAGACAAAAAGGGGGATTGACTATTTTAAAAAAATTATGATTATACAAATATCAAAAATATCTGACAATTCGCAAAATAAAACCGGAAAATTTCGTGTAATAATTTATGAATGAACTAACTACACAGTGACGAATAACATTATATGTATGAGAGAGGAATTAATACATTTTAATTATTTAATTATATATATATATTGTTAATCAAAACATTAAACTCCTTTTATGGCATTGGCGATGACACGAACGGTTTTCTTTCTGATCAGCCTTTCCACATCTCTGTTGACCTCCTTGAGTTTAAATTGAAATTTCAAAGTAAGGAAGTCGTGGTGTACATCGACAATTTTGATCGCAAATGAATGTGGTTCAATGTACTTGTGAAACTCAGCCAGCGAATCGACGAGCAATGACTCCAATTTTTCGATGGTGGTATGGTACATCATGCCCAGCTCAAAGTCAATGCTTACTTTTTTGATTTCCCGCTTGGTATAATTGATGATTTCGGAGAGAAAGACCTTTTCGTTGGGCAGGTAGATGATGTCATCGTCATCGTTGATCAGCGTTGTTTTATTGAGATTGATATCCAGGATTTTTCCTTTGTTTTCACCAATTTTCACATAATCATCGATGTTGATTTCCTTTGAAAAGCTGATAATAATGCCACTGATGATATTGCTGACATAGTCTTTTGATATCACA
>JAUMBK010000011.1:3698-6067 GCA_032115795.1 Saprospiraceae bacterium | reverse complement strand
CCTTGATGGAGCCCGCGAGCTTCGCGAAACAGCCCGGCTTTGTCTTGAGGCATTTTTTGATCAGGGCAAAGAAGAATGGAATCTAATACCAGATCAATTGTGGCGAAAGGACCAGGAGTTTCCTTCGCTGAAAGTGAATCAACACAACCATTTGCAAAGCGAACTGCCAGCATCAATGCCAACGAGCTATCTCTGGGAATCGTCACATTCCCCACTTGTCCTTCAAAATATTGTTTATTATTACCATGGCCGGCGAGCCAATGTATACTATCCGCGGGAATACCCTTGCTCTTGTCAGGAATATATTGAAGCTGGATCGTTACAGAATCATTGTCTGCGCAGTCTACAGCCTTCCATGCATAATTGGCTTTGGGTAGCAATCTGTTAAAATCTACGCTGAAGGTATCAGACACTACGCAAGACTCTTTAAATGTGGATATGAGAGTGATGGTCGTCTTACCCAGCCCAACTGTAACCAGAATGTTTGGATTGGCAGTTTTAATCGTATCTTGATTGTAAATCCAGCTTGTATTCAATAATACTGCATTCGGATTGGCTTCAGCCGACGTATTAAACAATTTTATTTGCATAACTGTGTCAGTCGGACATTCAGCGAGTTCAAATTTATATGTCTGTTTAGGAAAATAATTTTTCGGATCAATACGATACGTAACTGTACTATCACACCCCCAAACAGATACCAGCGTAAATGAAATGTCAATGAGTCCCTGGCTACTAACCTTTATCCCTTTTTGGGAGCCTATGTTATACTCCGTTAGTTTATTCCCATTTTGTGTAATATTATATGTTTTGCTTACAATTGAATCAACGGTAGAAGCAATACCTGAGGAATCAGCTAAAAGTATTTCAATGCTGTCATTTTTTACATCGCAATTATTCAACGAAAACCCCAATTTTGGATTTAGTGTATTTATATATACAAATGCGTTTGCGGTTACAGATTGATAACATTCAACATTATTATCATCTGTTTTATTTCGTTTTGCTATCAATTGTATTTTGTATCGCCCTATGGAATCATACGTAAAAGAAAAATTGTCAACCTTAACAGAGTCGGTACGTTTGTATTTCGTATTCGTCGTGTCTGGAAAATTAAAGTACCAAATGTATGATAAGCTATTAAAGGAATCCTTTGAGATGTTTTTAAGGTTAATTGTCAGCCCATTGCAACCATCATCTACAACTTCAAAGGCAGGATCCGGCTTATCTACGCATTGCCGCACATTGAATTGAAAATCTCGATAAACTGTACTTAACAATTTCCCGTTACGATATTCCTTTACAAGAATACCCACCAAGAATTGACCAAACGTCTTGGGTCTTCCTGTCAAGAGCCCTGTTTTAGGATCAATTTTCAGTGGAGTTCCCCCAAACATATCATCTTTGTTATAGGGTGCTTTCCAAAAGACTTCATCATAATTTTGGCTATATATCGGTTCTGGTTTTGCAAATGCTCTGGTGCCACCAGTAAAAGGTGTATATAATTCATACGCCAGCGAATCTCCTTCAGCATCAACCGCAGAATGGTCAAAAACTAAATCCTTATCCAAGCAAATATAAACATCCGGCCATTTTTTAAACTGAGGCGTATTATTCTGACGTGTGATGATTTCATCAACATTTGTCTTCATCACATCCTGGGTAACGTCAAGAACATAGGTAGACCCTGTTTCAAGCGGTTCCTGTACATTGTTTAATGAAAAGTTACGGCAGCATCTTTGGTATACAAATCGAAATCCATTATCATTTCGTGTTGGATAATATGGAAGTGCGATTCGACCTTTGTAATTTGTTTCGTGCACACATACTCTTTCACCTATAAACCCGCAATCACTCAAAATGTATTCATTTAATGTTCGATCGGAGGAAAATGGAATTTTTAAAAATCCGGATTGCCTGTCAAAATAGGCGCCATTCGGCTGGTTAAGATTCAATTGAAAATCAGCGATCCACTTAGGAGCCTCCCCGCCTCTTGTAAATACGCCAATTGTTGCCGGGTCATCAAATTTGGCTTCATCATCACCATATTTACAATCTCTTCTAAACGTCAATGTAATTTCATAAATTTGGTAAGGGACATTGGTATTTGTTACGTGCCTTCCAATATACTTATATGTCAATTGTCCCCCTACAATGTGTGTTGCCCCAACATTGAACACTGCAGGTCCAGCCAAGATAAACAGGCATGCAACCAACCATTTTACAGTGCTATCTACGGTATTCTTCATATACTTTGTTTATCGAATTATTGATTGTTGCGTTGTGGCACGAATGATTTCCACCTTACGCTGTCTGGCTGCCTTGATACTGAATATTGAATTTCGCTTATCGCCCACCTGGCCTGCTAC
>JAUMBK010000011.1:0-3688 GCA_032115795.1 Saprospiraceae bacterium | reverse complement strand
TCCTCCTTGATTACAAGCCGGCCATCATTAAAATATTGTTGTAATTCCGGACTCAGGTAATAGACCAGTTCATTTTTAATCGAGCCAATCCTACGTTGACCCAAGGCATAGTTGTACTCAGATTTGGCTCTTGGCGAGGCATATCCCTTCAGCACCAATTCTACTTTTTTACCGGCCTTCAATTCTCCTATGAGTGACTCCGCAAACTTTTTAAACATCTCAAAACCTCCCATGACGTCCTTATCAAAAAAGTGGTCATAGTCACCCTTTGCAAGGTCTTTATCAAATTGCCTCAATGGTTTGATAAATTTCACCTTGTATTCCTCTCTTCTGCTTACGTAACTGGTGAGCAGGTCGCCATAGCGCGTTTTGGTGGCCAGACTCTGGCTGCCCAAATCGGGCATGTTATTGTCAAAGTACAGGGTAATTGGAAGCAAATCCTGCAACTGAATCCGGTTGAGATACACGTCCTGGCTGATTCGCTCAGACTTACCAAACCGCTTTGTATCCAAAAAGACAGAGGTACCTGTAAAGCCTTCCTTCGTGACTGTAATCGTGTAATTACGCCCCCTGTCGATAAAAAATCTGGAAGAATTCGAAATAGGATTTGTAATCACCACAGGCTTGGCAGCCGGGTCATCCATATTTTTCACTGTCACCGTTGCCCCGTTCAGGGGAAAATCCCCTGGACGACCATATGCGTAAACGTCAAGAATAAACTTGCCTCTTGACAAAAACATTTCTTTATTCACTGTGCCCGATTGAAAAATGCCAGTGGTTGTGAATGGCAATGTGTCGGGGTCGTAAAAGTCGTTTTCTGCAATTAAAATGTAATCTCTGTCGGTGCCGAGACTGACTTTCCTGGCATTCAGATCGTCGCAGTCCAACTTTGTCACTACCTGGCCTGTTTCCTTATCGATTAGGGTAATTGTTGACTTATTTAATGGCAGCCCAGTTTGTCTGTCAAATGTCAGTACCTTCAGATCGAGCTTGATCCTGACAACATTCATGGTAAAGATGTCATAGCAGCACGCCTCAAAATAACTGTCATGTTTGAGTGAACCGGCCCTGTTTGATGACAGATAGGCTGTAGCGCCATCTTCTGACTGTGTGTAGTATATATCGTTGTAGCTGCAATTGACGGGAAATCCTTCTGTCGTTACTTTTGAAAAAACGTCATTAATTTTCAAAGATTTGTACACATCATAGCCTCCCATTCCTATGCGTCCGTCAGAACTGAAGTAGAGTGCTTCTTCGGCTGGACTATAATATGGTGTAATATCATTCTCAGGTGTATTGACGTTTTGGATATTGATTGGCTCAGAAAAACCATACGTGGGATCAAGCAAGCAATACCAGATATCAAAGCCCCCTTTTCCTCCGGGTCTGTCAGAAGCAAAATAAAGCATTTCCCTGACTGTCACTTTATCCATGGCAAGGTGAGGGTGTGTTGACGTCGTCCCTGGCATATTCAGTGGCGCAGGAAGTTTGGATGGAGTGGATAGCTGACCTAAGGCATCAATCTCACTTCGGAATAGTTCGCATCGGATATCTGATTCGTTAATGTAGGTACAGATGGTAAAGAAAAGGACTTTCCCATCCTGGCTGACGGTTGCATTTGAAACCAGGGAGTCACTCTGGCTAACCGGCCCTTCTATGACAGCTGCGGCCTCTTTCCCCCTTTTTAAAAGCAGTTTTGAAATTTGCCGGGCTGGCAAGGAAACAGGCCTCGCTTCTTCAAATTTCATCGATGAAAAAAAGAAATCGTTCCCTCTGGCAAAGCCGGCAACTTCAGAAGCGGGTGTATTGATATCCTCTCCCATTTTTTCCACAAGGAGATTGCTCACCGGTCTTTCTGATGCTTTCATGGCATATTGGACAGATTCCAGCTCCCTGTTTGCTTTTGTCGTCATCAATGAATCTGAACCACCATATTCGGAGAGATACAACTGATAGTATGTCATGGCATCCTCGTACTTGCCTGAAAGCTGTTTCATTTGTGCCAGCCAGAACAACGCAGTCGGGTATTCCCCGCTCTCTTGGTTGTCGACCACCTTCTTATATTTTTCCGCGGCCAGAGTGTATGCATTAAACTGCCTTGCCGCTTCTGCAGACTTAAAAATCACTTCATTATCCGACGAATCAAAGGTCAATACTTCATTGTAATAAAGAAGGGCACCGTAAAAGTTTTTATTGAGGTATTCCTTTTCTGCGGCCACCATAAACTGTTTCTTGGTGGGTGTTTGTGCCCACAGAGGACTGCCGGAAAACAGGATTACGATTCCCAATGCCCACAAGGTCATTACTTTATTTCGCATAGAAAAATGATCTTTTTGATTAATAAATAGGGCAAACCTTTGTGTTGCGAAGGGCATCAACACGTGTAAAAATATACCTGAAATGCACTTCCGGGCCTCCTTTGTTTGAGCCTGCAATGTCGTTGTATGCATTGGTATCTATATCATAGCTGAAGCCGACATACATGTTGTTGTATTGTATCGCTGCAGTGGGAATGAGTGATTTTGATGTTCTGTAACCCGCTCCGAGGTGCAACTGGAATTCCTTGCCCCTGGATTGACCAAGGTAAATTTTTCCAATTGCCCCTGCAACAGTTTCCTTGTAAGGTCCCTGAAATTGTTGCAAGGCATGAATTTGCAGATCAAAGAGGCTTGTCAATTTTACCTGCGAGATGAATGTCAGGCTGTATCGCTGCGGAAGCGGGGCAGCCTCAATGTTTGAGAATGCCTGGTTTGGTTCAAGAATGTGCAACGCTGCAACGCCAAAATCAGCATAAGACCGTATACTTTTTTGATATCGGTAGTTTAATCCAAAGCCCGTTTCGAGAAAATAAATGCGTTCAAGATTGCCAAAATTCTCTCCCGATGGCAGATTGCTGTTGAATACGTCACCATTCCATTGCTTGTCCCATGTCAGGGACCTTGAATCAAAGCCCCGGCTGGCAAAGCCAAGGGTCAATCCTCCACTGAAACTATGCCGCGAAGAAAGGAAGTAATGATACGCAATTTGTGTATTAAGGGACGACAAATTCATTTTTGAATCACCCTGGCGATCGTGGTTTATGTTAATCCCTGCACCAATCAATGCCTTCTCATTATTTTTAAGTGCGTATTTGGTATCAAAAGCGGCACTCAGCGTAAACCAGGGTACGGGCACAAA
This sequence comes from Saprospiraceae bacterium, assembly GCA_032115795.1. Taxonomy (GTDB): domain Bacteria; phylum Bacteroidota; class Bacteroidia; order Chitinophagales; family Saprospiraceae; genus OLB9. The sequence continues at coordinate 511 of JAUMBK010000011.1, read as the reverse complement.
TCGCCATTGATCTCTGCAAGAAATCAGGTACCTGTGCGTGCCTCTGAAGCTTCCTGTCAGGGCTGGATTGATATTTTGCGGCGAGTTGTAAAACTGGCTGTAATGCAAATCTTGTGCTGTCAAATGAATCAAAACACCAGCACCCCAACCAAACTTGCCCGACCAGACAAGGTTGTGATGATTTCTCTCATATTCCTTTTATTTTAGTTCGAACTTACCTTTAAACAAAAATACCAAAAAAGACGAATTTCCCACCATGATAACAGGAAAAACTCACTTATCACTCCAAATTAGTTGTAATCTCAAACGCAATTGTACTCATCGATCGCGCCAGGACACCATCCACCATCCGCTCATTGATCATTGGCAAAGCAGAAGATTCATCAAGTACTTCATTCAATTTTTTCACCCGGCAATGAGGGATATTTGCTTCTGCCAGCCGAATTGACAAAGCAGAAAATGTGGACAATGAAAATGATCTTTGCAACACTTCACTTACATTCGGTCTTTG
>JAUMBK010000010.1:5442-5907 GCA_032115795.1 Saprospiraceae bacterium | reverse complement strand
ATTATCCCAATGGGGTCAATCATCCATTGAAAGGAGCCGAAGTAAACTGGAACTGGATGAAGCAGTTTTCTCAATAGCACCATTTTGGGAAGTCCGATACGAGGTAACGTGGTACGGCGCTGTACAAAAGAGATATAAACGATTTCTTTGTCCGGAAAGTTCCCCCGGCAGGTAATAGATGTTTTGGAAAAGCAAACGATGTGCCTTTTCTAAAATAAAGGGTACAAGGTTATTACACACTATAAAACTGGGCTAAACTGCAAGCCAAGTGTCAGGATTTGGCACTCGGCTTACAGTTTCCCTGTTGACATGTTTCTACTATTTTTCAGTACCCGAGCTGGTTCCGACTATCTCCTTTTTACATAAAACTATACCTGGTTTTTCCGGGTGTGGCTACGGGGTACATTCCTGATTCATCGGGGAAGACAGGAGGTAAAGCATCCCAGTCGTAGGAAACAGGTTGTA
>JAUMBK010000010.1:0-5432 GCA_032115795.1 Saprospiraceae bacterium | reverse complement strand
TAGGATTATTTTGATAAAAAATGGTTATTCCAAACTTATTTTTATCGATTGCCACCTTTTGTTGTCAAAAATATTTTGTAATACCAGGCACGGCTGTCTGGTAATGCCCATCTTCGTTGGGCAACACCCTGGGCAATGCGTTCCAGTCATAACTTTCAGGTTGTAAAGAGATGCCGGACTGCAGGGCCTTTTCGGTTTCGATTTCCTGTCCGCTGTAGGTCGCCATTCTGCCAATAATCGAGGTGAGGGTGCTCTTTGCCGCGTTATCGGCATCTGCAAAGAGGCATTTGCCTTCTGCGATGGCGGCGAAAAGTTCATCGTGCTCTGTTTGGTAGGGGTTGTTTTCTCCTTTCATATCAAACTGAAACAGCACTTTGCCTTTGTGGTCTGTGATGCGACCTGCGCCACAGGCAATTTTTCCTTTTGTGCCGGTGAGGAGTTCATCGACTTTGCTTGTGGTTCCGGGAATATGCCTGCACTGCGAGTGCAGGGTGCTTCCGTCGGCATAGGTGTATTCGACATAGTGGTGATCAAAGATTTCCCCATGGTCTTTCCCTTTCCGCACCTGCCTGCCTCCCATTCCTTGCGCTTTGACCGGGTAACTTTCCTTAAACCAGTTGGCAACGTCGAGGTTGTGGATGTGTTGCTCTGTGATATGGTCGCCACAAAGCCAGTTAAAATAATACCAGTTGCGCATCTGGTATTCCATTTCAGTCTGGTTGTACTTCCGTGGTCGTACCCAGACTCCATCGCTGTTCCACCAGGCCTGCATGGAGGTAATTTCGCCAATCATTTCTTTTTTATCGAAGAGGGAAAGATAGGACGACTGGTAATGGCGCTGCAGCCCGACGACCACATTTCGTTTTTTTTCTTTTGCCAGTTGTGCCGTTTGCAGGACACTGGCTACGCCGGCAGGGTCAGTCGCGACCGGTTTTTCCATAAACACGTGTTTGTTTTGGGCTATGGCTTCAGCGAAATGGATCGGTCTGAATCCGGGGGGTGTAGCCAGGATCACTACGTCAGCCAAGGGAATGGCTTTTTTATACCCATCAAAGCCGGTAAACAATGTTTCCTTATTCACGGCGATGACATCGGCTGCTGAACCACCCTGTTCTTCTACTTCCTGCCTGAGTGTATTCAGGCATTGTTCCAGGTTATCCTGGAAAGCATCTGCCAGTGCGACAATTTTAACCCGTTGTTTGCTGGCAAGCGCCTGGAGGGCAGCCCCGGTACCTCGACCACCGCATCCTACAACGGCTACTTTAATGGTGTCATCAGTTCCGGACGGCGCCAATCCCCAGGAAAAGTGGGGCAGGGCAATCAAACCACCGGCAAGGAGGCTGGAATCTTTCATAAAGGCGCGGCGCGAGTCGTACATGTGGCGTTTCTGTTGCATGGAATTCAGGTTTATAAAGTGAAAAAATGTTATTTTAGCCAGGTATCAAAAAACTGTTCTATTTCTGTCTCTGAAAGTGCGGTTGCCGGTCTGACGATGCGGAACCCAACTGTTTTTCCTTCCGTGAGCCACCAGCGGCTTTTGGGTATTTGCGGGTCGCGGCGATTCCATTCAGGGCTGGAGTGGTGCCGACTTGCCGACCGAAGTTCGGATGCAGGCTGGTCAAAGCTCCCGCCGCGCAATACTTTTGGGTAGGTATTCTTTTTATACTGCGGTATTGGGCTGTTGTCATTTCGCTGATTATATGCATCGGGAAGATAGTGGTCCAGGGTCCATTCCAGAACATTGCCCAGTATATCGTGCAATCCCCAGGGATTTGGCTTCTTTTCGCCCGTTTTGTGGTATACGTTGTCACTGTTTTTTTCAAACCAGGCATATTCCTGGAGTAATTTTTCGTCAGAACCAAAAAAGTAGGGGGTAGTCGTCCCGGCACGACAAGCATATTCCCATTCGGCTTCGGAAGGTAGCCTGTAAAAAATGCCGGTATTCTGATACAGCCAGCGGCAATACATCAACGCCGTTTTCTGCGACATGGCATTGGCCGGAAAGCCGCCCTGTTTACCCATACCACCGGAAAAGTCAATATACTGCGGACTGGGGCGGGTAATGGCATCTGCAGCGATATTCTGACTCACCCGGGTATCATGGAGGAAGACTTCAAACTGATCAAATGATATTTCGAAAGCACCCATCCAGAAAGTGTCAATGAAAATTTCGATGCGGGGCCCTTCATCCTCCTTCCTGCCTGCTTCGCTTTTCTCTGAACCAATCGAAAATCTCCCCGCAGGTATCGGCACCATTTTTATGTACATGTCCGTGCCGGGAATGGTTTGCTGATATGCAGTAAATGACTGATTCTGTGCCCGGACAGAGACAATGGCGAAAAATAAATACAAATACACAAACCAGGTGCCGGGACCTTTCATAAGGGTGACTATAATTGTGTAACCAAAATACAATGACTTTTTATTTATCTGGTACTGGGAAAGTATTTTGTTCTTGTAATTCTCGTTTTTCCCTTTTCATTGCTTGCAATCAACAGTTGGGCACCCATTTTTTCAGCCAGTTTCTTTGCCTTTTTTAATGGCAGGATGCTGCATGCCGTGGCAAGCCAGTCGGCAGTCGCTCCGTCTGAAGCAAGTACCGTGACATTGCGCGAATACACCGTGCCATACCCGGTGGAGGGATCGATGATGTGGCTGTATCTTGTACCCTCATGGATCAGATGCTGGTATGCATCTCCTGACGTGGCAATGGCCTTGTTGCGAAGGAGAATGTTTTTTTGCCAGTACTCGTCTGTTTTAGCCGGCAAATTTACTGCAATGCGCCACGGCTGTTTGCTTCCATCTGAAACACAAATATCACCCCCTGCGTCAACCAGAGCACAACAAACGCCGCTGGCTGAAATATAATCCAGCATGCGCTGTGCTATATATCCTTTGGCAATGCCGCCCATATCCAGTGCCATTCCCGGTCGCGTAAGGAAAATGGTCGATTGTAGGGTATCAATTACGACATGCCGACAATCACACAAGGATAAGATCATACTAATGGTGTCTGCCTGAGGAAGCCGATTTTCACGCCTTGCCTGTCGCCATACTCTGGATAGAGGGCCCATGGCAATCGAAAAGGTGCCATCTGATAAAGCGCAGGCTTTCAATCCCAATCTCACCAGGTGCATCATGTCCGCAGACACCCGTACAGATGCCTTGCCTGCCATCCGATTGATCCTGTTCAACTCGCTTGTTTCGTCGTAATCGCTGAAAATGTGGATCAGTGAATCCGCCACCAACCATGCACCATTAGCGATCCTGGCAGCAAGGGTGCTATCGCCATCAGCGATTACAATGTTGCACTCTGTCCCCATTTTATATGTCGTAAACCGATATTTATCGGCTTGCGAAAAAAGGGTAAGTGGCAAGAAGAAAAGAATGTACAAGTAGGCCCGTTGCATACACAAAACACAGATAGCAGGAGGCGAATATAGGTAATTCAATACAGATTGTCTATTTTTGATGATTGCGTTGGAGGAATGGTCAAAATGGAACATAACAGGGTATAATCCAAAAAAATGTTGATCTTATGAACAGGAGAAATTTTCTCAAAAAACAAACGCTTGCGGGGGCAGCTGTGCTTACCGGTACAGGAGCCCTTTCAATGACTGAGGGAGTACCTGTTCAATCAGGACAACCGTTTAAATGCAACTACGCAATTCATGAGGGCATGTTTGCCAACAGCGCCGGACCTGATTTTATCGACCAGATCAATTATGCTTACGAGATGGGCTTCCGCTCGATTGAAGACAATGGACTCATGGGACGTAGTGTCGCCGTGCAGGAAAAAATTGGCACTACCCTGGCCAGTCGTGGCATGGATATGGGCGTGTTTGTGATTTCACTCGTTCCCAACTCGACTGTGTATCTTACCACCGGCAAGGCGGAATGGAAGGAGGCATTTTTAAAAAAATGCCGGGAAGCGGTAGAAGTTGCACGAAGGGTCAACGCCAAATGGATGACCGTTGTTCCCGGCAATTTTGATCGCTCGTTGCCCGAATACATTCAGATGGCCAATGTCATTGAGGCCTTGAGGCCCTGTGCAGAGTTGCTTGAAAAGGAAGGGCTTGTGATGGTGCTTGAGCCACTGAGCGATACGCCCGATCTTTTTTTGCGCACATCGCCTCAGACCTATGCGATTTGCAAGGCGGTCAATAGTCCGGCATGCAAGATATTATTTGACATGTACCACCTTCAGAAGAATGAAGGCCACGTCATGACCCACATCGATTTGTGCTGGGATGAAATTGCGTATTTCCAGATTGGGGACAATCCTGGCAGAAAAGAACCAGGCACCGGCGAGATGAACTACCGGAATATTTTCAGGCACATTTACCAGAAAGGATTCCGGGGTATTTTGGGCATGGAACACGGCAATGCCATACCAGGAAAAGAGGGTGAGGCCGCGCTCATTGCTGCATACAGAGATGCTGACGCGTTTTAAAAGGATGTAAACTGGAATGGGCACCATGCATCCTCCAACTTCTAACGCAGCAGAAGCGGCTTCAAATGTGCCATTGCACTACCTGATTCTGGCGCACATGCAGCCTGGTCAGCTCCGGAGGCTGATCGATCGTCTGGATGGACCGGATGTGTATTTTTACATTCACGTCGATCTCAAATCAGATCTGACCTCATTTACGGCGGCCATTCCACAACAAAATGTATGCTGGATAGGGAATCGAATCAGTTGCATCTGGGGCGATTTCAGCATCGTCAATGCAACGCTGCTCCTGATAAAGGCAGCCTTGAAGCCGGTAGGGCAGGATGGGATGTGTGTGCTGCTCAGCGGACAAGATTATCCCGTGAAAAGCAGTGCGCACATACGGCATTTTTTTGCACACCACGCACAGTCTGTATTCCTGGATTTTAAGCCGGCAGAAGAGGTTTGGCCGGACTTTGCTGTCAGGACGACGTATTACAAATTACAACATTCCCCAGACAAACTCGACTATACTCTGTTTCACAAATGGGATGTACGCTCCTACCTCAAACTATTGTTTAAAGGACAGCTTAGGTGCCTGTCAGACAGCCGTGTTTGGCAGTCCAGAAAATTGGCGTTACCGCTTAAATTTTATGGCGGATCGCAATGGTGGGCGATGCCTGTTGAGGTTTTGAGCAGGGTATACGATTATATTCGGATCAATGAAAAAGAATTGTTTGATTTCTTTCAGGATGCACTTATTCCTGATGAATTCTTTTTTCAATCGATGTTTTCGTTGCCGGAAATCAGGTTGGACAATCCTATATTATCACCGGTGACCTATGTCAGATGGGATGGAAAGAAGCACCCTCAACCTGTTGTTTTTCGTGCAGGGGATGAGATAGAATTACAGTCTTTGCCCGGAACTGTCTTGTTTGCCCGAAAATTTGATTCTGATATTGACAGCGAAATTTTAGAAAAACTGGATTCAAATGATCAT
>JAUMBK010000009.1:349-3103 GCA_032115795.1 Saprospiraceae bacterium | reverse complement strand
CTCCTTTTGTTACTTCATCAGAGGTGCTGTATCCCCGAATAACCTCAACCAACTGCATGACCGGTACGGGATTCATAAAGTGCATGCCAATGACCTGTGCGGGCCTTTGGGTAGCGCTTGCGAGCAATGTAATTGAAATGGAAGAGGTGTTGGAAGCTAGGATCGCATGCGAAGGTGCATGTCTGTCGATGGTGCGGAACAATTCGAGTTTCAGTTCCACCTTTTCTGTTGCGGCTTCAATGACAATATCTGCCGACCCTACACCTGCACCAGTATCCGTATTAGTATGGATTTTACCCATCACAGACGAAATGGCATCCGCAGAAATCAACTCTTTCTTCGCCATTCGTTCAAGGCTACCCTGGATGGTTTGAATGGCCTTTTCAAGTGCCTGACCAGAAACATCAATGAGTGTCACATCATAACCGTGTATGGCAAAGACCTGCGCAATCCCATTCCCCATGGTACCCGCTCCGATCACTGCTACATTTTGTACAGACTTCATACTTCTATTTTTTACTATTCAAAATTGCTTATCAGAATGTTTGCGCTTTCAACTTACTACCACACTACCACAACTTCTTCAAGTTACCTAAAAAATTTGTTCAGTACAAGCGCCCTACTCTCCTTTAACCGAACCACAGACTGTCAAATTGGTTGATATTCCACTGTAAATTAACAGCAATCAATGCCGGTGCAAAGATACGAAGGCAGACTGAGCAGACCAATTTTCCCAACTTATATAGAGCAGATGGTCAACTATACCATTGATTCTGTACATTTGCAGTCTGAATAAATGTTCCAAAACAATCAGCGTAACGAGCAAATATGTTTATCATAGTAGAAAGTGGATCCACCAAGGCGGATTGGGTAGTCGTGGAGCCAGACGGCGGGGAAAGGCAGTATACCACGGAGGGGCTTAACCCGGCTACACAAAACCAATTTTTTCAATTGAATGACCATCACAACCTGGTGAAGGATATTCAGAATGCCGAACAGATTTACTTTTACGGTGCGGGAATCGTAGGTAAAATCAGTGGAGGACGCATTGATCATTGGCTGAGAGAAGCCGGTTTTTCCGGTCAATTATCTTTGATCGAAGATATGCTGGCAGCGGCCAGGGCATGTTGCGGCACAAAGCCTGGAATCGTCTGCATTCTGGGCACTGGTTCGAATTCGTGCGTATATGATGGTAATGCCATCGTCAAGGCGATACCCACACTTGGATTTATATTGTCAGATGAGGGCGGTGGCGTTCATATTGGCAAAGAAATCATCAAAGCATACTTTTATGGCACAATGCCTGCGGAAGAAAAAGCAAGATTTTCAGCGACCTATGGATTGACAAAGGAAGATTTACTCGAAAAAGTGTATAGATCCTCAGGGAGCATTCGTTACCTTGCCTCTTTTTCCGAATTTTTATCACAGTGCAGTTTGGACTGGAAAAAGAAGGTTTTACATCAGGTCTTTTCTGATTTTATTTCGCTGCGAATCAAATTATACGAAGAGCATGCAGATTTACCTGTTTATTTTGTTGGTTCAATTGCCCATTACCACGAAACTGAGCTAAGAGAAGCACTGAAGGCGCATGGTCTGTCCTGTGCCGGGATCATTCAAAAACCCATTTATCAGTTGATAGAATTTCATAAAAAAAACAACGTAATATGAAGTCGATGCATAGAATTGCCGTATTTACCTCAGGTGGAGATGCGCCAGGTATGAACGCCGCGATCCGAGCTGTAGTCAGAACAGCCATCTACCATGATTTACATGTGTATGGTATTTTACGGGGGTATGATGGCATGGTAAATGGAGATATTATGTCCCTTGATGTGGGCGATGTAGCGAATATTATACAACGAGGCGGCACCATTTTAAAAACAGCCAGAAGTGACGCTTTCCGCACACCAGAAGGAAGAAGGCAGGCGTATGATACGCTTCGGGCGCATGACATTGATGGTGTGGTGGCCATCGGGGGGAATGGCACATACACGGGCGCTGATATTTTTATGAAGGAGTACAATATTCCCTTTGTGGGTTTGCCTGGCACAATCGACAATGACATTTACGGTACTGATTATACCATTGGATTTGATACTGCCATCAACACAGCCATCGAGGCAGTAGATAAGATCAGAGATACTGCTGATTCCCACAACAGGTTGTTTTTTGTGGAGGTAATGGGGCGTCATGCCGGGTTTATTGCCTTGCACACAGGCATAGGCAGTGGGGCAGGCGCCATTTTTCTGCCAGAAACCGAAACTACCATCGAAGAATTTTCGGATGAGCTGAGAAAATCAGTCAAACGAAAAAAACTATTTAACCTCGTCATTGTGGCCGAAGGCAATCACAATGGTGATGCTAATGAAATTGCAAGGCAAATCAAGGCAAAAAACCCTGAATTTGATATCAAAGTAACCATAATCGGTCACTTGCAGAGAGGGGGATCTCCCACTGCAATGGACAGAGTCCTCGCCAGCCGAATGGGGCATTCCGCTGTTCAGGCATTGATTCGGGGAGACGGAGGCGTTGCGTTGGGAATCATTAATGATAAGATTACATTTACCCCTTTCCACGATGCAATCACAAAATCAAAGCCTCTCAACAAGCAATTGGTACGAATGGCTGAAATACTGGCAATGTAAATGACAATCCTAGTCATCTATGTCCCTTTTCCGTCCAGGAAAACTGCTGACCAGGCGGTACGGCAGCTGCTTGCAGAAAAGGCCATTGCCTGCGGTAACATTTTCAAGT
>JAUMBK010000009.1:0-339 GCA_032115795.1 Saprospiraceae bacterium | reverse complement strand
AGGAGCGATATCCACAGAAAAAGAATATGTTGCCATCATGAAAACCCTGCCCCACTTAGGTAAAAAAGTGGAATTAGACATCCTTGCCGTACATCCTTATGAAATACCGGCTTTCATTCAGTGGACCGTCGAGACAAACGAATCCTACGGGGAGTGGGTCAAATCTTGTGTAGCTGAACCGGAGGTGTGAGACGCCATCAATGAAGCCATTGATTCTATGAGTTCCAGTGCCTTCGTCCTCGCCATTGCGGCAAAATCCTCTCCTTTTCCTGCAAAAATGATGTCTCTGGAAGAATTTACCAGCAGGCCTATGTCATCATTGGCTCCGGATGCAAACAC
>JAUMBK010000008.1:0-1894 GCA_032115795.1 Saprospiraceae bacterium | reverse complement strand
GATCAATTTGAAAACCTATTCTCCCAACAAGCTGGAATATACCTACGAAACCCAGGGCGAACAATTTGCCGTTTTTTCCGAAGTGTGGTACGGTCCCAACAAAGGGTGGCAGGCATATATTGATGGAAAACCAGTAGATCATATCAGGGTCAATTACCTCCTGCGGGGAATGCGCCTTCCATCAGGCAAACACGATGTGGTCTTTGAATTTAAACCGTCATCTTATTACACTGGTGAAATGGTTAGCCTGATCTGTTCCCTAAGTTTGCTCGGGTTTTTGGGTGTCGCCGGTGTCAGAGGATTTCAAAAAAAGTCAACCGATGACATGGCCTGAAGATAGGTGCATGAAGCGTGTTCTCATCATTACATACTATTGGCCTCCCGCGGGCGGAGGTGGTGTGCAGCGCTGGGTCAAATTTGTCAGATACCTGCGCGCTTTCGATTGGGAACCAGTTATTTTTACAGTGAAAGAGGGAGATTATCCCATCCTTGATCCGTCGCTGGCAGAGGAAGTTCCCGAAAATATTGAAGTCATTCAACAACCCATACTTGAACCGTACACTTTGTACCATTGGTTTAAAGGAAAACCAGCGCAAAAAACCATGGACGCCAATTTCCTGTCGCAAGGCAAGAAACTGGCTTGGCAGGACAAACTGGCTGTATGGGTAAGGGGAAATATTTTTATTCCCGATGCCCGGGCTTTGTGGGTGCGGCCAGCAGCTCGAGCCTTGGTCTCCTACCTCAGACAGCATCCTGTCGATGCAATCATCAGCACAGGTCCACCCCACAGCTGCCATCTGATAGCGCAAAAAGTGAAGAAAAAGGTCAACATTCCCTGGATTGTGGATTATCGTGATCCCTGGACACAGATTGACTATTTTGACGACTTGCATCTGACCGACTGGGCACGGAAGACACATGTGCGGCTGGAAAAATCTGTACTGAATCAATGCGATGCCATCGTTACAGTGGGCAAAACAATGGCAGAGGACCTCCGCAAACTGACATCCAATCGGATCGAAGTCATCACAAACGGATTTGATGAATCTGACCGACCCGCTACTGCCATGCCATTGGATGACAAATTCACCGTTACGTATATCGGTACGATGAATGATGCAAGAAACCCGATTGTCTTGTGGAAGGCACTTGACTCCCTGAGGGCCGATGGTCATCCCATGGTGAAGGAGATGGAAATCAGGCTTGTTGGAAAGCCGGAAGCTGTCGTCTTGAAAAGCGTATCCGAATTTGACTTACAGGGGTGTGTCCGCTTTGTTGGCTATGTTTCCCATAAGGAGGCCATCGACTACCAAAATGCAGCCCATGTGCTCTTGCTTGTGATCAATCATACGACAAACAATGCGTCTATATTGACAGGCAAGTTATTTGAATACCTCGCCTCCGGCAGGCCCATTCTCTGTATTGGCCCGGCTGAAGGGGATGCAGCTGTCATCATTCGGGAGGCAGGTGCCGGTGTCGTCTGCGATTATGCTGATGTACATGGTGTAATGGATTTCCTTTCAGAACAATACAATCATTATTTGAACGGAGGGGGGCAGTTGAAAAAGGCAGACCTCTCCAGGTTTTTACGTAAATCCCTGACGGCCAGACTGGCTGCGTTGTTGGAAGATTTATGTGCTGAAAAAAAATGAATCATGGGCTCAAAAGCAATGAAAACCAAGAAAACCGGACGGTAAGTCATACGCCTCTGGCAATTACGATAAACGGAGTACCATGCCACGGAGTAAGTGGCAAGCAATAATAAAATAGATGAAAATAGTCACAATCATCGGCGCAAGGCCGCAATTCGTCAAGGCTTCAGCATTGAGCAGGGCCGTACAGGCCCGCCATGGCATGGAGGAAGTACTGGTGCATACAGGGCAGCATTTTGATG
>JAUMBK010000007.1:0-2863 GCA_032115795.1 Saprospiraceae bacterium | reverse complement strand
CGTTTTTCCATGTTAGCTATAGCCTGACAATGCTTCTACTGGTTCACAACAGCTGGGTTTGGCTGCTTTCAGATTCAGGTATTCAATGTGTCTGTCTGTGGTAAGCTGCAGGCGAAGCACCATGACATCGCCTTTCACCAGTTGAGACAAGCTATCCAGTGGTACCAGACGCATTCCCTGCCGGGTAGATTTTTTGCAATACCATTTCGCCTCCAGTTGAAGAACTTTCCCCTTGCCTGAAGTGACGGCGGCTTCTTCCTCCATGTACTGGTAATACAAGCTGCCCCAGGAAGTTGACTTTCCCGGATTTTCAATATGCACCTTGCCCAAAGAGGGAGTGATGTCGGATCCCAACCAGCTGTATTTTGTGTATGATGTTCCTGCCTCTGCCCCACCCTTTGGCTCTTCAAGTTTTTTTCCATCTATCTTGATTACCGGCTTTTCTGCAGAGGTCAGGAGATGCGATGGCTGGCTGGAATCATGGGAGAGAAGAAGAGCATAAATGGCCATGATGGTCGCTTTGGGTGTTTGCCAGTTTGCTGTTTGCTTGTTACGCAGAAGCCAGGTTTGGAGAGAAGCCATTTCGCCGGGATTTGATCCTGTTTCAATGAGGAGGAGCGTGATGAGGCTATGTTGTTCCAAAGGCCAGTCATTCCAGCTGCGGTAATTGGAGCCTGGCCAGTACATGCCCAGTTCAGGGTGGTGGATTGCTGTTTCGCGCAACGATTGCACCACGCTGCGCCAACTGTCACTGCCGGAGCGAAAAAGCACAAAGCCAGCAAGCACCTGATCAAATCGGCGCTGTTTCATCCAGAAGGATTGGATCTGACCAACATAATACGTACGGGCCTCAACTGCCTCTGGATGCAGGGTTACGTGCTGAAAAAAGCTGCGGACGTACAACCAATGGATGACTTGCCCGTCCAGGTGATTTTCGTTTAAATTACCCCCATATTTCTTAATTGCCTCAACCAGGCGGGTATATTTTACAGCTATGAGCCTATCTGTATACCGCAGGGCATTTTCTGCGATGGATGCCCATTCCGGGTCATCGTGTGTCAGGATGCCCAGATGGTGCAATTGTCCGATTTTCTCCAATAAATACAATGTAGTGAACACATCTGGCGAAGAATTGGGCAACCATGCGATGCCGCCTCCGGCAATCTGTCTCTGCCTTAGCTGGTCGAGTAATGAGTGCTTTTCCTGCTCCAGCTGATTTTGGTCCAGCAATAGTGCAATGTCGTGCCGGGCTGCCGTTTCATCCATCGCATCCATTACCCAGGGAGTCTCCTCGATGATGGCTGATTTAAGTTCCAAATTTTTCTGTAACGGACTTAGCCGCGCTTCGCCTTGCTGTTTCCAAGCGGCAAGTACCGATTCAATGCGTGGATTGTCCGACACAATCTGCCTGCCTAGCTGGTTTACAAACAATTTGTCAGCCAAACCAATGGAAGAAATATCAGCCTGGTAATGGACGTATGGCAGGGCCTGAATCGCATACCATACCGGATGGCCGGTAAACTCAAGGACGTAACGGACGTCTTGGTGTGTGGGGCTTTGCTGCTTCAGAAAAGTGTCAAAGACCACCTCTTTGCCTGTACCGGGAGCTACTGTTATTGGCAGTGATTCTGTAACCAGCACCTTACTTGAAATCACGGCCAAGGTGTTTTCTTCCCCATCCTCAAACGAACCGTCACCCGCTGTCATACGCCAGGTGAGTGCATTCCATTTCCCGGAGGGAACTACCACTTCCCAAGCAACTATGGTTGACTCTCTTGGGCTGGCTTCAAAAGGATGGGCTCCTTCTCCCTGAATCAGTTTGGCGGAGATTTCTTCGTTTGTATCCAATGTAAAAAACTGCAACCTGGCCATGCCCTTTTTTATAGCATCAGTGCGGTTTTCGATTCGACCCAAAATAAGAAGGGTATCTCTTTCGCGCAGATACCTGGGAAGTTGTGGAAAAACCATCAGTGGCAGACTGGTTTCAGTCAATTTTTCGAGGTATCCGGTACTATATTGTTTGGTGTGTGCAAATACCCTGAATTTCCAGCTCGTCAGCGCTTCATTCATAGTAAAAGAAAAGGTGGATGTGCCTGTTGTATCGGTCATCAGACGAGGCAGAAAAAAGGCTGTTTCCCTTAGATTCTTCCTGACGGGTGGGTTGATTGAGCTCTTTCCACTTTCTGGTGTGGAAGGAAGTATGGGCTGACTGTCAGATTGTTTGCTGGCATCGGCTGTTTTACTGGCGCCCACTTCGGCTTCCATCGGGCTTTGCGCCATTCGCTGCATGTAGACAGGATTGAATGCTTCCATTTGTACTCCGCGCAGCATGGGAATCCGAATATCTTCATATTGTGTTGTGTCCAGGAAAGGAGGCCAGAATGCCGCACTTGCCAATGCAGGCCCCATGCCCGCCCCATGTACCTCAAACCAGCCAGTCAGATTTGGGTATCCGATCATATTCCATTGATTTTGGGCAAACTGATCCAACGAAGCATCATACATACAGGCCAGCAATTCGGCTTTTTCAGAGGCAGGCAGACCGGACACTTTTATTGTGAATGTATGAGGTTTTCCCGGCAATGTTTTGTCACGTAAGCCTGCTACTTGCAGCTTTAGCATTTTGTTTGTCCAGGGAACATCGATCGCATGTTTGTCAGTGAAAAATTGATTGTTTTTTACATAAGCAATGTGGATGCCCACGCCTCCGAGTTCACTTTTGGTGATGGTGACAGGGATGTGCGCTGTGCAGCGAACTTTCATGACTGTATCTACCAGGATTCGGGAGCCCTGGTATATCACGATGTTCGCCCACACAGGTGCCTTTGAGACGCCTAATGAAAGAATTATCTTGTCGCCTGGC
>JAUMBK010000006.1:0-7681 GCA_032115795.1 Saprospiraceae bacterium | reverse complement strand
GGTAAATAAGAAATCAGCGTGGATTAGTGAACTAATTTTAAGGAAACATGTCTATACTTACCCCAATTACTGCCGAAGTTCAGGAATGGCAGCAACAACTTGCGGAAGGCCCGGCAAAAGAAGCTGTTTTGCAACTCCAGCAAACAATTCGAAACGCCATACCTATGGGTTTTGAAGAAGGTATTTCGTATGGTATGGTCGGCTATTATGTTCCTTATACAATCTATCCGGCAGGCTATCATTGCACGCCAAGGCAACCGTTGCCCTTTGCCAGCCTGGCACTGCAGAAAAGTCATATCGCCCTGTATCACATGGGAATTTATGCTGATGAGGCACTGTTGGACTGGTTTGTATCAGAACATGCAGCCGCCTCTCCCCATAAACTGGACATGGGCAAAAGCTGTATCAGATACAAGAAACCTGATCAGATCCCGTTTGAATTAGTGGGTCGGCTGATGTCAAAAATGACTCCGGAAGATTGGATCCTGATTTATGAGAGTCAATTCAGAAAAACAAAGTAACCTTATCTGGCAATAACGACCCTTTTGGAGGTATTGTTTGCGCCTTTTTCCAACATCAGCTGGTAAAATCCATTAGGCAATAAATCAACATTTACTGGGATAATTCCAGTTCCTTCTGTTTGAAGTTGCAGTACTGCTTTTCCACTGGCATCTGCCAATCGGATCTGTACAGCCTCTGCGCCTTCCCAACCTGATATATCCACGTGGAGAAGATGACTGGCTGGATTCGGAAATATCCTTAATTCGCTGGTCTGGTCATTATTTCGGAAATCAACAGCCCTGACATCAGAATAGGCAAATGTGCCATCCAGATCCGTCATTTTGAGGCGATAATAAAAGATATCCACCTTGTTTCGTAAGTTTGGCAATGCTGCATCTATGTAGGAATAAAGCAATGACCCAGCGCTATACCCAGCCGCTTTTACCTGCCCGATTTCATCCCAAAAAAGGCCATCATCACTCCTTTCTATGCCAAAATAGTCGCTGTTCTGTTCGCGCAATGTTTGCCAGCTGAGCCTGGCGGATCTTTCTGTATAGACTTGAGCAGAGAAATCACCCAGTTTAATAGGTAAAGCTGTACCTGACTGTACGTACTGATCCCCATTACTGTCGGTTCCCAGAGAACCGCCTCCGCCGGCATAAAACATGCTTGAGTAGTTTGTATAATCCACACCACTAAAATCTGTATAAAAATAAGACTGTTGGGTACCACCACCACCATCATTTGTTTGGTCTTCCAGTCTTGGAAACTGGCCTGTCATGATGCCATTTGCTGGGAAATCAACAAAGAGCAGGTCTTGTTCTACATTGGCTGGCCAGTTGATAGCACTCGTTGTATTGCCCGTAATCAGAAAAGTATATGTGTACCTGTTGTCTATCATCGTTGTCGACAGCACAGTTGCTGCAACACCAGGAATAAAGGAAGTAGCAGACGATACTGCAGGTGCATTACCGATGGGCTGGCCATTTGAATTGACAGAAACTGTGACATTAATTGAGGCTACTGCATTTGAAGCCAGATTTATTGTCTGACTGGGCTTAACTCTCACCGTAACGTCATTTCCTGTAACATAAATGGCGCCTTGAATTGTCTGACAATAAACTTGAAAAGAGAGCATCAAGACTATCAGTGTACCTATAAGTTTCATTTAAATTCTGTTTTATTGATTATTGATGAGCGGTGAAGACATTGGCATTGCTTGAATTGAGGTTTTGGAGCAAATAACTGTTGTCATTTGACGGACCAGCATACCTCACAATCCCATTCATATTCATATCAGCAATATTGTACACAGGAGAAGCCACACTGCCCAAGACAGTTGCGGGATTATTGCCAAGAGCAGTAAGTAAAGCACTGTTGTCGTTTGTCGGACCGGAATAACGTATGTTGGCATTCCCATTGGCATTCCCGCCCCACATGGCATACACGCTGTTTACTAATCTCATATTCGCATTGGTAGTAATCGCAGGATTTGTGTATGCTTCTGTTGTGCCTAATGTAAAATCCTTTAACGTAGGTGGGTTGACCAGATCCAATGCAGAGGCGGTGCGAATAGCCAGGTGGTTGCGGTGCCGCAATACAATATGCCCTGTCGCCACCGCATTTTTCAGTCTCAGGGCCGTACCATCGTAACTGACAATGGTTCCGTCATTTTTGATAAAAGCACTGGTCTGAGATATGACTGTCGCAGGTGTTGCTGCATCACGCACTTCCACCAGAATCCAGTCGGTCGTATTTGCAGGGATAGATGTAGCTGTCACACTGGGTGCTGACCAGGGAGAGCCAGTGTAGGGTGTTGTTAGCGGAATTACGGATGCCAGAGTTGTTGACATCGTGGTTGCAGTACCAACCAAGCCCCCTGCAAGTATCGCCTTCAGATTGGCTTTGCCAAAGAAGTTCATTCCTGATAATCGCACGTTCGTTTGCGTAGTGGTCGCACCTATTGTATTTCCTGACCCGACACTGCCGTCAAATTTCCAGTCGCCCGAAGCATAGGCAGCTCCCTTGACCAGGGATTGTGTTCCGGCGACATCCCCTGTGACATAGGTACCCGTCATTGTGTTGGAAGTGATATTCGTACCTGATATAACCCACTCTCTGTTGATTAGATCACTTGCATCGGCATATTTTGACGTCAGAGTGCCTGCATTGGTGATTACCCTTGCCTGGACAGTACCGGCTGATGAAGCGTTGACCGTCATGGAGACGGGCGAGTAATTGGCATCATCACCAATTTCCATGTTTTTTGTAGAACTTCCACTGGCGACTGCCTTGATCAGACTACCCGTGTTTGCACCTGTCTTGTCCGTAACTACCCATCCATTGGTTGTATGGTTGGTTGTGGCAGTCACTGTGGCAGCGCTGTTGCTGAGTGTCAGGTTGTGGTTGCCCAAGACGAGTTTGTTATTGCCTGTCCCGGTGAAGTTCAGGTTGCCGCTCATTGGCAACGCAGATGTCAACGTCAGCAGACCATTTGTTGTGGTTTTTGCCAACTCCAGATTGTGAAGGGCATCCCCTCCGGCATCCACGTTTGAATTGCCAGTCCCGATAAATTTTACCAGGCCGCTTCCTGCTGTCAATGTGGCCGTATTGGCATTGGTAAAGTTACCCTCGACCTCCAGCGTGCCATTGTTGGTAAATGTACCTGTACCGTTGTTAAGAAAATCTGTCTCAACCCGTAAAGTAGCCCCTGACTGTATTGTGACAGTAGCGCCATTGTTGATAAATTGTGCGGACAAAGTCACAAACCAACCCATGGACAAAAAGCAAATAAGTACGTTCCTCATATTGAAGGGTTTCGAAAATAATTTGTGTGTAAAAGTACTAATTTTTATAAAAAAAGTACCTTTAAACAGATGATTTTCGAGTGAATTTTTCCAAATCATGAAACTATTATCGTATTGCAATGTATTGCACTTGATTGACCATGGAACAAAAAATGGATTTACCCCGGAAAATGGAAACAGACAACCTTACTGAACGCGAAATTGCCTTACGTTCCTTACGAAAACCCATACCCTCCCTGTCGTTCGCCGATGATGCATCTGCGGCAGAAATTTTTCAAAATCAGGTACTCAGACCCATTTTAGCCTGCCAGCACAAGACCATTCATCAGATTTTTGTTCGCTCTTGTCCTCCATCCCTGACTACATCAGCAGGGTCGAACCGAAATGAAATACTTGGTCAGGTGAAATTATTGCTGAGTCGCCATCCCAGCCTAAAAAACACACTTCTTGGAGTCGTTTTGGGATTGTGTACGTCCGACGAATTGGCAACCTTTTATGCCATGGAGAATGAGCTTACCAAACGTATTCGTTCCATGCTGGCAGTGCGGATTACGGATGCCCTTCATGACCAAGCTCCTTAAACATGAATAAATGCGGGATACCTACCTCGGAAAAATAGGGTCCGGCGCTTTCATATCCCAGCTTTTTGTAAAACGGGACTGCCGCTTCCCGAGCATGCAATTCAATTCTGGAAAAGCCGAGATCCCTCGCTATGTCCTCGCTATAGTTGACCAGATATGTACCCACACCTCTGCCCTGGGTATCACTATGCACAGCTACCTGCCGCATTTTGACAATGGTTTCGGTCAAAGGCTTCAGAATGAGCACACCACATAACTCTGCGGTAGTATTTTGATAACAGCCAAGATGGATTGAGTCAAACTCTTTGGCAATGTCTTCCGCTTCATAATCCAGGCCCAAAGGCTTTCTCAAAACAGAATACCGCAATCGCAGGGCCTCATCGAATGATGGGGTAGCAAATGCAATTGGGCAACAGGAAAGGGAAAGGTCCATGACAATGTGTTTGATGGTGAAAAACAAAGATAATGCATTCAAGGTATCCCGTTGATTTGATGTGGCACCAGGACTGGATTTTTTCAATCTGTGCCGACGTTCTTTGCAACTTCATTTTGCATGGTGCACAATAATTCTTCGAATCAGTAGCATGCATGCATGACGATAAGTATATTTGTCATACAAAATCCATCGTATGCAACGCAGAAAGTTTATTCGCAATACAGCCACACTGGCAGCCGTCACCATTGCGGCACCGTCGTTTTCAATGGGTACGCACAAGAAGTCGTCTGACGCTGTCCGCATCGGATTTATCGGTGTTGGCGCAAGGGGTCTGGGAACCCTGGAACTCGCCCTGTTGCGGAAAGACATACAAATTACTGCCATTTGCGATCCTGATTCTGCGGCAGTGGGAAGGGCTTTACAGGCAGTAGAGAAAGCCGGACAGAAAAAACCAGCCACGTACTCCGAAGGGAACTACGGGTATAGGAAGTTGCTTGAAAACAAGGATGTGGATGCCGTCTTTATTTGTACACCGTGGGAATGGCATACCCCAATGTCTGTAGATGCCATGCGTGCAGGCAAAGCGGTGGCTTGCGAAGTGGCAGGCGCCATGAGCCTGGATGAATGCTGGCAGCTTGTCCGCACACATGAGCAGACGGGTACGCCGTTTATGATCATGGAAAACGTTTGCTACAGGCGTGATGTCATGGCGGTTCTGAACATGGTCAGACAGAATGTGTTCGGCGAAATGATTCACCTCGAAGGAGGATACCAGCACGATTTGCGTGAAGTGAAAATGAATGATGGGGTGAATTATTACGGTGGTGGCGTTGAATTTGGGGAGAAAGGCATTAGTGAGGCACGCTGGCGAACAAACCATTCTGTTCACCGCAATGGCGAACTTTATCCAACCCATGGCATTGGTCCGGTGGGCTCATTTGTCAATATCAACAGGGGCAACAGATTTGAATACCTGACCTCTATGGCATCAAAAGCCCGGGGCTTGCACGAATACATCATCAATCATCCCAAGGGAGGACCAGACCACCCTAACGCCGCCGTGAAATTCAAACTGGGCGATGTCGTGACAACAAGCATTATGACATCCAATGGTGAGACCATCCGGCTCACACATGATACAAATCTGCCAAGGCCGTATTCCCTCGGTTTCCGGGTACAAGGCACAAAAGGCCTTTGGATGGATGTCAATAAGTCGATTTACATCGAAGGCAAAAGCCCCGCACACAAGTGGGATGCGGCAGATCCATACCTCAAAGAGTATGATCACCCCCTCTGGAAGAAATATGAAAACGATGCCTCAGGCGCTGGCCATGGCGGCATGGACTGGTTTGTCATGAATGCGTTTGTTGAAGCATTGAAGCGAAATGAAGAAATGCCTCTTGATGTGTACGATCACGCCAGCTGGGCCGTCATCACCTGCTTGTCCGAACAATCTATTGCGCAAGGCGGTGAACCACAGTCATTCCCCGATTTTACTGATGGAAAGTGGATGAACCGAAAGCCGATTTTTGCTTTGGGTGACGTGTATTAAACAAACCGAAAGTTACAGAAGGGCACCTACGATCGTCGCTGAAAACAGAGAAGCGATGGTACCTCCAATAACGGCTTTTATCCCAAATTCGGAAAGGTTTTTGCGCTGTCCGGGAGCCAACGATCCAATGCCGCCAATCTGTATCCCAATGCTGGCAAAATTGGCGAAGCCACAGAGCATATATGTTGCCATCACCACAGACTTATAATCGGTTAGATGAATCGCATTTGCTGTGTTCTTCAGTTCTGCCAGTTGTGCGTAGGCCACAAATTCGCTAGAGGCCAGCTTGATGCCAAGAAGTTGCCCCATGGCCATAATATCCTGAGCAGCAATGCCAATCAGCCACATCAACGGGGCAAACAAAAGTCCCAGTAAAGTTTCGATGGACAGTTTGGTATATTGCTGTGTATAGTGAGCAATGCCATTGTTCAGATTGGCATCATTATCCGACAAGCCAAAAGTGATTTTCTCCAGGCTGAGTCCCCCCAGCCAGCCCAAACCATAATTCAGCATGGCGATAAAGGCTATAAATACCAACAACATGGCCGCCACATTGGCCGCCAGCTTGAGCCCTTCCGTAGTTCCATTAGCAATGGCATCAAGCACATTGGAGCCGATATTTTCATACGAAACCTTCACATCCGTATCAATGGATTCTGTCTGCGGATACAAAATCTTGGAAATGACAATGGCACCGGGAGCGGCCATCACTGAAGCGGTGAGCAGGTGTTTGGCAAATTCCAGACGCATCACAGGGTCGTCACCGCCCAAAAAGCTGATGTAGGCAGCCATGACAGCCCCGGCCAGCGTCGCCATTCCTCCAATCATAACCAGCAATATTTCCGACCGGTTCATTTTTTCCAGATATGCCTTGATGAGCAAGGGCGCTTCCGTCTGCCCTAAAAATATGTTTCCGGTAACCGAGAGACTTTCTGCACCGGAAATGTGCAACAAACGGGTAAATACCACCGCAAATGCTTTTACCACCTTTTGTATGAAGCCCAGATAAAACAGCAACGAAGTCAATGCGGAAAAGAAAACGATGGTAGGCAAAACCTGGAATAAAAAAACAAACCCATAGTTGTTTACATTCATCAGTCCCCCCAATAAAAACGTACTTCCCGCTTTGGTAAAATCAAGGATCAGTACGAAGATTCCCCCTACAAATTCAAAAATGGATTTTATAAACGGCACTTTCAACACACCCAGCGCCAATACCAGCTGCGCTCCAAGACCCAATCCCACAGTCTTCCAGTTGATGGCAGATCGGTTGCTGCTGAAAAAATAACCGATAGCAATCAAGGCAACCATGCCCAGGATCCCTCTCCCTAATTGAATGAAAATTTCCATGTTGAATAATGTGGCTTGAAGTGAAAAACAAGGCAGGCTTCAATCGTGATTTCTACCCGCATTTATCTGTTCTAATTATATTTTATCAATCTATCTTCGTTAATTTGCCGAAAAATAGAATTTATTTTCAACAACAGGGTGGTATGAGCCTAAAAAATCCAGATTCCTTTATTATTGGTATATCCGGCGGCAGCGGCTCCGGGAAGACTTCCTTTATCAGACAGATTCGCGATCATTTTTCGGAAAATGACGTGTGCTTCCTTTCACAGGATGACTACTACAAGCCCCGTGATATGCAAAAGGAAGATGAAAACGGCATTAAAAACTTTGACCTGCCTGAGTCAATCGAAATGGATGAATTTTATTTTGACCTGGTAAGACTCACCAACGGCATGGCAGTAGAAAGGCAGGAATACACCTTTAACAATGAAAACAAAGATCCCCACATAGTCCA
>JAUMBK010000005.1:0-12553 GCA_032115795.1 Saprospiraceae bacterium | reverse complement strand
CGCGGCTCCAAACTGTTGGAGACTCATGCCTGTGAAGACATCGCTGCAGGAAATGGTCTCAGTCGGAGGACAGGTAATTTTAGGCACATGTTTGTCCTGCACAATCACAGACATCATGCATGAATTTGCATTACCTGATTCATCTGTTGCCTGCAGTGCAATCATTACGGTTTTACCCGCGTCTGCACAATCAAAATCAACAGCATTGGCCCAGCTTTGAGGCAAGACCAAGCCCACAGAAGGAAGCCGTGCGATTTTCAATGAAACCAGGCCGCATGCGTCATACGTACCATCATTTACATTTCCAGGAAGGATATACGACTCTCCTTTCGAATTCAGGCTGGTAACAATGATGCCTTTGCACTGCACAGTTGGGGCAGTATGGTCTTCGATTGCGGCGGTAAATGTAGTTGCCGCGGAATTTCCGCACCCATCGTATGCAGTATATGTTATGACATGTTCACCCAAAGGCAGGGCAACACGCACTGGTGACTTTATATTGTTGATGAATCCGCCAGGATAAGTGACGTCAATTTCAATATTTTGGTTACAAACATCTGTCACCTGAGGTACAGGCAATGTAACATAGCCCAGACACTCACCACTGACATCTGTCGTGGTAGACACATTTGGCATTGGTGTGATGACAGGAGGAAGAGTGTCTCTGATTTCGATGACTTGCGTAAATTCATTCATTTCGCCATTGGCACATGTAAACTCATACACAGTCCATTTACGCATGATTTTTCTTGTACAACCGATGTACCCCAGATCTGTATCCAGATACCATGTGCTCACGTTACATACTGCATCAATAGAGGGATAGAGCGGTAGTTGCCCATAGTAGGGAACTCCTGTAACTGCAGGGGAAGGATGCCCGTTCTGATCTGTTTCAAATTGATTACAAACCAGCGAACTGTCATTTTTAAGCAAGAAACTTCTTGGGAAGGTGACATTTTCTATATCGAGCCTTTCCAGACTGATCCGCATAGTACATCTGGCAGATTTATTGCCAAACTTATCTGTTGCCTGATAAACCCTGTCTAGGAACTTCACATAATTTTCATCGCAAAACAGGGGCGTTATTTTTTCACTGACCAGCACATTCTGAACAAGACCGCCGCAGTTGTCTGTTTCAAAAGGGCCATCGTACTCATCCAGCTGATGGCATGGCAGACTGATGCTTCTGCAAATGGAGACAGGGGGTGTTTTGTCTTCCACTTTGATCGTGGCCCAGCATGTATTGCCACCACAACCTTCGATCAGCATCGCCATGACAGATGTTCCTGCATGTTCCGTAGTGAGGCGTGCATCAGGAATCTCATGGCCGGTTGCATCTTTCAGCAATACAGTGTACGGAGCTCCCGCAGGTAATTTACTGCTGGTAAGCATCGCAGGCGTAATTGTGTATGCACAGGTATTGTCCAGTGTCACATTGAGTTTGTCCAGACAGGCAATGACTCTTCTGTCCGGCTCGCCCATTTTTACCGAAAACTCATAAGGTGCGATACAGCCGTCCGCCTCCACGCGAATCGTGTATTCCTCCGTAACACCAAAATAAAGCCAGTCATTTCCAGCTACATTCATTACAGCACCGCTTGTTACATAATCGCCATTGATATACCACTTGTATGAAGGTGAAGAGGCGGCGGATGTAGCCTTAAACTTTGCTGCACTTTGCTCACAAAGCGACCGCGGACCTTCCACCTGGATGGTCTGAAACCGGCACGTTTCGGAACCTACCTCGATTTGTTCAAGATCACCATACTGGTTCCGAAGGCGGACAGAATATCCAAGACCATCGATGTGTATAGCATTCAATTGATAGTAGCTGTGCCCGTCAAAAACATGTGGTACCTGTGCAAGAACGGTACCCTCTGCCAGTGGCAAGGGCTGTGCCGGCGGTAGTGCACTACTGAGACTATATAAGCCTATGGATGCTTCAACCCACCAGATTTCATCTGACTTTCCTGTTAACCGAATGTTTGTTTCAAATTGTCCGTTGGTCGAATTACTCCCCTTTCTGCATCGTCCGCATGCCTCGTATTCCAAGGGCCCTTCTACAACAACAAAGGCGGTGGAAATATCATCTTCCAAGACAGTCACAGATTGATTGCTGCTTGCATCGTTGGTCATTATGTTGTCGGGATTGGAGTCAATATCATAAAGGGATACATTGTTGCCAAACTGGTCATGCATCTCCATGATTTCAGCCGTATTATACAGGGTTGCCGGAGCAACGACATTGGATTTCACTTTTAATGTAATTTGGGTGGTTACTTCCTTCCCAGGCTGCAGGTTGCCGGGAATTTCCACCACTTTTTCTGCAACCCCATTGACAAGCGCCCAGGAAGCATCCTCCAAAAGCATGTTTGCAGGTACGTAATCAACCAATTTCACCCTGGAGACAGGGACCTGGCCCTCGTTCTTTACAGTCAGATCAAACGTCACCAGATTGCCTGTAGAGGTGCGTCTTTTAGCCACCGTTTTTGTCAGTGAAAGGTCTATCAAGTCGAGTCGGATTACAGCAGGATCATGATCATCCTCGTCAATTGAACCTGATCCATCAAGCATATTGTCAGTGGCGGTTTTGGGATGGCCTCCTTTGTCATTGTTGCTTTTCGTATCGGGTGTTGAATCAAAATCCTGGTTGTCTTCAACGCCAGAACAACGGCAGGAAGAAATTTCAGCAAAATTGATTATTTCTGTTGTTGACTGGTTGGTTTGAAGACCAAAGACGACAGGAATGTTCTTGCATGCGCCAGGTTCCAGCGTCTCAGTAACCGTGTATATCAATGATTTCAAATCCTGTGACAATGTCCAGCCAGGGTTCAACGCAGGATTGAAGTCAAGCGTTTCATTTAAATAATTCACCACTGTAAAGCCAGTAGCCGCAACTGACCCCTGATTGCAGACAGTGGTTGTCAGGTGGATTTCACTTTCCGGTGAATAGAACCTGTCTGAATCCACTTTATGAATCAACGCCAGATCACATACCTTAGGGGCATCCCTGTCGATCGAACGGGACGCGTCATTGAAGCAAAACGACAATTCAGTAATTGCCTTTCCTTCGCCGTCTTTTAGGGCTGTAATTTTCGCTTCATTTGTAAATTGGATTTGCTTGGCAACCGGGTCAAATCCGAGTACTAAAGGTACAGAGACAGACTGAGATGGCAGGAGTCTTTGGGTGATGATTGTTTTCAACACACCACCATTGTTGCTCCATAGCGGGTTTTCTGCTGCCTGAAAGGTATAGCCCGCAGGCAATTTATCTGTGATTTCGATGTAGGAAAGGACTGTCTCTCCCACATTGGCGACACTCATTTCAAAGCCGACTTTGCTAGCTTTCAGGACAACTGCCTGGTCGTTGGCTGTTTTTGAGAGGGTCAGATTGCAATCCCCCGCGGGGACCAGGCCAATATCAAAGGTATGTTGTGTTTCAGACACCTGGATGCCAAATGCATGCAAGCCACACGAATTGCCCGAAGTAGCCAGATTATTGTCCAACTGATCAAAACCAGTGACCTGTTTCGTTCTTCGATACGCCTGCCCACCGATATTGTAGGAGCCAATTTCCTTGTCTATCTGAGCATCTGCAATTTGAATGGAATAATTTGAAAGTCGGCTTATCCCTCCGGGTACATTCCCATTGTGAAAACCATATTTGCCATTGCTATCCGTCGTCGTTGTGGATACGAGATTACAGGATGCATCTCTGAGCTCCAGTACAACACCCGCCAGTCCTTGTTCACCGGCATCCTGCAATCCGTTTTTATTGGCATCAACCCAAACCAGGTTACCAATTTCTACATCCGGGAGGCCGCAGGTTGAAATCACATCACCAAATCCTGTTGCTTTTCCAAAAAGTATTTCTGTTTGTTTGGTGTACAATTCTTTGGATGCCATTCGTTTGCCTGTCGTCGTATTGTACCGATGGAGTCCGCCGGAATAGGAATTCAGTTCAGGGTCAAACACTGTCGACACAACCGAATTGGTACCAGGCATGACAAATATACTACCCAAAGTTACCTCCGGGTGATAGCTCGGGTTCGTAACCCAAAAGTCATCGTTAAAAAATTCACCATTAGTGGATCTGTCTTCAAGCTCCCATTGACCACCCCGGTTCCATGCAATGATCAGGTCTCCTTTTTGCTCATCCAATCTGTTTGTAAGCGGATTACAATATATATTGCCAATTCTGTCTGATAAGGCAATCAACATGTCGCCATTGTCTGTAAAGTCAATGTCCGTGAGCCAATACGACGGGGCGGAGCCTACAACCGGTGTACTCACCCAAGAAGATCCGGCATCGATATTCAACCCTGTATCGGCAAACTGACCGGAGGCCGGATCAAATACAACCACCCTGGCCACATCGCCGGGATAGGTAACACCAATATAATATTGGCCCTTGTAAAATTTCAATGCAAAGGCATGCCCACCAGTGGCAGGAATCTGATAATTTTTTGTATTAGCAATGGTCGGATTCGTTGTCGGTATCCTGACCAGTGTATTATTGTAAAGGTTAACAACGTAAATATATTTTTCATCAGGTGACATAGCGAGTCCCCCAAGACCAAGTTTCCCTACGGCTTCACCATAGGCACAATCCGTCACATCTGTCACAGCCAGCGTACCTACCTGCTGCCCAAGGGAAGAGAGTGCTGCAAACAATTGCGTTGTGTACATAGTGCCGTTGAACGATGTTTTGAAAATCGCATCATGGCCATTTTTCAAACCGGCATATTGTTTTACAAAAGCAGAGGAGAAAATTTCTTTTGTGCTGTTTTTCCAGGCAAGTCCCCAAATGGAACCTGTCTCTCCATGTGCGGCGAATTTTCTGGCAGGGCTATTGCTCTGAAATCCATACTCTATACCTACAATCGTTGGTTCAGCCGGTCTTGCCGTGACATCTCCCTGGACAAAGCACGTCGTCAGGATTTCAGTTGACGTATTGCAATTATTTGCATCTGATGTCAAGCCATACTGTATGTTGCAGGCAGGCACCTTGACAAGCTGCACCGACGACTGGCTTGTGGGACCTGTTCGTGCGGGATAATACCCTAACCGGGTCCCAAAGGACAACCTCACCGGAACGCCATTGGGCAAACCAGCAAAGGAATAAGCGCCGGTAATGCCTGAGGAAGCTGTGCCCAGCAGCTGGCCATCAGCACCATGAGCCTGAACCAAAACATTTGGCAAGCCCACCTCCGACACATCCAGAAGACCGTTGTTGTTTACATCATTAAAAATGGAACCTTCTATTTTACCTGCTACCGGCACGCATTGTGCCTGGAGACCTGCGTAAATGAAGGCAGAAAAAAACAGCGCTGTGGTAAATGCATACACGCGCGGTGCCCTGACTGGACACAGTGGGGAATTTGTGTTTTTCATTTTTTGACCTTAGTTTGAAAATCCAACAATACAAACCACGTTCGTTACCGAATTACGAATGTGGGGTGTGTTTTCAGGGACGGATACATAGGGCTTAACCGAACTGGCCACATGCAGGACGTCATCCTGATTTACTGTTATCGGGATCAGAAAATGCAAGAGCATTCTTTGACACAGCAAATATGATAATTTATTGTTATATGTTGTATCTTTTTTATCAGCTTTTTATAATTTATTTATATTTATTATTTATTAAATATTGTTTTTCAATTTATTATATATATTAATATACTTATATTTTTAATATTTGATCTCCCCTATCTTCTGGCAGCGGGAAAGAAAGTGTATCTTTACCAAAAATATAAGACGTGGACAACCCAAAGATCATATTGCGGAGAGGAAAAGAAGGATCGTTGGAACGCAGGCATCCATGGGTATTTTCCGGAGCAATCTATGAGAAGCCCGCTGCCCTGACGAATGGGTCAGTTGTTGAAGTCTGGTCTTCTGATAAGCGATTTCTCGGCATGGGACATTACCAGTCCGGTGGATCGATTGCGGTACGCATTTTCTCCTTTACCCGTATTGAAGTAGAAGGAAACTTCTGGAAGAAGGCGATTGGAGATGCCATTGTATACAGAAAGCAGGTGGGGCTGCCTTCAACACATACAAATGCATACCGACTGATCCATGGGGAAGGAGACCATCTTCCCGGGTTAATTGTTGACATCTATGCCTCCATCGCCGTAGTACAGGTACATTCCTACGGCATGTATCTGGCCGCGCAATCGATTGCCGATGCCATCGTCTCCCTTTTATCTGATACGGTGGATACGGTTTACCTTCGGTGCAAAGAAACGATGCCCGGAGGGCCGTCACTGGATGTAACAGACATATTTCTTCATGGTGCCAGAGAAAGCACGCCTGTTCTTGAAAATGGCGTCACATTTTCGGTCAATGTTGTTTTAGGGCAAAAAACAGGCTTTTTTCTTGATCAGCGCGACAACAGGCAACTGGTCGCAAAGTATAGTCAGGGGAACACTGTCTTGAACTGCTTTTGCTACACGGGTGGCTTTTCGATTTATGCACTGATGGCCGGCGCTACCTCAGTCACATCGGTCGATATATCACAAAAAGCGATGGACCAGCTGGCAGAAAACCTGACGTACAACACCTTCTCCGGACAACATTCCTCGGTTTGTGACAATGTGATGCCATTCCTGTCCAATCCGGCAGTATCCCTCTTTGATATTGTCATTGTAGACCCACCTGCCTTTGCAAAAAGTTTGCAAAAAAGGCACAATGCAGTACAGGCCTACAAACGACTCAATCAGATGGCCATGAAAAAAGTCCGTCATGGCGGCATGCTCTTCACGTTTTCCTGTTCTCAAGTGGTTGGAACGCAGTTGTTTTACGATACGATTGTTGCGGCAGGGATCGAATCGGGCAAAAAAATCCGTGTGGTGCAGCAACTTAGCCAAGGTGCAGATCACCCCGTGCAGTTGTTCCACCCTGAAGGCCATTATTTAAAGGGCCTGTTGTTGTACCTGGAAGACAATCTTCCGGACACCCCGTAATCCCGCTTTGTCTGATTCGAATGTAGGCTTAGTCAACCACTTCGCCAAACAAGTCGTATTCTTCTGCATGCGTGATCCGTACATTGGCAAAATCACCCAGGCGCACAAACCACCTGGCAGCATCAACGAGTACTTCATTATCGACATCAGGTGAATCATATTCTGTCCTACCGATAAAGTATTGCCCTTCCTTTCTGTCAAACAAGACGCGAAACACCTTGCCCACTTTTGCCTGGTTGTGGGCAAACGATACCTCCTGCTGAAGTTCCATGAGTATGTTTGACCGCTCACTTTTTTGCTCCTGGCTGACATCGTCATCCATCAGGTAGCCTGAGGTATCCTCTTCGTGTGAATACTGAAAGACCCCTACCCTGTCAAATTGCATTTCTTTTACAAACTGGCAAAGATCTGAAAATTCCTCCTCTGTTTCGCCCGGAAAACCAAGCAAAAAGGTCGTACGGATGGCAATGCCCGGGACTGTTTTCCTTGCGAGATGGATTAATTCCCGCTGTTCATCCTGTGTGGTCTGCCGCTTCATCCGTTCCAGCACTGAATCAGAGGCATGTTGCAACGGGATATCGAGATAGCGGCATATTTTAGGCTGGCGAGCCATCACATCAAACACTTCCACCGGGAACTTACTTGGATAGGCATAATGGAGACGGATCCACTCAATGCCCTCTACTTCACACAATGCGTCCAGCAAGGCAGGCAATTCTCTTCGCTTGTAAAGGTCGAGACCATAATACGTGAGTTCCTGGGCAATCAGAATCACCTCCCTGACCCCAATGGAAGCCAGGTGCCGCGCTTCTTTGAGCAGTTCTTCCACCGGCCTGGAAATGTGTTTGCCACGCATGAGTGGTATTGCACAAAAGGAACATGTGCGGTTGCAGCCTTCCGAAATCTTCATGTAGGCGTAGTGCTGTGGTGTGGTCAGGCTGCGTTCGCCAATGAGTTCATGCTTGTAATCCGCATTGAGTTTATGTAAGAGGCCAGGCAGCTCCAGTGTACCGAAAAATGCATCCACTTCAGGAATTTCCTCTTCCAGGGAATCTTTGTATCGCTGGGAAAGACAACCTGTTACATACAATTTCTCTATACCTCCGCGGGATTTGAGCTCGGCATATTCGACAATGGTATTAATGGATTCCTCTTTCGCCAGGTCAATAAATCCGCACGTATTGACAATGACTATATTGGCTTCTTGATTGCTGTCATGAACAACGTCAAATGCATTTGCTTTGAGCTGTGTGATCAGATTTTCAGAATCGACCAGATTTTTTGAGCAACCCAGGGTTACCACATTGACTTTGTCCTGCCTGATTGTTTTCGTTTTCACTATACTTATTCTCTGCTTGGTTGTGAATGGTGATGGCGAAGTTGCCCACATCCGGGCATGCTCAAATACTCCATTCCTTAAAATATTTGATAAAAATTTTAGCTGTATTTTCCGCATCGGAGATTGCCCGGTGGTGAATCCCTGTAAATTCGAAACCCTCCATCTTAACTGCCTTTTTCAAGCCGGGCTCATCTTTGAGATTTTTCATTTGACGGTAGGCTGGCTTCAGGTTGTAGTGATACTCCAACCAGTCCGTTTCCAATCGATGCAACAAGCAATCCTGTGCCAGCTGTTGTTTGTCATATTTTCCCCATGAAATTAACGTGTAGTGATCTTCATCCACGCCAACCCAGTCCATAAATTCCTGAATAATATGGGGAAAGGTCTTTGTTTTGTCGATGTCTACCTGTGAAATGGAGGTCAGTTTTTTACAAAAATCAGACAGAATCGGATTGACGGTGGGCTTGACAAAGCGGGTAAAGGTTGAATCAACTTCGCCAAAATCATTAACTTTCACAGCGCCAATCTCAATTACCTCATTGACTCCGTGGGGTGGTCTACCCAGCCAGCATGATGCCTCCAGATCAAAAATGATATAATTCATGGTTATAGTGCCAATTTTTCCCAACCCAGCATTTCTTCAATACCAAAACCCGCCAGCCGGTTGTGATAGAAAAACAGCAATCGGGCATCATCACAAATCAACTCGTTCTTCTGATTTATAAACAATATCTTTTGGGAATGATACATACCCAACTTTCTGATTCCCGCCGTAATCATGGCACCAACGTCTTCCCATGGCTCATCAGACAAGGTAAAATAGCCTGTACTTGCCTGTTCGGTCACCAATGAGATCAAACCACCAGCGAGCTGTTCAAATTCTGTCAGGTTGAGTGTGAAATTTTCTTCCTGGCTGTTGAGCACACCGGCCAAACTATGGCTTGGATGGGTACGACAAAGCAATTGGAATGCACAGAATGAAACGATATTGCTGGAAAGAATGACATTGTGTTTTCTGTAAGCGTCGACAACGACTTCTCCCAGCAACTTCGCATACACACTTTCGCGCTGCATATTCGATGTCAGTGCGCCCTCCACAGAAAAGTAATCCTGCAAAATGACTTCTTTCCCAAATTTATCCAGGCTCCTTCCTTCCTGGTCGACCTTGTTTCCAAACACATCCATGGGATTGCCGAAGGACATGTAGACTTCTGTCGACCTGGAAAACATGTCTTTTATAAAATGCCAGATGTACTTGCCAGTAATTCCTTCCCTCCTTCGTTTTTTAATTTTACCCCCTCCGTTTGCCTGACAATGTTGCTCAATCAAAGATCCGGCCTCCAGTACGAAATGGTAGCCAATCGCCAATGGAACAATAAATACCTTTTGGTCACTTTCCTTTTCAAGAAGCAAGCGCTGGGCTTCCACAATCGAACTAATTAATCCCAGCTTGACTTTGTCTTCGGTCTGTCCGCTTCTTGACCTGGTTCCTCCCGGAAAAAACAAGCAGTTCACCCCATCAATCACAGAGTAGCCTGTCATTGATTTCAAGCACTCGAGGTAAATCGGATTTTTCTTGCGCCTGTCTACGCGAAATGCACCCAAACGATTCATGAAATAGGCAGCCAGTTCAACATTGTACAAATTAAGGCCTGCTCCGTAGGAAAATGAAGGCAATCCTGCATTTGCGTCAATGGCATAACCAACCATGATGGAATCAAGATTGGAGTGATGGGTGGGCAGAATCACCACGGTACCTTTTTCAAATAAAGTACGCACAAGCTCGATATTCCCCCGCAGCTTAATATTCTGCTGTAAAACACGCCGTCCACCCCATCGCCAGTACCCTTTTCCAAAGTACTTGTTGAATAACCTTGAAAAAAATAAAGTCAGCACAAATCGTGAAAAGACAAAGGTGCGCGGGCGAAAGTGACCCACAATTTCTTCGTTGTAGCGGTTGACAATTTTTGCAAGCAATGCTTCTTCTGCCTCTTCTTTGTCTTCCCTGGCGGCCGCATTTTCCAATTCTGAGGCTACTTTTCTCCAATAGGACTTCTCGTCGGGAGGGTCTACCTTCCAGGGGGTTGATTTCATACGCTGGTTTTCCAGCTGAATTGTCTTTGCAATCAATTCATGAATATTTCCCCGATATTGTTCCTGCAAATGTGAAAGAACAAATGTATTGAGCCTGCTCACAAAGGAGGCTCGCTCCCGGCTTTGCCTGGCGACGGGCCAACTCTGAATCTCAGGAAGAATATGTGGAAATATGTTTGTCATTGTTTCGATTCAGTTGAATTCACTACACCATCAAGCACCTCCTGAATGGAGACAAGCAGCTCATCTCTTCCTTCTCGGGTCTCGGCACTGGTTACAAAAGATGGGGGCAGTGTCTCCCAGTCTGCCAAAAGCGCTTTGCGAATCGCTGCGATATTTGACTGCAGCTGACTTTTGCCCAATTTGTCGGCCTTTGTAAAAACGAGGGAAATCGGAACCTGCTGCTGGCCGCACCACTGGAGAAATTCGCGGTCAATTTTCTGAAGTTCATGCCTGACATCAAGCAATACAAACGCCAGGACCAGCGTCTCGCGTTGTGTCAGGTAGGAGCGAATCATGGACGAAAAGGTCTCCTTCTTTTGCTTTGAAAGACGGGCATAGCCGTATCCGGGTAAATCGACAAGAAACCACTGGTGGTTGATTTCAAAAAAGTTGAGCAATTGCGTCTTTCCTGGAGTCACAGATACTTTCGACACGCCTTTTTTGTTACAAAGCATGTTGATCAAGGAGGACTTGCCCACATTTGACCTACCAATGAAGGCAAATTCGGGCTTGCCACTTACCGGACAGTTCCGATGGTTTGGAAAGCTACCCACGAATTCAACCTCTTTTATATGCATGTCGGCACTGTTTTTGATATATGATTGATAATTGCAATAAATAAACAATGTAAAATCAATCAAATACAAAAGTAAACAAGAAAATCATTTACTTTGAAGATGGAATCGCAATTCCTGAAAAAAAATTGAATGCAAATCTAACCAAAATTCACCCATTTCTTCGTTAGTATCTAAATAAGTTGTAAGAATACTTCAAAATACAAACATCATGCAAACACAATACAGAATAAGCCAACTGTGTTTAATCGTGCTGCTCATGAGCGCCTCTTCAGGGTGGAGCCAGATTGAATTTGGTCTTAAGGCAGGGCTGAGTTCCTATGATCTGGCCGGAAAAGGTTTTTCTACCACGGTGGGTGACAAAGAAATCGTCTGGGATCTGGAAAATGCCAGATACGGCCACCACTTTGGATTGTATGGCCGTTTCAGGATACTGGCTGTTTACTTAGAACCGGCATTGATGTTTCACTCCAATTCGATGACCTACTCCATTCAGGAATATAGTAACAAACAACTGATAGGCAAGACGGTCAGGCAGGCCACGTACCGCCAGCTCGATATTCCGGTTCTGGCAGGTCTGAAGTTTGGATTTTTCCGCATGCAGGCAGGCCCTGTCGGCCATTTTTTTTTCAACAACCTGTCAGACCTGACACAAACTTCGACGTACGCTGAAAAACTGGATAATTCGACACTTTCCTGGCTGGCTGGTATAGGACTGGACATCTGGCGTCTCAGAGTTGACCTGAATTATGAAGGTGGCTTGCATCGTTTTGGAGAAAATGTCACCATCGCTGGGCAAACCGTTTCGTTTTCTGAAAAACCATCCAGGCTGCTTTTGACATTGGGATTCCGATTATAACCAAATAAACACATGCACTAAATTTGTATTATTTAGAAGGCTGAATTACAAATTGGTATGATTTTTGAATAATCAAATACAGAACCATATTACGACCTGTAATTGTTAAACCAACCAAGCTAAGCTGTCTCACTTCATTGTCGGGACGGCTTTTTTTTTGCAAAAAAATGCTCCATTTGTCTGTCTGGGAAAAAACGTGGGTGGAGAGATGAAGCAGCATACCAGAACGGAACGATGACCACCAAGAGGATTTTTGTATCTTGTGGCCGAAATGAAAGCCGGTAGCAGGGAGTCCACCTAGCAATGTATGAATCAGGGGGACGTGAGCTGAAAAAAAATCGGTCTCATCATGATTCATGAACAGCATTTCGTAAAATGAATAAGCGAAAAATCCTCAAGCAACGTACGATAACGGGTGTGATCTTTGGCATCTCTGTTCTGCTAATGCTTTCTTCTGGGAAATTTGGAGCCATTCTGCTGGGGATGAATATCTCGT
>JAUMBK010000004.1:0-7027 GCA_032115795.1 Saprospiraceae bacterium | reverse complement strand
CCGCACTTTCCTGGAAAAAGACTGTGTGGTGGACAATTCCGCATTGCATTCTGCAAATTGGCCCACCAGAACCTGGTTTGCATCATCAGCAAACATCGACGACTGTACCAAAAGCTGGCAGCTTGCACCCACATATTTTCCAAGAACTGTGCTTGCCCTTACACCTATCCTGTGCGCGGGTATCAGAGGTTGTCGGTTGCCTGTGTAGGTAACGGCGCCAGTCGTGTAAGATGTGTAAGTAAAAAAGGAAGCGGCGTATGTTGCCTCGATATCGATACTGGGGTTTGGGTGCCACCGGGCCACTAGCTCGGCGCCATGTCGCCTGGCCTGAGGTGCGTTACGGTAGTACGTTCTGCCGGGTGTCGAAGGCAGCTCATAACCAATGATGAGGTTGCGCAAAGTTGCATAAAAAACGGTAGCTGTCCATTCTACTTTTTTCCCGGAAGGTGTATGCAGACGGATCTCTGCCTGCCATGACTTTTCGGTGTTCAGGGCTGCGTTGAGTCCTGCATCGCCAGATGGATTGTTTGTTAATTCATTCAATGTGGGGCTTTCAAAGCCCGATGTTACACCTGCACTGCAGAATACTTCCTTTGAAAGTGCTGCCGTAGCAAACCAGGCTATATTTCGGTTGTAAAACGTGCGTTTTCCTTGTTGGTCGCCGTCATCCAGAAACAAATCTTCCAGCCGAAACCGGGTCAGGTCAAGACGTGCCACTTGCTGCAACCGCCAAATCCCTTTTGTCCATTCGATTTGTACCCAGGCTCCTCCATTGAATGCGCGTTCGTACTGATCTGCAGAATTCAATCCTCGAGTGCCTTCTTTATTTTGAGACAGTGTACGTCGGTCTTTCTGCCAATCGAAGGTGGTGCCAGCTGATACGACCCAGTTTTTTACCGGCGTGTACTCCAGGGTATTGTGCCAGCCGCCGAAATCACGGTTGAGATTGACCCACCCTCCCGCAAAAAAAGGCAGCCTTGCCTCAAACAGGCGTTTTCGCAGAAAGGCGGAGGAAACCCAAGATAATTTGGAGGAAAGGTAGCGCTGCGATTGTAAGGCCAGCATGCCACCGGAAACGGATTCGCCTGCACGAAACTGTGTGCTCCGGCTATTGGACTGGAATGGATTCTCCTCAAATTCAGCTTTTGTCAAGGCGCCAGGGTCTTCGCCTACCGGAGAATGGTAGGCACCGGCAAGGAGGGTTAGCTGCCAGTTTGGTGACAACCATAATTTTGATTTATGGTACAAAGTTGTGTTTTGGCTCTCTGCATACTGCCTTTTCCCGCGGAATGAATGGTGATTGACCGAGGTGATGTGCCGGGCATCATCCTTGCCATATCCCACCCTAGCCCCGAAATTGTAGGCTCCGTATGCTGACACACTGCTGCGAAGCAATGCATGATTCAATGGCGCCGGGCTGGACAAAACGATACCTCCACCTGCTGCATTTCCAAATCTTGCCGACAATCCAGATCGAACGAAGGCAATGGACTGGACATCCCAGATACTGATTTCATCCAGTTGGGTTGTTCCATCCGGGGAAGTGAGCGGGATGCCATCCATCCAGATCTTCACTCCCCTGATTCCAAAGGCCGACCTGCTGCCAAAACCACGAACGGAAATGCGCACATCCTGCGCGAAGTTTTCTCCATTGGACGCCAGAATACCGGGTTGACGTAAAAAGGCATTGCGTACTCCTTGCTGGTAGGTTTCCAGTGTACGCAGGGTGTCGACAGCCACAGACCAGGGCAATGTTTTGAGTGGCCGGGTACCCGTAAGTACAATTTCTTCCAGCACCGGCGCCTTCAGTGTATCTGCCTGAGCATGAAAGAATGCCGGCCAAAAAAAAATGTTCCAAAGAATAGCGATACTCTTCTGCATACGGATCTAGGTTTGTGGCGGTTAGCATTCTCTAAACCACACCAACCAGAGGAAGGTTGCCGGCTTTTGGGTGAACGCTCGATTCCCGTCTCACCAAAGAGCCGTAAAGGTACACATCACATGTCTCCCTGCCTGTGGGTATAGGAAATTTTCTGTAATTGAGCTTCCGTAGATATAGGTATAAGTATATCCATTTGAAGAATACAAACTGTTGAACAAGTTATTGACAAATAGGCTGATATTCCCCTGTCGCACCAGCCGTATTGGTAATTGCCATGTGATTCGCAGATTCTGATATGAGTAAGCAGGTAATTGGCGGGATTTGTCCGAGGTATTGTCAAGATATTGTGATGAAACCCAACGGGAAGAAAGCTCTGTTTCCCAGTGCCTGAAAGGGCGGTACAGCAGTTGTATCGTACCGACCCATGATGGGGAAAAGGAGATATCTGTGTTTGTGTGGTTTATCACTTTTTTTTCAAATCCATTAGTGTAGTCAGCAATGACTTCGTCGAAAGAAGCGATTTTGTTCCTGCTGAGGGTGGTATTTGCCATGACGCTCCATTTGGGTGAAAGCTGCGCTGTTACAGATGATTCCAACCCCAACCGATAGCTTTGGGGTACATTGACCCGAACCGGGGCACCGACATCATTGATTTCACCGGTAAGGACAAGTTGATTTCTGTAATCCATAAGATACAGGCCCGACTCAAATCGCAGTTTGCCTGTAGTGTATCGAAATCCACCCTCCCAATTATGCAGGACTTCTGGAGAAGGAAGAAGGCCAAATGCATTGTCGATAAAGTCACTTCTAATGGGTTCTTTATGTGCCAAAGCGAAGGAAAGATACCATTGGCTCTGGGGAGAAGCCTGATAAGTAACACCCAGTTTAGGATTGAAAAATTGATAATCAGCCCCTACGTCGATATTGCGAAGGTCATTATCAATTCCCGAAACATCATAGCGTATGAAACGCCCCTGGACATCGGCATGCCATTGCCACGCTGCTGCTGGTGACCAAATAGCCCGTAGGTAAGCAGTGCCATCTGTTTTGTTTCCGTTGTTATCGTAGTATCGTTTGTCTTTTGGCCAGTTGGGAATGGGAACAGTGCTGGAAATGACATTGCCAAAGTGAGAGCCGAAGTACCTGTTGGCAGATATACCGGCCTGCCATTGCCATTTTGCAGAAGGGGTGTACTCTGCATCAGCGAGGATGCCGGTAAAATGGTTATCAAGCCAACGACGTCTAACCAGATCCGTTCGAGTGACCTGGTTACCTTCATCATCCAAAAATGTAGGAATGGTGTAGTTTTCCAGTTTGTCATTGTACCGAAATTCCTCATAATACCCTTTACCACGGGTATAGAACAGCGTTGTTTTCAATTTCAGTTGGGACGTTGGGGCTATTGCATGGATAAGCTGAAAATGGGTTTGGCGATAATTGTCCACCTGTTGAGGGTATTGATAATAGTTGTAGGATCGGCCTGATGAAAACAAATTGACCGAATCGGCTGGTGATTTGTAAATGGTTCCCAGGTTATTGTAATAATGGGTCAACAGAGCTGACGAATCATTTTGAATTCTTGCCTGCGGGACGCCATACCAGGCCTGGTAGGTCACTTCGCTTCCATGAAGGATGTTGAGCCGGAGGGAAGACCGGCCAGTGAGCCTGGCTGCAGAAAAGCTCATGGATTGAAGGTCGGCACTTGCCCTGTCGACGAAGCCGTTGGAACGAATCAAGCTGTAACGACCATCGATGGTATATCTGTCATTAATCAGGCCTGTTCCTGCTTTCACGCTAACTTTATTAGTGGCAAAGGAACCCAGCGTTCCGGCCAGTTCCAAGTATGGATTCACCTTTGAATCCTGGGTATTGATGGAAATTGTTCCCCCAAATGCGCCTGCTCCGTTGGTGGAAGTACCCACCCCGCGTTGGATCTGAATATCTTTGACTGAGCCCATGAGGTCGGGCAGGTCGACCCAGAAAACGTTATGTGATTCCGCATCATTCAGGGGAACGCCGTTGATGGTCACATTCACGCGGGTTTGATCGGAGCCACGAAGCCGCAGGCCAGTATAGCCAATGCCGGTGCCTGCATCGGAGGTAACGACCATGGAAGGTGTCCATTGAAGCAGGAAGGGGACATCCACTCCGGTATTTTCCTTTTGGAGTGCATGTTTATCGAGATTTAAGCGGGTAAACGGGGCTTTTAGACTGACTTTGTTTGCCTGGATTTCGATCTGGTCAAGGTTATAAATTTCGCCCAGCAGGGTGACTTGGATGGTGATGTTTTCTTTGAGATTGATTTTCTGTCGCCAGGCCTGGTAGCCGATGTAGGTAATTTTCAGATTGTATTCGCCTGAGGGGATTCCGGTGATAATGAAATTGCCCCTAGGATCAGTTGTAGCGGCGAAGGAAGTCCCTTCCAGAAATACGGTAGCGAAAGACAGTTTTTCGCCATTTTGGTTGGAAACCGAACCTGAGATGGTCAATTGGGAAAAAACAGCGAAGGGAATTAAAAAGGGAAGGAGTAAAGTAAGTAACGTACTGGACTTCATAAACGTTCTAATTAGTTAAGAAAACGCTTGTATAAAAGTGCCCGAAGATACGTTGATTTCCTTTTCAGCATTACCTGAACAGGTTCAATGGGTATAATCTCAGCCCGGCAAAGTATCGCGAGCACCCCAACAATCAGAAGTAAACATTTGGGTTGAAAAATTGTTTCATTAGATATGACATATTTTTAAAATATGTCATATCTAATGAAGGGCACTAATGAAGGGCAGCGATCTACGCCTTTATCAGTACTCATTAAAAAACCTCCTGGCATTCCTGTTTGTGCCCTCTTTAACTTGTATGGCGTCTATCGTCGGACCCAGCCTGTCCTGAGGGACTGATTTGTACAATTCCACTTCCCAGGCGGGATTCATTTTTTCACCGAGGCAGGTAGAATGGAGCAGTTGGTAGTTGTTATGTGCCAGTGTTGGATTATAAAACAAAAAACGAACATTTGTCTGTCTTGTCTGGGGCATACTGTTGTAATACCAGATTTCATAAGGTGATGCATCCACTTCCGTGTCTACGGAGATGACGTTTGTTGGTTTTCCATATTTTAAAAATATGTGTCCCCTGTCTGATTGAAATCCAAAACCGACATTGGTGTAAAATTTTTTATCAACCGCTTCAGCCACAGCCATATACTTGTTGTAAGCTTCTTCTGCAGCGCCAGGTGCTTTTGCCTGCCACAACTGGAAGATGAATTGCCGCTGACTTAGCAAGCGGTTGCTTGCGAGAAGCTCTCCCAATGTTGACACCTGATGCTGGTCGGTGATGGGTAAATGGGCTTTCAAAATGTAGTCCATTTTTTCAGCCGGGATTTTATTCGCAAAAGAATTGGTTGCCGTTTGATTGTAGCTTTCCAGCCAGGCCATATCGGCGAGGGGATTGATGCGGGTAAAATCAGCGGTACGCATGGCAAGAACCTGCTTGTTTTTATCGACCAAACTGACGACGAGGTGGTAATCACCGGAACGAAGGGTGTGGACAGGCAAATCAAATAAAACAGCTTCCTCGGGTAGTGACCGGCATTTTTTATATTGTGTGAGGAGGACTTTGCTATTCAACGACTGCTGAAATCCTTCCATGATGGCATATTGTAAAAAAAGCTGTGATGCCGGATTGGGTTGTGGCTGGAAGATTTCTGTGTAGACATGTATTTGCTGCACATGCTTACCGGCAAAGCCAAAAGGCAGGGGCTCCATTGCCAGGCCATTCTTGCCCTGCCTGAGTCCCATTGAATCAGGAGCGACACTGGCCAAAAGCATAACATCAGACATCTGGTACGATGCCGATGCCTTTTCAACTAAGATACGCTTAGTGACAGTCAATGCAGATTGTAACTTCAGGGCATCGGTCGCTTCCACGCTGAGCGTATATTCCCCTGGTGAAATGGCAAACCGGCGAACAGCCAGAAAGTCTGTGAGTGAGTCTGATGCCACCGCTTGCAAAGAAAATTTGTCGAAGGCTGCAATTGTACCATCCCCGACTTTGCTGATGGTCAACAGAATATCCACTGCTGCTTTGGATTGACTGCTTCCCTTTTCCCAATGAACAGACTGCCTGTCAACCCGAAGCCAAACCTCTGTATACGGTTTTGCACCCAAACACTGGTATGTTGCAATATCGAGATGTACTGCGTTGGCAAGCGATATTGCTCCCGGCAAAAGGAAAAAGCAAGCTATGAATCGACTCATTTGACAAATTCCATGCACCATCACTGAGAATCTTTCTTTTTGACGAGATAGTAGCGCATGAAATAGTGGCTTAATTGGCCTTCAAGGCAAAGTGAATCTCGTTGGATGCGGGCGATTTTCAAATCCAGCGATGGCACGCCGCCTATTTTCAAAACCCGTTCATCAATCTGAAAGTCATAAGCCGACGTATCTTCAAAGATGTTGGACGCAACTTTGCCATTTTCTAAAAATTCAAACCAGCCATTTTGCATAAGTCCGTTTGGGATGTTGTTTAGCTCAGTATTGTAGACTTCCCATTTGCCAATGATCTCTTTTTTTATCCGGGAGTCTTCACTATTGCAAGAGAAAAAAAACATAGCCAGCATCATAAGTGTACCTTCTGAAAGTAAATGTATGCGGCGTTTTTTATATTTGATGGATGACATCTGCATAGTTTACGTGAAAAAATGGATTATATTTGGAGTCGATAATGCTTTCAATTGCAAAGTTACCCCGAATATATTAAATCGAAAAAGCAATGCGGTTAACCAGGATTGACTTAACGTTCTATTCACAACCGTCTATCCTTGTTTTGCGTTATGGTTATCAATGGGAACGAACAATCAAAACACAACAGAAACACAAAAAGTTGAAAAACCGGCTTTCAGATTACATCGGTTTAAACGGTCTTACCGTATTTTAACCTACATTAAACCGTACCGTTATTATTTTATTGCGGCCATGGTCATGCTGGCCGGTGGTAGTCTGATCTTTATGGCATTGCTGGGATTACCTGGAGAGATGGCCAACACTGCCGTGGGCAAACCAAAGTTTGACCTGGGCTTCAAAGTCAGGGATTATGGCTGGTTATTTCTGGTCATCCTTGCACTTCAGGGAATTTTAAGTTTTTTCCGGA
>JAUMBK010000003.1:0-4361 GCA_032115795.1 Saprospiraceae bacterium | reverse complement strand
AGGTGTTTTTTGACAAAATCGGTCGGCTGCACTTCTGGCAAGCTTTGCCGAGGCAACATTTAATTCATATACCAGGCTTTCCAATCCGTAATCAGATTGAGAAATTCTCGTTCCATTAAATGTATTTGTTTCAATAATATCAGCACCAGCTTCAAGATATGCCTGATGAATGCCTTCAATGATGTCTGGCCGGGTGATCGAGAGGAGGTCATTGTTCCCTTTCAAGTCCATGACATGTTCTGCAAACCGACTACCTCTGTAATCTTCCTCTTCCAGCTTGTGCCGCTGGATCATTGTACCCATGGCACCATCCAGCACCAAGATACGCTGTTTCGCAAGTTGACTTATTTTCGTAACCATAGAAAACAAAGGTAGTGAATTGATGACGTATTCAAAGGCCAATTCCGGAAAATCAATAATCAAACTGCGTTGTAAACGCATTCATCCTGATGCCTGCACCATAATAATTTTGCCACTGTGTTTCAGCGCTGATTGTTTTTCTAAACAACATCTGTGCATCCAGGTATACATTATGGGCAATTTTATAGCTAATATCAATGAAGGCAGAAGAAACACTGACACGCAGTCCCTGCCCTATTTCATTGCCATACAATTGTTGCTTGCTTCCATTGTGCAACAAAATATTGCCCCCCCAGTTTTTCCCCGCCTGATCTGTGCCGTACAAGGCATGAAGAAGCCGCACCTTGCACTGCCACCTGGAAGAAGGGGCATAAATCAGTTGCATCAACGACTCTTGAAAATTGGCCCCCAGGGGATGTGCAAGGGGCTGATTATAATGGCTGTAAGACGCTTTTGCATATTGTGGAATGGCCGCCAATGTGTCCCAATGGGTATAGGTGTAGGGCCTGGCTGCATTATATTCAAGCTGCATGTCCAGATGATCGATGCCAAATGCATTGTAATATTTCAATCCTACCTGCCAGCCAACCTTATTTGCCCACCATCCGGATTGCTTTCGTACCTCTGACAGTCGAAATTCATCCACCAAAACCTGGCTGTACATCTCCACACCATGGATGGGTTGCCACCGAACGTTCAATCCGAGTAACACGTTGTCCGGACTGTCTATCCACTGCTCCACTGATCGGTAAAGTATGACAGGATTGAGGTATTGCAGCTCAAACATTTTCTCCCGAGAGAAAATGACACTTTCAAAAAGGCCAATTTCCCATTTTTTAGTTGGGCGAAAGGACAAAAAATGTGTAGCCATGTATTTTTTTGGCAATAACCTTTCCAACGGATTTGCTGCAGCAGAGGTAGATGCCAGCTCGGCAAACAGATTCTGGTACCTGAAGCGCCACATGCGCGTATCAATTTTCAGAAATAAATAATTGTGTGCATGATCTGACAAAAGCAGAGAACGAATGCCATGACCTATAAAATGACTGCCATGACCAAACTGAACATCAATATTGCGGGTGGCAGAAAAGCCCAGATAAGCCGTGGCATTAAAATAGTCATATCCTCTAAGATTAGATAGTACGGTAGACTG
This sequence comes from Saprospiraceae bacterium, assembly GCA_032115795.1. Classification (GTDB taxonomy): domain Bacteria; phylum Bacteroidota; class Bacteroidia; order Chitinophagales; family Saprospiraceae; genus OLB9. Next base: position 2,848 of record JAUMBK010000003.1, on the reverse strand, counting down.
GTAGGGTTGCCATGATCCCTGGCCAGGTATAGCCTGATACGCCTGGATACGCTGGTCAGCATAGCCAGGATAACTGCGCTGGTTCTCAAGTATCCGGCTGTAGACATAGACCTTTTCATCAATATATGCCCGCATATCTAAGCCACGAGTATTTTGAAAGACGATGCGGTCGTCTTGCGCACCCTGCCAGTAAGCCAAATGAATTACAGGATTTACGGAGAGTAAAAAACCCGGTTTGTCTACCGATATGAAGGAAGCCACCGTGGGATAAAAGCAAGCAATAACTGGTTTTCGAGCAAAGGATTGTTTTGTAAATAATGGTGTACTTCCCGCGCTGTCAGGTAAAAATTCCCAGTTGTCGGCGAGAAAATAGGCGATGTCTTGCATATCCTGTTGCTTGGGCTTCCCCGTAGCGGCAATCCGCAGTAACTGGCCTGCCCACTCGCGTCTGTTCAAATTTTGGGTAGCCCTGTGATGCAGCGTATCTGCCAATCCCAGCACTTCCATTCGGTCGATGGTATGACTGTTTTGGTCCATACGCAAGACGGAAGGGGCTTGTGCGAACAATGGAACAACAGCAGTCCCGCACATGAAAAGAAACATGCATATCGATGGCCACTTCATCAAAAAAACAGGTGATTTAGTGGTAAAGATGACTATTATCTGCCAATTTACACGCAGCGGACAGTCAGAAAATGATTAATTATGTACTCGTCACACCGATTTGTACAAGACATTATTGAGGTTGAAACACACGGATGTAATCCACAATCATGCTTTGTGGGAAGACGGTTGTTGCGTCTGGATTTCCATCGAAAGTTCCCCCCACGGCCACATTCATGATGAAGAAAAATGATTTGTTAAACGGATAAACCGCCCCGTCAAGATCTGCCGGAGTGATCGTATGAAATTTTTCATCATCAACATAAAACTCAATCAGGTTTTCCTTCCAAATAAGGGTAAAAACATGAAACTCATCCTGAAAATTGGCATTTCCCGACAAGTACTTGACCCCTGTTTTGTAGCGGTGTTGCGATACATTGGCGCCATAATGCACCGCCGAAGAAACTCTGTTTGGAATCCTTCCCGCCAGTTCCATAATATCGATTTCACCACATGCAGGCCAGGCAACTGAAGAGATGTTGGTCCCCAGCATCCACAGAGCCGGCCAAAGACCCTGTCCTTTTGGCAAAGCAGCCCTGATATCAACCCGGCCAAACTTGAAGGCTTTTTTGCCTTTTGAAATGATGCGGGAAGAAGTGTAATTACTGGAACCGAACTTTTGTGCTTTGGCAGTGATGACAAGGTGCCCATCTGCCACGGTTGTATTTTCTTCGCGGTAATACTGCAATTCATTGTTTCCCCATCCGGTCGCCCCAATTTCATGTACCCAGTTATTGGAATTTAGGGCAGTAGAGTCAAATTCATCCGCCCATACCATTTTATATCCCGCATAAGACGTTGGAGTGGTATATCCCTTTGTAGGTATTTGCAAACCTGCCGTGTTGTTATCATCATCTGTGATGGTTATGGTGAGTACATTTACGGGCAGGCGAAGGTTCTGCGGTGAATAAAACTGAATGGTGAAAGATTCACTGGGCTCGAGAAGTTCATCTCCGATGATTTCAAGAGAAAGTATTTTTTTTGTTTCACCGGGTGCAAAAACCAGCTTTCCATCCGTCAGTATTTTGAAATCATTGCTGGAAACAGCCGACCCTGAAACAGCCGAAAACTGCACCACCGCATTGGTTTCGTTGTCGCCGTCAAGTGTCAATTCAATTGTGACGGTTTGGTTGGTGTCGTCTTCTTTAAAGGTTACATCACTCAATGTCAGGACAGGGAGATTTCGCTCCGGAGGAGATCCATCGCTGTCCTTCACACAACCTGCCACTATGCACATTAAAGTGATATAAAAGAATTTAATAACTTTTATTTTATTGATTATCATTACTTTATAAATTATATTTATTAATTTTTTACAAAGGTGAGTTCAAACCATCCTTCCGGGTTGGGTGTTCCGTTCTGGGCGCGAATTCGCATGCGAACGACAAGCTGGTCTGAGGTGAGTTTGACAATATCCATGACATTGTCCGCGTCCCACACACCCATAAACTGGTTGTCTGGAATTACGAGCTGATCGCGTCCACTGATGCCTGTTCCCTCCTGAAAAGAAAATTCGCTGATACCCGGATTGTAAGGCACCACCTTATAGCCATCCCAGGGATTGACAGAAGCCCCGTTATTCCTGTTTTCGAAAGCCAGGCCCTGAAAGGAAAAACAAAAACGATCATCATATTGGGCTGGCTGCAAACCACCCGCCGGAGATGTATACCAGGAAAAATCATCATATGTAGGTCCAACTTTGACTGCCGCGGCTGCATTGGAAAGCGTCCAGCATTTGCCGCCAGGCTGGCAGTCGCCCGTCAGCAATGCCAGTTTGGGAGTGCATGTAAGTGCCGCATCCTGATCGACTTTCAGGTTCTTTTTAAGAAAGACTGTCCCATTGCCATCTGCCCCAGACACAAACAAGGTAATCGTATAGTTTCCCGCCTTTGAAAACAGAATAGTATCCTGCAACTTGAAAGAAGTCTTAGGGATACCCCCTGGCGCATCCCACAAACGCTGGAAAGCATCATCAGTGAGGTCCTTCACTACAAACAAGTTTGGGTTTCCGACAACGGCTTCCACGGAAAAAGCGGGTGCGAGCGTACTATCTCCCAGAGTAATATCGTCATCTCTGTCTGGCAGGCAGCTGGCCAAAAGTACGGCCAGGCACCAGAAAAGGGACTTGACAAATGTTGTGAATATGGGTTGCCTCTGCATTTGCATTCAATGATTGTAAAGGTTT
>JAUMBK010000002.1:0-10842 GCA_032115795.1 Saprospiraceae bacterium | reverse complement strand
ATGAATTTTACGCGCTTATTATTCGGAAATCAGGACAAACGACTCCAAATCACCTTGTTTCAGTGCCTGCAACATGATTGTCATCCTGTCATTGGCTTGCTGGTATCTGGCTGTAGCGTAGGGGTTGTTTTCCATTAATTGGTGACCCGCTGTGGAGGAAACGCTTTTTTCTTTCTCATTGATAATCAGGATGTCGTCATGAAAGTCATGAAACTCCTCGTGCAGCTCACTTTCCAATCCAACGGCATACATGTCTGACGATCCGGTTATTTTTTCGTGTACTCCCCAGGCAGCCAGTCTGGGAAAAACGGAACGGCATGCACTTCCACTGCCCAGCCTGCTTATGAGTGAGGCTCTTTTTGCAAATGCTTCCTGGTCAGGAGACGATGCCCTGATTTGTTGATCCAGGTCACAGAGGCACAAGGAAAGTGCCGACATGCCAGATGCAGAGGAGGCTATGCCGCTGCTGTGGGGAAATGTATTTGTGGTATCAATCTGGATGGCATAGTCGTGTAGCCAGGGAAAAAACAGGGTGCTCAATTCCTGTAAAAATTTTCCTGTACGTGCTTCAAAACCAGGATTTTGTTTTCCTTCAAAATAGAAGCTGAATTCCATGTCACCAGCCGCCTTTTTTTCCGTCAGACTGACTTCGGTACGGGTACACGCCTCGGACAGGGTAAAACTAACTGACGCATTGCGGGGGAGTTGTCTTCCATGTTTGCCCCAGTATTTTATCAGAGCTATGTTGGACGGACTCTGCCATGCGCTGGCAAACAGGTTATTTTGTTTTTCGGGTGAATTTGACATACTTCAGGCTGGTTTCGTTTTCAATTCGATAGGATACATCAAAGTCCTGCAATACGGCATCTAGCAACGTATATCTTCCTCTAATGTACCCCTCTTTCAGGTCATAACTATACAATTTTGAAAAGGCATTCCAGTAAAATGCTTTAAAACCTCCTTTTAGGTCTTTGATCATATTGTAAATTGGCTGGCCGGTTTCTTTTTCAATCATTTTAATGAGAATCTTGCCCTGCAGCTTTGTCAGATTCACCAATGGTTCCTCAAATTCCTTTGTCAGCTGTTCCTCCAATTCTATTATTTTCCGTTTCTTCTCCCGTTTTGACATATGCTCGGAGGCATATTCCAATTCCCTGAATATCCGGATTGCCTCTTTTGCATAGGGATATACTTTGGCGGCATAGTTGCGTATGCGCAGATATTTTTTGTACTCATCATCGCTGGCAAACGAGCGCATTGCCGTGATGCTTACATCGTCAAGGTCAACAAGAATGAGGGTGTCTCCTGTTTCTGTGATCAACGCGGGATATATTTTTCCCTCTATATTGAGTTGCGTTTTTGTTCCGTCACTTTCGGGCATTTTAGCTTGTGCAGCTAAAACAGAGGTAAAAAACATGGCAAGAAGGATACCATTCATTTTGTACATGGTCAGCATTTTTTATTTCTTGCTAACGCAAAGGTACACCAATAAGTTATACCGTTTGAAATTCTTTAACACATGCCGATGCAGCGTGATTTGGTTTACTTTGCCTGCGTGTGAGCCTGGGCAACCAGCGCCTGCCATTCGCTGGGAGTGTTTGCACTCACCAGTTTGTGCTGGTATGGAAAAGTCAGTTTTTCAATCTTTCTCTGCTTCATGAATGCCTGAAGCGAACGGCCACCAGCGGCATACTCTTCCTCCAGTAATGCAAGCATGTGCGGCTCCCAAATGCTGAACAAGGGTTCATAGACGCTGGCCTGCGCATTGTAATAGGCGGTACACCCTCTCGCTAACGCATGGATTTCTAGCAACACCTTTATTTCCTCTTTGCCCAGCAGGGGCATATCTACAGGCAACACCAAAAGTGCATCCCTGGTTTGTCTGAAACAGGAAATGAGCCCCGTCATCGGTCCTTCTCCAGCTGCGAAATCGTAAATAACAGGCAAATTACTGTCCGCAATCACCGAGGGGTGTTGTCCGGCAGAAAGAAATACATCCTTGCAAATACCCAAAAGTAGCTGGTAACAATGTCGATACATGGGTTGTCCCTGCCACAAGAGTGACGCCTTCTCTGTCCCCATCCTGGAACTCATTCCACCCATCATCACAATGCCTGTCATGGCATGTGCACTCTTTCCGGATGGGTATATATGTTTCCTCCTGACTTTTTCAAAAACCCAATTAAGGTGAGGTGATTCTCTTCAGCGAGACTGACTGCTAGCGTGGATGGAGCACCGACGGCAGCGATGACGGGGACACCGGCCATGGATGCTTTCTGTATCAGTTCAAAGCTGGCTCGTCCGCTCAAAAGCAGGATATGCTGCCACAAAGGCAACCTGCCCGCCATGAGAGCATGTCCGATCAGCTTGTCAAGTGCATTATGTCTGCCTACATCCTCGCTATGGTAAAGATAGTCTCCGTTACCATCAAACAAGGCTGATGCATGCAAGCCGCCGGTGAGTTCAAATGTTTTCTGGACGCTTGCCAGCTGGTCCTGCAAACCGGCAAATACTGGCCAGTGAACTGACATCTTTCCTGCCGGGGGCACGTACATGGAGGTGGCGGCAATGGATGCGACGGATGACTTTCCGCACACCCCACAGCTTGAGGTGGCGTAAAAATTTCGATCCACCTTGTCAGGCTGGATCTGTGTGCCGGGTGCGGGGAGAATATTGACGGTATTTTCCTCTTTCTGGATGACATCTGCTACCTGATCGATGCTGGAAATCAGGCCCTCGGTGTACAGAAAGCCGATTGCCAGTGCCACATCGTCGCCGGGTGTCCGCATGGTAATGCTCAACGGCCTTCCGGCAACTTCAATCTGCAGAGGCTCTTCTACCGAAAGAAAGTCCTGGATGTGCATCGTCTCTCCGTGGCGAATCCGGACAATGGGCCACTGCTGGAAGCTTTGTGCCATCGCTCAGCAATGGGAATGTGGCTGGTCGGCCTGGGGATTGGGAAACAAACCTGATTCGTCCTCCTCAGGCCTGGGCTTAAGACATTGGAAATCCTTTTCGACAAGTATATACAGACCACTTTCGTCGCGATAATCGAAGCCTACCCTTTCATCGCCATCCCAGCCATCAACAAAACCGTGAGGTACATGTACGAGGATATCTCCGTCACTGATCTCCGCAGAAAGAAGCGCCTTGTCGCTTGTTTTTATGCTGTATTGGAATGCTCCCTGAGGAAAGTGACACACAGAAGTAACAAGGCCATTGACGACTAAATCTGTCACCTCTTTTTGAGACAGGCGAAGCCGGAGGGAATTTCCGTTTATGCGAATTTTCATACATTTATTTTTAGTTTATCACACTCTGTGTGAATTCAATCATTGCCATTTTGTCAGACCGCCTTCTCCAACGCTGAATGCAGATAAAGAATGACAACATGCCTGCTGCAAAAAAGCATCCGGAGTACCATTCAGTACTCCGGAAATACTTTTCTAAAAAAGTGCATGCCTATAAGCCGGATTCTGTAACAGACGTTTGTCTGCCCCTTGCCATTTATCTAAGCTGCCTACCCCTTCAGGCGAGCAAACGCTGCAAAACCGGGTAAGTTTCTCCCCGAAGGAAACCTGAATATACATGGCATTTCAACCCGCAAGGTTTGTCCTGATATTGTATTGCTACAACACCACGTGGGCTCTTACCCCACATTTTCACCCTTACCACACCGGGGTGTGGCGGTTATTTTCTGTGACACTACGCTGTACCCTGCCGTGATATGGAAAACCATACCGGCAAAATCCCACCCGTTAGGTGGTGCGGCACCCTACGTTGTCCGGACTTTCCTCTTCCACCTTCGTGAAAGCGGCAAGGCGGCATGCAAAACAAAGATACAATTTTCAAACCATCTGCTCTACGCTTTTCTATGTTGGCTTAGTCAGATGGGGTAACTTTCCTATCTGACCACGGTAGGGTGCTTGATATTTTTTTTTCCACAGGGAGTATTATTAGCCATAGAATCATTGTTGCTTGTGAATTTATGATGTATTACGCCAGTTGATTTCATATTCTATTTTATTTTTATGTTTAATTTGTCCTACATTGCACCCAAATATGGCAGGTCGATTCCGTTTATCCCGTTTTTTGCGATGGGCAGGCATAGCCCTTGTCATGGCTATTGTATTTAGTTTTTCCGGCCAAACACCAAGGGATGATGCCTCATTGGTTGCCGCTTTTCAAGCGGCATTGCAACGACAGGCGGCCCTCGACAAAACTACGGCAGGGCAGTACATGGCACTGCTGAATTCCGATGCCAGCCCGGCACAGGAAAACGTACAGCAGTTTGAAGCAACCTTGTCCTCCTCTCCATTTCAAATTTTACTGGAAAAAAACGACACTCTTCTTTTTTGGACGGATTGCACAACACAGGCAATTAACACAGGCCACTCGGAAGCCATTTTTCGCATTGATACTGGTGCATACACAGCCAAAGCTACCTGGCAGGGAATGCAGGCCTGTCAGGCGCTGGCACCGTTTGACAAGGTCATCGGTAATGACCTGGAAGGCGGTAGAGTTCATACGGTACGCATTGGCAACCAGAACATTGCCTTTTCTGTCCTGGATCATCCCCGATTGATCTTATACAGGGGACTTGGCTGGCTTTGCTTTTTTGTCTTTTTCGCCCTGACAGGAATGTGGCTTGGGCAACGATTTTTTTACATGCCTAAAAGAAGCAATGGTCTCATCCTGATGGCCTGGCTGGCGGGTGGAAAAATTGCCTGCTTTCTGCCGGCAATGCAATCCTGGTTTGACGGCTTCTTTCTGATCAAACCAACCAGCCAAAGTACGTTGCTGGCCCCGAACCTGGGGCACCTGATTGTGGATATCTGGATTATCGGACTTCTTTTATTCATTTTTGCATCCAAGCAGGCCCTGCTTGTTCTTATTTCCGCCAAAACAGGACCGCGTTGGCTTGCATTCAGCACCGGCATCTTTACTTTTATTGCATTCAGCACCGGGCTGTATCTCATGGCGCAATTTATGATGCATCCCGGGGTAGAACTGGAGAGTGAAACACTGATGCAATTTGATGCAACCAGCTTCGTCTTTGTGACAGCATTGATTCTGTATATGCTGCTGGTTTTTCTGGGCACACACCTGTTGCATGAGCAACTGACCAAATCAAAGTTGCCCACAAAAGTCCGCTTCGGCTGGCTTAGCATCGGCTGGATCGCAGGTGTACTGGTTTACATTGTTGCAGGCCTGCCTGATGTACCTGTGTGGATGTTGCTGCTTTTTGTCGCTGCCTATTCCTTAATGCTGGATGCCTATTGCGAAACCCGGGAAAAAAAGGTAACCTACCTCATCTGGTGGTTGATGCTTTTTTCTGCATTTGTCTCGGTGGGCTTATTTTATTTTGGACTGCAAAAAGACATTCTCTCCCGTGAATCATTCCCTGCAACCCTGATTGCTCCGACAGACAAAACCATGGTAGGCCGTCTGGAAGCAATGCAGGACAGTTTGTTTAAGGGCAATGTATTCACCACCATTGGAAGCCTTGACGCCCCTGCCCGGTTGGACCGAAACGATCTGTATGAGTTTATTTTCCGAAAACCTGCAGCGAGTATGGCTGAGGCAGGCACTTCCATCGAGTTGTTTGAAAAAAAATCGGGAACCACCCTTTTTCAAAACCACTTTGCCGACTATTACAAACTCAGGCAGCTGGTTGACCAATCCACCATTGCAGGAAAAAATATTTACCATAATCCGTTTGAAGATACCTATTTCATCCGTTTTGAGATTGCCAGATCAGTGGCAGAGGATGATGCATTTATCCAGCCCGAAAGCAATTCGTGGTATTTGTTTGTGGTACAAGAAGGTGCACTTGCACCAAAACTCAATAAGCAAAAACACCAAATGCACCGGTTTGGCTATGCCTGTTTCAGTCATAATCAGCTGATTGACAGAGCAGAAAATGGAGAATCCGTTCCCGATGCCACCCTGCTGGCATCGATCCAAAAAACGGCCATCAAGCATGGGTATTCTTTTGTGGTAAGCCACCCGACACCGCAATACAAAATTGTATCCTGGAAAAAAGTATCCGGTCTGATCAAGCCTATATCCCTCTTTTCCTACCTGTTTACGCTGGCTGGACTGATCATGATTGTGCTGGCACTGATTCATACACGGGTGCCTTTCCTGCCGACCAGCATTTCCATGAAATTTGGCGACAAATCGTCATTAAAAACCCGCATTCAACTGGCCGTCATTGTTCTGATTCTAGTGACTTTCTTTGTCATTGGGGCCATCACAGCCTTTTATTTTCAAAACCTGATTCAGGCAAACCAGGCCGCCAAAAATGAAAAAGAAACCACCTCCATTGTGCAACATATCCGTTCTGATATTCAGCACTTTGCAGATGAAGATTACGCGCTTTCCTTCCTTCGAAGCAAATTGAAAGACTTATCAGATGTCCATGGCAAAGAGTTGACGCTCTATGATCAGTTTGGGCAAATCACAGGTTCAACACAAAAAGGGAAGGTCCGCTGGCTTCTGCCGTTCGGGCTGGTTCACCCAAGCGGGACCAACTTGCTGAGAAAGAACAGCGAGGAGGAAAAAAATACCAAAACGGAATTTGTGCCCATTGCACTTGGCAATGGCCGTCCTTTCGCTTATGTTGCCATTCATCATCTGGCCTCAGATGCCTCTTCGGGCAGCATCATCAATTTTCTCAGCACCATATTGAATGCCTATATTTTCTTGTTTCTGATTGCCGGAGCCATTGCCATTACCATTGCAAACTCGATTACCCAACCATTGACCATCCTGGCTGAAAAATTGAAAAAATTCAAGCTGGGTAAGTCAAACGAACTTCTCGAATGGAATTCGCAGGATGAAATTGGTACGTTAATCACAGATTACAACAACCTGACACAGGAACTGGAACGAAGTGCAGGTCTGCTGGCAAAAACGGAACGGGATATGGCCTGGAGAGAAATGGCAAAACAGGTGGCGCATGAAATTAAAAACCCTCTTACGCCCATGAAGCTCAGCATCCAGTATCTGGAAAGGGCGGCAAAGGACCAGCCTGAAAAAGCACAGGAAATGATTCCTAAAATATCCCTGACACTGATTGAGCAAATCGACAACCTGAGCCAGATAGCCAATGAATTTTCCAATTTTGCATCCATGCCGCAGGCCACCAATGAAAAAGTAGTCCTGAACGAAATTGTCGAAACCATCCATGATCTATTCCGAAAACGCGATGACATGGATATCAATATGATTGAACCCATTGACGACCTAACCGTCTTTGCAGACAAGCATCACCTGGTCAGAATACTCAACAATCTGCTGAAAAATGCCATTCAGGCAATCCCTGAAACGAGAAGGGGAAAGATCGAAATCGAACTGAAAAGGGAAGACGGAGATGCCGTCATCCGCATCTCTGACAATGGTTCCGGTATTCCGGATTCTATGAAAGAGAAAGTATTTACCCCCAACTTTACGACAAAGAATTCAGGAACAGGCTTGGGACTGGCCATCTCCGCCAATATGATTGAATCGTTTAATGGCAAGATTTACTTTGAAACCATTGTAGGCGCTGGCACAGACTTTTACATCCGGATCCCCCTGATGCGGCTGGATGATTATAGGGAAGATAGCCATCGGGTTGAGCTGGACTAGTCATTCCAACTGCCAGTTATAGAGGCCATTGTGGCTTACACACTGTCATGTTTCGGAGAATGCAATGGCACAGTACATGATGCATCCCTGCCCTTCCAGCGATGCCTGTTTCTTGCTACAAGATCGTACATCCTGTCTGCCACTGGCACAGGCACCCATTTAAATACATAAAATACTCCCTTCCACGGCCAGCCAAGGGCGCGGCAAATCTGTCCGACGGCTCCGCTCCGGAAATGCAGCTGCCCGGCCTGATCTCGCAATACAACACTGTCTGCACGGGCAATTTCGGGTGAATGACCACCCGCCTCTTGCAATGGAATGTACTGAAATACTTTTTTCGTATCACGGCGGTGAATCCACCGGATGGAAGCGTGGCACAAACCACAGTTTCCATCATAATACACGGTATATTTTAGTGCCTGAAGAACCATTTTGCCTCTCTTTACGAAAAAACATCCATCAATAAATCATCAATCCTCGTCAGTGTTTTTACCTCAATGCTGTCCTTTCTGGAATTTAAAAAGTCTACCTTGTAGGCGGAAATATAGATGGTTTGAAAACCAAGTCTACCTGCTTCCTGGATGCGCTGTTCCACCCTGCTGACGGGGCGAATTTCTCCAGACAGGCCGATTTCCCCTGCAAAGCAGATTTTTTTACTGATGTGGATGTCCTGTAGGGAGGAGATCAGTGCAGCGACCACTGCCAGATCTATAGATGGGTCAGTCACCCTGATTCCGCCGGCAATATTCAGGAATACATCGTTTTGGCCAAAAGGCAAGCCGCAACGCTTTTCGAGTACTGCAAGCAGCATCGACAGACGACGCAAATCAAATCCCGTCGCCGATCGCTGTGGGTTGCCATAAATGGCGGGGCTTACCAGGGCCTGCGTCTCCACCAGCAATGGACGTAAGCCCTCGATCGAAGCAGCGATTGCGCTGCCGCTGAGGTGCGCATCATCAGGTGAAATCAACAATTCTGACGGATTGGATATCTCCCTGAGTCCATGGATATCCATGGCGTAAATGCCAATTTCATCTGTCGAGCCAAACCTGTTTTTTAATGTACGTAAAATGCGGTAGGCATAATGCTGGTCACCTTCAAACTGCAGTACGACATCCACGATGTGCTCGAGCAATTTTGGCCCGGCAATGCCACCTTCTTTTGTGATGTGCCCAATGATCATCACCGGAATGCCCGTTTCTTTGGCAAATCGCTGCAATTCACCCGTGCATTCCTTAACCTGAGAAATGCTACCCGGCGGACTGTCAATGTGCGGACTGAGCAAGGTCTGGATCGAATCTATGATGATCAGCGCAGGTTCGAGGCGGTTTGCCTCCTTGAGGATGTGGCTTACATTTACTTCTGTAAACACATAACAATGGTTGCTTTTTGCATCGAGCCGCAGTGCCCTCATCTTGATTTGGTCGTCGCTCTCTTCCCCCGAAACATAAAGGACTTTTGTCTTTTGGCGGATTGCCAGTTGCAGCATGAGCGTTGACTTGCCGATGCCTGGCTGTCCTCCTACAAGCACAACAGAGCCAAGGACTAATCCACCTCCCAAAACACGGTTTAACTCGGCATCACCGGTATCTATCCTGGAAGATTCCAGGCCGGAAACATCTTCCAGAAGCCGGGGTTTGGGCCTTTCCTTCTTCGAACCCTTCCATGCCTCTGCCTTTTCTTCCTGTGTCGACTTTTTTTCAACTACTTCTTCCTGGTAGGTGTTCCATTCGCCACAGGAATTGCACTTACCCACCCACTTGGGAGATTCGGCACCACAATGGCTACAGAAAAAGAGGGTTTTTACCTTCATGCGTTTCTATTTGTTTCAACTTGCGCTGCGTCACAGCATACTACACCGTATAAAATTCGACACCGAATTTGTGCAATGAATAGCATGCCTTTCTTGCTCATTTCAATGCGTCTATCATGCGTTTGGCCAGTTCCTCACCAATTTTATTCTGCGCCTCTTCAGTTGAAGCGCCGATATGGGGCGTCAGTGAAATGCGTGGGTGAACGAGAAGTTCGTGCCTTGGATTAGGCTCGTTTTCAAATACGTCCAGTCCTGCCCCGGCTACGGTTCCGTCACCCAATGCTTCAAGAAGGGCCAGTTCATCGATTGTTCCACCACGACTGGCATTGACAAGGATGACTCCTTTTTTCATTTGCTGAAACTCTGCAGGTCCTAACACCGGGGCTCCGGTAAACGGAATGTGCAACGAGATGTAATCCGCACCGGAAAGCATCTCGGCCAGGGGTACTGTTTGCAGGTTGGCGATAAAATTCCATTCAGGATTTCCCACGGGCAGTGCAACCTCTTGCATGTATGGATCCACAGCAAGAATATGCATGCCCATACCCAATGCCAGACGAGCCATTTCCTGGCCTATGCGTCCCAGGCCGATGATGCCGAGGGTTTTGTTTTCCAGCTCCACACCCCGGGCATATTTTTTCTTAAGTTCGTCAAACCGTTGGCCTCCTTCGGCTGGCATTTCGCGGTTGGCCTGATGTAAAAACCGGGACAAACTCAGCATGTGGCCCATTGCGAGCTCAGCGACAGAGCGTGAAGATGCCGCTGGGGTATTGATTACGTGGATGCCTTTTGACCGGGCATAATCCACATCAATGTTGTCCATACCCACACCGCCTCTTCCAATCGCCTTCAGGCGGGGGCAGGCATCAATGAGCTCACGACGCACCTTTGTCGCGCTTCTGACACAGATTGCATCGTAGTCCTGCAATTTTTCGGCCAGCATTTCCTGGGGAATCTTGTTTGTATCCACTTCAAATCCCGCCTCTTCGAGCAGGAATTTGCCTATCGGCTCGATGCCATCATTTACCAATATTTTCATACGTTCGTTATTTGGTTGTTTACGCTTTGCGCAATTTTTCGTTATTACCACAGAGTACTCACATAAGAATTTCCTTCCCTGTTGTTTGCCGCTCTCATGCTTCCGCCTCAACTTTGCGATTGACATCTCCGTGCAATTTAATCAATCATTCTGTTCCAAAAATGTTCATGTTCAAATTTCTGGAGATAAGACTCGCACGGGCTTTTTCCACTTTTTGATGGGACTTTTCAGACTGCATCGCTAACAGAATATAAACACAACCCTGCCATCTTCCCCAAAAATGTGGTTTTTTTGAAAAAAAACTTTTTTACAATAAATTGATAATGTGTGCTTTATAATTTATTTATAAAAAAAT
>JAUMBK010000001.1:3030-5819 GCA_032115795.1 Saprospiraceae bacterium | reverse complement strand
AAACCCCCACCTTGCAATTTATGGCCTGAAAAACCTGGGAGTGGATGGCCTGTATGCCTGATCGAACACGCATTTCTTTTTTTTTCAAAAACACGGCAATGTATCAGGCGTGCATGACTTTTGTTCTGCTATTGTTTTTGCAGTCCATAGGTGCGGGTCAAAATGCCATTGTATTTGGCTTGGTGCGTGATCTGGATACCGGTCAGCCAATTGATTTTGTCACTGTATACGCAGAAGGCACCAGCAGGGTAGCTGAAACGGATGCCTTTGGTCAGTACAGATTGGAGGTGGAAGCGGGTAAACTGGCTAGGATAGTCTTCTCCAGATTGGGGTATAAAGAAATGTCGGTCAAGGTCGATGCGCTTGAAGCTGGGCAAAAAAGGAGTATTAATGTCAAACTGGTTCCGAAGGAGGCGGATATTGATATTGTTGTTCGGGCTGGTAAAATTGAAGATGTTGGGATCGTCCGCGAAGAAGTAACGGAACTTCGGATCTTACCAACAGCATCCGGAAATTTTGAAAGTATCTTGCCACACATTGCTTTGGGTGTCAATGCCGGATCAGGGGGCGAGCTTACGTCACAATACAGCGTCAGGGGAGGAAATTATGATGAAAACCTGGTTTATGTCAATGATTTTGAAATATTCAGACCTCAACTCATTCGAAGTGGCCAGCAGGAAGGGCTGAGTTTTCCCAACATAGATCTGATTCGGGATCTGGAATTTTCGTCCGGCGGTTTTGAATCAAAATATGGCGATAAAATGTCCTCCGTCCTGGATATCCGTTACAAACGACCGGAAGAATTTCACGCCAGTGTTACAGCAAGCTTACTGGGTGCTTCGGCCCACATGGAAGGAAGCAGGCGTTTAGGGGCAAATGCCTATAATCGATTTCGATACCTTCTCGGCGCAAGGTATAAGACCAATGCATATCTTCTGGGTGCTTCGAATATAAAGGGAGAATACGTACCCTCTTTTTCTGATATTCAGGCTTATCTAAGCTACGATATTAGCAGGGAGTGGCAAGTGGCTTTCATTGCCAATTACAATACCAGTGTGTATAACTTCCGCCCCTCTTCCGGGAGAAGTAAAAAAGGAACGATTGATTTTCAACTTGAACTCAACACTCTCTTTGAGGGCAGAGAGAGCAATGCCTTTGTCTATGGCATGACGGGGCTTGCCTGGACCTATGTGCCTGAACGAAAGCGAAATCCGCTGTTTTTCAAATGGATGGCTTCGGCGTACCAGGGAGCGGAGGAAGAGAAATATGACATTCTGGGCTATTACCGCCTGTCGCAAATAGAGACTGCCATTGGTGATAATACCGGGCAGGAAATTGCAGTTTTGGGATCAGGCACACAACATACGTTTGCCCGCAATTTTTTGTTTAATACCATCAGAAATGTGGAGCACAAAGGAGGGTGGGAATACCAGCTGCCAGTATCTGGGCAAACAAGCCAATCCCATTTTTTACAGTGGGGAATAAAATACCAGTACGAACAATTTGACGACCAGATCAGTGAATGGGAACGCCTTGATTCTGCAGGATACTCCTTACCGGATGCTTCCAATTCGCTTCTGCTATCCAGGGTTTTGAAAAGCAAGAACAATCTCAGGAATGATAGGGTGCAGGTCTTTTTACAAGATGCATACTCCATCCGAAATCAGTCGCATGAGCTGAAATTGATTGGAGGGACCCGGTTCTCCTACCGTTCTCTGAGTGGCGAGGCCTTATGGAGCCCACGTGTGCAAATCCTGTATAAGCCACTGGAAACAAAGAATGATATTTCGTTTAAGTTGTCTGGAGGATTATACCATCAATTACCCCTGTATAGAGAGATGCGTCGGCCTGATGGAACGATCAATCAAGCCTTGCGGGCACAAAAATCAGTGCATGTTGTGGGGGGGCTTTCGTATGATTTTAGTTGGCCATTGATAAGTAAAAAGCCTTTCCGGTTTATATCTGAGTTATACTATAAAAAGTTGTACGATCTCGTTTCGTACGAACTTGACAATGTGCGTATTCGATATGCCGGAGAAAATAATTCGACCGGTTACATTACCGGCATTGATTTCAGAGTCAATGGAGAATTTGTACCAGGTGCTGAATCCTGGATTAATCTTTCTTTTCTGACAGCCCGCGAGCGCATTGCAGGCGTAAACCATCTGCGTTATGAAGTTATCGATTCTGTGAGGGTACCGGTCGTAGTAAATACTGTGCCCCGCCCTACAGACCAACTCATGACACTCAATATGTTCTTTCAGGATTACCTTCCAAGAAATGAAAATGTCAAAGTCAATCTCAATTTTTCATTCGGCACCGGATTACCTTATGGGCCGAGGGAAAACAACCTTGCATTCCGTAACTTTTTCAGGCTTAAGCCGTACCATCGCATTGACATAGGTTTTTCTTTTCAGTTATGGAAAGCAGCGTGGAAATCCCGAAAACCAAATCATCCCTTGCGTTTTGCTGAAAGCAGCTGGCTGAGCCTAGAAGCGTTCAATCTGTTGCAAATCGCCAATCAGGCATCTGTCAACTGGATAAAAACACTGACCAATGAGGAATATGCCTTACCAAACAACCTCACAGGGAGGCGAATAAATGTACGTTTTCGTATTGATTTTTGATTGCGTGCCATAAAAGACATTGTAACACATCGCTTCTTTACTTAATTTCTATATCTAATGGTTCAGGTAAGATCATGATTGACGTTGTTTGATAATATTTTATGTTTAATTATCTGTTGATTTTCTATACTTTTTATAATTTTACACAGAATCAACTCAATC
>JAUMBK010000001.1:0-3020 GCA_032115795.1 Saprospiraceae bacterium | reverse complement strand
TGTAAACTTTGTTTCTTTGAAAGAGAGAAATTCGATCAAAACAGCAGACAGGTTTGGCTTTTTGTTTAACGCTTTCCTCTCTTAAGAGAATAGAAATGGCCAAACAAAAACTGTTTTTTCTTTTTGTTTCATCTTATCTGGCGGCTCAACCCTGGGTTACTTCAGAAACCTCCAATTTTTTTGAAATGCAGAAACAATTCGAGGAATATTGGAAGGACAGGAAGATAGAAAAAGGAAAAGGATGGAAACAGTTTAAGAGATGGGAGTGGTATTGGAAAAACAGGGTTGACTCTGCAGGTGTTTTTCCCCCTGCGGGTGTCGTTCAGGTTGAAATGGAAAATTTTAAGCGAAAAAACCAACAAAAAAACAGATCAATTCAGGCAAACTGGCAGTCATCAGGCCCCAATTTTACCATAGGTGGTTACGCAGGTATTGGAAGGATAGCAAGTATAGCTTTTCATCCTACAGATACAAAAATTATTTATGCCGGAGCTGCCGGTGGTGGACTTTGGAAGTCAACGAATGGTGGAAATAACTGGATTGTCACAACAGACAATCTGGCAACCATGGGTGTTTCCGGGATTGCAATTCACCCAACGACACCCAATATAATGTACATTGCTACAGGTGATGGTGATGCTGCAGATAATTACTCTGTAGGTATTTTAAAGTCGGTAGATGGAGGTACAACCTTCTCAACAACAGGACTCAACTGGGCCACATCCGATCTAAGAGTCATTCGTCGTTTACTGATGGATCCAGACAATCCGGATGTACTCCTCGCTGCCACTTCCAATGGAATTTACAGGACAATCAATGCCGGCTCGACATGGACACAGGTCAGGACCGGTAACTTCTACGATCTTGAGGCCAAGCCCGGTGCCACTGCCAATACCTGGTATGCATCTACAAGCGATGCAATCTGGCGGTCAACAGACGATGGTGTTACCTGGACAAGCATGCAGACAATTTCCGGGTCTAATCGGATTTCTCTGGCTGTAACTGCTGCCAATAATACCTATGTATACGCTCTCGCTTCCAATTCATCTGACAGTGGCTTCCTGGGCCTGTACAGATCCACCACCTCTGGAGCATCTTCCTCATTTACAGCCATGGCGACCACTCCCAACTTACTAGGTTGGTCATCCAATGGGTCTGATGCCGGTGGACAAGGGTGGTATGACCTCGCCCTCACCGCAGATCCGGCCAATGCCAATACTGTATATGTGGGCGGAGTGAATACCTGGAAATCAACCAACGGAGGCACCAACTGGGCCTTGAAAAATCACTGGTCAGGGGCATCTGGCATCCAGACTGTCCACGCAGATAAGCACGTTTTTGAATGGCAGGGAACCGTTCTTTGGGAGGGCAATGATGGCGGATTGTATCGCAGCCCGGATGGTGGAACTAAGTGGGAGCATAAGACAAATGGCATGGTTATCAGCCAGATATACAAGATGGGTGTTGGACAGACAAGTCCGGTAGTCATTGCTGGACTACAGGACAACGGTACAAAAAAAATGGGATCGAATGGGGTATGGATTGATGAGCTTGGCGGTGATGGTATGGATTGTAAAGTAAACAAATTGAACCACAATATCATGTACGGTTCCCTCTATTTTGGAGACATCAACAGAACAACAGATGGTGGTGCAAACTGGACAAATATAAACAATAACATCTCCGGAGCACCCCAGGGAGCATGGGTTACTCCCTATGACCTGGTTCCACAAAACAATACATCATTACTTGCCGCTTTCCAACAGATTTACAAGTCTACCAACCAGGGAAATACCTGGACCTCCATTGGGACCACAGCCCAGATTGGGACTTCAACAAAGACTGTCCTTGCCATCGCTCCATCAGATTCAAGTTATATTTATACTGGCTTAGGTGGCTTTACTTTATACAAAACAACAAATGGAGGAACCAGCTGGTCAAACCACTCAGTAACTTTGAGTGGGGCCAATGATATTGCCGTGCATCCCACCATTCCGACCACCTTGTGGCTCGTGGGTCAAAACTTTTCAAGTGGCAATAAAGTGTTCAAATCCATTGATGCAGGAGCTACCTGGACGAACGTTTCATCGAATCTGCCTAACATCCCGGTTTCATCCATCGTTTATCAGGCAGGTTCAAATAATGGTATTTACGTTGGTACTGACGGAGGTGTTTTTTACAAAGACGACAACATGGCGACCTGGGAACTTTTTTCAGATGGATTGCCAAATGTGGAGGTGACCGATCTGGAAATTGATTATACAAACCAAATGTTATATGCATCCACCTATGGGCGAGGAGTCTGGCAAACAGAACTTATTGGTGCAATGCCCACATGCCTGTATCCTGTGCATGTCAAAGTCGCTCCTGTCACAACATACACAGCAGAAGCATCCTGGGAGCTGAATGCGACAGGGAATACGGGCTATGAATATGCATTTACAAATTCAGCTACACCGCCCGCTTCCGGGACGGCTACCGCATCGGCTTCTGCATCCGTCAGTGGGCTAACTCCTAATACAGTGTATTACCTTCATGTGAGAACCGTGTGTGCTGGAAATACCTATTCACAGTGGGTAACTGAAGGTCCATTTAAAACAGCGCCCGCCTGTGCTCAATCCTTTACAGATACAGGTGGCACAGGAGCTAACTATTCTGCTTTCGAAGACATAACATGGACGATTTGTCCCTCAACCCCATGCTTCAATGTGAAAGTGACGTTTTCATCAATCAACATCGAATCTTCCTGGGATGCATTGTACGTATTCAATGGGCCGTCCATTACTTCGCCGCAGATAAGCTCCGCCAACGGCATTACAAGTGCAGGATTTCCAGCAGGCGGATATTATGGCACATCAATCCCTGGACCGTTTACATCCACAGATGATAGCGGATGTCTGACGTTTCGTTTCATGTCGGATGAAGCTGACCAGAGAGCCGGCTGGAATTCGAATGTGACGTGTTTATTCAAAAATCCATTGGTTACCAATGTCAATGATGCGGGCCCAGGTTCATTGCGT